>NZ_JBGOGX010000048.1:0-49497 GCF_054788455.1 Pseudomonas sp. ZL2 | reverse complement strand
AATTCCGAAACCCCTATCTGCGTATGCAGGTAGGGGTTTTGTCTTTCTGGCATTTTCCTCTGTGCGCTCCTACTGCCGCTCCCACAACTCAGTTTTCTATGCAATCCCCACCTGCATGGCTATCATGCCCTCCTCATTGTGAGTCGAGATTGGCATGCTGAAGTTGTTGAAGCTCCTCAAGGATGGCCGGTTCCATTCCGGGCAAGACCTGGGCGCAGCCTTGGGCGTCAGTCGCGCCGCTGTCTGGAAGCAATTGCAGCTTCTTGAGGCTGAGCTGAACCTGCCCATTCATAAAGTCCGTGGCCGCGGCTATCAGTTGGCCACGCCGTTGTCGTTGCTGGAAGAGTCGGCATTAGCCGAGCTTTCCCAAGGTGAACAGTGGCCAGTGTTGATATTCGAATCCATCGACTCGACCAACGCCCAGGCCCTGCGCTCGATCAGCGAAGGCCAGGCTGCGCCGTTCCTGGTGCTGGCTGAGCGTCAGGCGGCCGGGCGTGGCCGGCGTGGCCGGCAGTGGGTCAGCCCATTCGCGGAAAACCTCTACTACAGCCTGGTGCTACGTATTGAAGGCGGCATGCGCCAGCTGGAAGGTTTGAGCCTTGTGGTTGGCCTGGCGGTAATGCGTACGCTGCAGGCCTTTGGTGTTGCCAGCGCGGGACTGAAATGGCCGAATGATGTTCTGGTAAACAATCAGAAAATCGCTGGCATCCTCCTGGAGCTGGTTGGAGATCCCGCGGACGTCTGTCACGTCGTGCTGGGGATTGGTATCAACGTCAACATGCAGGTCAACGAGCAGATCGATCAGCTGTGGACGTCTGTGCGTCGTGAGACAGGGGTGGCAGTCGATCGTAATAAGCTGGTGGCTGCGCTCAGTCAGAACCTGCAGCAGGATCTGCAGCGCCATCGGCAATCCGGTTTCGCCGCGTTCCAGGCCGAATGGGAACAATCCCATCTGTGGCAGGGGGCTGCGGTGTCCCTGATTGCCGGAGTCAACCGGATTGACGGAATTGTTCTAGGCATTGACCGGCAAGGGGCGTTGCGCCTCGAGGTTGATGGTGTTGAGAAGAGCTTTAGCGGTGGTGAGCTCAGTTTGAGGTTGCGTGATGATTCTTGAGCTCGATTGTGGCAACAGCTTTATCAAGTGGCGGGTAATCCATGCTGCACAGGGTGCTGTGGCTGCCGGCGGCATAGTGGACTCCGATCAGGCCCTGGTAGCGGCTGTCATGGCGCTCCCTGAGGCGCCCAGGCGCTGCCGCCTGGTCAGTGTCAGAAGTGAAGAGGAGACTGCCGGTCTTTCGGCGCTGCTCGCTCAGCACTTTGGCCTGAATGTTGTGGTGGCGCAGCCGGCCAAAGAGGTCTGTGGCGTGCGTAATGGTTACGAAGACTTCCAGCGCCTTGGCCTGGATCGTTGGCTTGCGCTCCTGGGGGGGTATCACTTGGCGGGCGGCGCTTGCCTGGTCATGGATTTTGGTACGGCGGCCAAGGCCGACTTCGTATCTGCCGACGGCGAGCATCTGGGTGGTTTCATTTGCCCGGGCATGCCGTTGATGCGCAGTCAGCTGCGTACCCACACCCGGCGTATCCGCTATGACGATGCTTCGGCTGAACGGGCATTGTCGAGCCTGGCGCCTGGGCGTTCTACTGTCGAGGCGGTGGAGCGTGGTTGCGTGCATATGCTGCAGGGCTTTGTTCGCTCGCAGCTCGAATACGCTCAGGGACTGTGGGGTGATGATTTCACCGTGCTGCTAACCGGGGGCGATGCGCTCCTGGTGCAGGAGACCGCGCCACAGGCCCGGGTGGTGCCGGACCTGGTGTTCGTTGGTCTGGCCATGGCTTGTCCCCTGGATTGAGGTGCCTATGCGTTGGTTGTTTCTGTTGTTGGTGGTGCTCAATGTCTTTTATTACGTCTGGCACCAGCAGGAAGCGCCGTTGAAGGCCAAGGAAGTGGCGCCGTTGTCGCTGTATAAGGGAAATCAGCAGGATATTCGTCTGCTGAGCGAGTCGAGCAAGGGTAAAACGGCGCCCGAGCGTGGCCAGGAATGCCTCTACGTAGGCGGCCTGGCGGGCCAGGATCAGGTAAAGGCACTGCGTCAGCGCTTGCTGACTCTGGATATTGCTGCTGTTCCGGTGACCGGCCGCCTGGGTGACAGCACTGGTTTGTGGCTGCAGATCGCGCCCCAGAGCCAGCGTTTGCTGGACCAAACCGTGCTTGGGACACTTTCCCATGATTTCAAAGACTTAAAACATAAAATAATGTTGTGCGAGGGTATTGCAACTGGCGAATAGCTTGATAGAATGGCGCCCGCTTCACAGGGAACACCACTCAGGTGGTAGAGCTGGAGGCGGTGTCAAAGCAGCTAAGTTTCAGATTTGATTGAAAAAATTTGAAAAAGCGCTTGACACTGGATCGGCTTCTGCATAGAATGCCGGCCAAATCTGGAGGGATTCCCGAGCGGTCAAAGGGGACGGACTGTAAATCCGTTGCGAGAGCTTCGAAGGTTCGAATCCTTCTCCCTCCACCAGTTTTAGCGAGAGCCGCAAGCTCCGCGGGTATAGTTTAGTGGTAGAACCTCAGCCTTCCAAGCTGATGATGCGGGTTCGATTCCCGCTACCCGCTCCAAGTTTACGGTTGTTGCACAGTGTTACGCTCTTGTAGCTCAGTTGGTAGAGCACACCCTTGGTAAGGGTGAGGTCAGCGGTTCAAATCCGCTCAAGAGCTCCATATAACTAAGGCAGATATGAAAATATCTGCCTTTGTTTTAATGGTCGTATTGACTTGCTTATTTCTTCTTGCTGAGGATTGTCTCGATGGCTAAGGAAAAGTTCGATCGTAGTCTGCCGCACGTGAACGTCGGCACCATTGGTCACGTCGACCATGGCAAGACCACGCTGACCGCAGCGCTGACCCGCGTCTGCTCCGAAGTTTTCGGTTCGGCCGTTGTTGACTTCGACAAGATCGACAGCGCTCCAGAAGAGAAAGCTCGCGGTATCACCATCAACACCGCGCACGTCGAGTACAACTCGAAGATTCGTCACTACGCTCACGTCGACTGCCCAGGTCACGCTGACTACGTGAAGAACATGATCACCGGTGCTGCCCAGATGGACGGCGCGATCCTGGTTTGCTCGGCCGCCGATGGTCCGATGCCACAAACCCGTGAGCACATCCTGCTGTCCCGTCAGGTTGGCGTTCCGTACATCGTGGTCTTCCTGAACAAGGCTGACCTGGTAGACGACGCTGAGCTGCTGGAACTGGTCGAGATGGAAGTTCGCGACCTGCTGTCCACCTATGACTTCCCGGGCGACGACACTCCGATCATCATCGGTTCGGCTCGTATGGCGCTGGAAGGCAAAGACGACAACGAAATGGGCACCACCGCTGTCAAGAAGCTGGTTGAGACTCTGGATGCCTACATCCCAGAGCCTGAGCGCGCTATCGACAAGCCGTTCCTGATGCCAATCGAAGACGTATTCTCGATCTCGGGTCGTGGTACCGTTGTTACCGGTCGTATCGAGCGTGGTATCGTCCGCGTTCAAGACGCCTTGGAAATCGTTGGTCTGCGTGACACCACCACCACCACCTGCACCGGTGTTGAGATGTTCCGCAAGCTGCTGGACGAAGGTCGTGCTGGCGAGAACTGCGGCGTGCTGCTGCGCGGCACCAAGCGTGACGACGTTGAGCGTGGCCAGGTTCTGGTCAAGCCAGGTTCGGTCAAGCCGCACACCAAGTTCACCGCAGAAGTTTACGTTCTGAGCAAGGAAGAAGGCGGCCGTCATACTCCGTTCTTCAAAGGCTACCGTCCACAGTTCTACTTCCGTACTACTGACGTGACTGGTAACTGCGAGCTGCCAGAAGGCGTTGAAATGGTAATGCCAGGTGACAACATTCAAATGACTGTTACCCTGATCAAGACCATCGCGATGGAAGACGGTCTGCGTTTCGCTATCCGTGAAGGCGGTCGTACCGTCGGTGCTGGTGTCGTAGCAAAGATTATCGAATAAGTAGTTGATTTCTCTCGATCAGGCCGACATAATGGTCGGCCTGATAAGCTTTTAGGTCAGTAGCTCAATTGGCAGAGCGACGGTCTCCAAAACCGTAGGTTGGGGGTTCGATTCCCTCCTGACCTGCCAGATTCACCTCGTGTGTCTGGCTTTCTTTTCACAGGATTTTCCTAGATGACTCCCAAGGCTGAAGCCCAAGACTCTCGTTTTGATCTGCTCAAGTGGCTGGCTGTTGTCGCTTTGGTAGTCGTTGGTGTTGTGGGTAACCAGTATTACTCCGCCTCGCCGATTCTGTATCGCGTACTTGCACTGCTTGCTCTTGCTGCTGTAGCTGGCTTCGTTGCCCTGCAGACTGCCAAAGGCAAGTCGTTCTTTGCGCTGGCAAAGGAAGCTCGCACCGAGATTCGTAAAGTCGTATGGCCAACCCGCCAAGAAACCACGCAGACCACGCTCATCGTAGTGGCGGTTGTCCTGGTTATGGCGTTGCTGCTGTGGGGTCTCGACTCCCTGCTGGGTTGGTTGATTTCCTTGATTGTTGGCTAAGGGTGTCCCGTGGCTAAGCGTTGGTACGTTGTGCATGCTTACTCGGGTTACGAGAAGCATGTAATGCGCTCGCTGATCGAGCGCGTAAAGCTGGCTGGCATGGAAGATGGCTTCGGCGAGATTCTGGTCCCCACTGAAGAAGTGGTTGAGATGCGCAATGGCCAGAAGCGCAAAAGCGAGCGTAAGTTCTTCCCAGGTTATGTGCTGGTCCAAATGGACATGAACGAAGGGACTTGGCACTTGGTCAAGGATACTCCTCGTGTCATGGGCTTCATCGGTGGTACTGCAGACAAGCCTGCACCCATCACCGACAAAGAAGCTGAAGCCATTCTGCGTCGCGTTGCCGATGGCAGCGATAAGCCGAAGCCGAAGACTCTGTTCGAGCCGGGCGAAGTGGTCCGCGTTATCGACGGTCCGTTCGCTGATTTCAACGGTACCGTTGAAGAAGTTAACTACGAGAAGAGCCGGATCCAAGTGGCCGTGCTTATTTTCGGTCGCTCTACCCCGGTAGAGCTCGAGTTCAGCCAGGTCGAGAAGGTCTAGCCGAACAAAGCATCCCATACCCCGCAGCCCTATGTGCTGCGGGGTTTTGTCGTCACTGGGATAAAACGCAAGTAATCCGGGGAGCCTTCAGGCGTTCGTACCCGATATTGGAGTAGCTCATGGCTAAGAAGATTCAGGCTTACATCAAGCTGCAAGTAAAGGCCGGCCAGGCCAACCCAAGCCCACCCGTTGGTCCAGCACTGGGTCAACACGGTGTGAACATCATGGAATTCTGCAAGGCCTTCAACGCCCGTACTCAGGGTCAAGAAGCCGGTCTGCCGACTCCTGTGATCATCACTGTTTACAGTGACCGCAGCTTCACCTTCGAAACCAAAAGCACCCCTGCTTCGGTTCTGCTGAAGAAAGCAGCTGGCCTGACCAGCGGTTCTGCACGTCCGAACACCGTTAAAGTCGGTACTGTGACCCGTGCTCAGCTGGAAGAGATCGCCAAGACCAAACAGGCTGATCTGACTGCTGCTGACATGGATGCAGCCGTGCGAACCATCGCCGGTTCTGCTCGCAGCATGGGCCTCAACGTGGAGGGTGTGTAATGGCTAAGCTGACCAAGCGCCAAAAGGCCATTGCTTCGAAAATCGAAGCAGGCAAAGTCTACAACTTCGAAGACGCAGCAGTGCTGCTGGCCGAACTGTCCACCGTGAAGTTCAGCGAATCCTTCGACGTTGCTGTCAACCTCGGTGTTGACCCACGTAAATCCGACCAGGTCGTTCGTAGCGCTACCGTGCTGCCACACGGCACTGGCAAGACCGTACGTGTAGCTGTCTTCACCCAGGGTCCTGCTGCTGAAGCCGCTCTGGCTGCCGGCGCTGACCGCGTTGGTATGGACGATCTGGCTGCCGAAATGAAAGGCGGCGACCTGAACTATGACGTCGTTATTGCTTCCCCGGACGCAATGCGTGTTGTAGGTCAGCTGGGTCAGGTTCTGGGTCCTCGCGGCCTGATGCCTAACCCGAAAGTCGGTACCGTAACTCCAGACGTAGCCACCGCGGTTAAAAACGCCAAGGCTGGTCAGGTTCGTTATCGCACCGACAAAAACGGCATCATCCACACCTCCGTTGGCAAAGTCGGCTTTGAAGCTGGCAAGCTGAAGGAAAACGTTGAAGCCCTGATCGCTGATCTGAAGCGCATCAAGCCAGCTTCCTCGAAAGGTATCTACGTCAAGCGCGTTACCCTGAGCACCACCATGGGCCCAGGTCTGGTCATCGACCAGAGCTCGCTGAACGCGTAAGACAAAACCCGGTGCGAGCGATCGCATCAGGTTGAAAAAATTGGGGTCCCTGCCTGGCGGGGGCTATCCAAGACCGTAGGCGACGCAAGTCTTAAACCACAAGCCTACGCAGATGGTGCCCCTGGTTCCTTACCGAATCAGACACCAAAACGACATCCGGCTCCGGCTGGATGAAACGGTAACAAGCAGGAGTTTTACCCGTGGCAATTAAACTCGAAGACAAGAAGGCCATCGTCGCTGAAGTCAACGAGGCTGCCAAAGTCGCTCTGTCTGCTGTCGTGGCTGATGCCCGTGGCGTGACTGTAGGCGCAATGACCGGACTCCGTAAAGAGGCTCGTGAAGCTGGCGTTTACGTACGTGTTGTACGTAACACCCTGCTCAAGCGCGCTGTTGCTGACACTGAATTCAGTGTCCTCAACGACGCCTTCACTGGCCCTACCCTGATCGCATTCTCCAACGAACACCCGGGCGCTGCTGCCCGTCTGTTCGCAGAATTCGCCAAGGGTCAGAGCAAGTTCGAGATCAAGGCAGCTGCGTTCGACGGCAAGTTCCTTGCCGCAAACCAGATCGACGTGTTGGCTTCCCTGCCGACCCGCGACGAGGCCATTGCGAAGCTGATGAGCGTGATCCAAGGCGCTACCAGCAAGCTGGCTCGTACTTTGGCAGCCGTTCGCGACCAGAAAGAAGCTGCTGCAGCCTAAGGCGCAGAAAGCACTTTCGAAATCATACGTTTAATTTGATGGCTGCGTAGGCTGTCACCCCAATACAGGATTTAAGTCATGTCTCTGACTAACGAGCAAATCATCGAAGCAATCGGCCAGAAAACCGTTCTGGAAGTTGTTGAGCTGATCAAAGCAATGGAAGAAACCTTCGGTGTTACCGCTGCTGTTGCCGCTGCCGGCCCAGCTGCTGCCGCTGCCGTTGTTGAAGAACAAACCGAGTTCAACGTTGTTCTGGTTGCCGCTGGCGACAAGAAAGTAAACGTGATCAAGGCTGTTCGTGAACTGACCGGCCTGGGCCTGAAAGAAGCCAAGGAAAAGGTTGATACCGCTCCTCAGGTTGTTGCTGAAGGCGTTTCGAAAGAAGCCGCTGACAAAGCTAAAGCTGACCTGGAAGCAGCAGGCGCTACCGTCGAACTGAAGTAATTTCGACTGTGCGTCTCCAGCCCGAGCGATAAGCGAAAGGCTGATGGCTGGTGGCTCTTGCCACCGGCCTTTTTCCGTTATTGGCAGCTGACCAGGTCGGCGCCGATAACGAGCTGCAACCACCAATGATGGTGGCGCAAACCATGGGGTTTGCACGATTTTCTGGCTGCTCCCGTCGGGAGAAGCCAAACAAGCAGGTGACCAAGCTGGGGAACGCTGATGGCTTACTCATACACTGAGAAAAAACGTATCCGCAAGGACTTTAGCAAGTTGCCGGACGTCATGGATGTGCCTTACCTCCTGGCCATCCAGCTGGATTCGTATCGTGAATTCTTGCAAGCGGGAGCGACCAAAGATCAGTTCCGCGACGTGGGCCTGCATGCGGCCTTCAAATCGGTTTTCCCGATCATCAGCTACTCCGGCAATGCTGCCCTGGAGTACGTTGGCTATCGTCTGGGCGAACCGGCTTTTGATGTCAAAGAATGCGTACTGCGTGGCGTGACCTATGCGGTTCCGCTGCGGGTAAAAGTCCGCCTGATCATTTTCGACAAAGAGTCGTCGAACAAAGCGATCAAGGACATCAAAGAGCAAGAAGTCTACATGGGTGAAATTCCCCTGATGACTGAAAACGGTACCTTCGTAATCAACGGTACCGAGCGTGTTATCGTTTCCCAGCTGCACCGTTCGCCGGGCGTGTTCTTCGATCACGACCGCGGCAAGACGCACAGCTCTGGCAAACTGCTGTACTCGGCGCGGATCATTCCTTACCGCGGTTCGTGGCTGGACTTCGAGTTCGATCCGAAAGACTGTGTATTCGTCCGTATCGACCGTCGTCGTAAACTGCCTGCGTCGGTTCTGCTGCGCGCGCTGGGCTACAGCACTGAAGAAGTGCTGGATGCTTTCTACACCACCAACGTGTTCCACGTGTCGGGCGAGAAGCTCAGCCTGGAGCTGGTGCCTCAGCGCCTGCGTGGTGAAGTTGCGGTCATGGATATTCATGACGAAACCGGCAAGGTCATTGTCGAGCAAGGTCGTCGTATCACCGCTCGCCACATCAACCAGCTGGAAAAAGCTGGCGTCAAGCAGCTGGACGTTCCGCTGGAATACGTCCTGGGCCGCACTACCGCCAAGGCGATCGTGCACCCGGCTACCGGCGAGATCCTGGCTGAGTGCAACACCGAGCTGACCACCGACGCCCTGGTGAAGATCGCCAAGGCTCAGGTTGTTCGCATCGAGACCCTGTACACCAACGACATCGACTGCGGTCCGTTCATCTCGGATACCCTGAAGATCGACTCCACCAGCAACCAACTGGAAGCGCTGGTCGAGATCTATCGCATGATGCGTCCTGGCGAGCCGCCAACCAAGGATGCCGCCGAGACCCTGTTCAACAACCTGTTCTTCAGCGCCGAACGTTACGACCTGTCGGCCGTTGGCCGCATGAAGTTCAACCGTCGTATCGGTCGTACCGAGATCGAAGGTTCGGGCGTGCTGAGCAAGGAAGATATCGTCGAGGTCCTCAAGACCCTGGTCGACATCCGTAACGGCAAAGGTATCGTCGACGACATCGACCATCTGGGTAACCGTCGCGTCCGTTGTGTCGGCGAGATGGCCGAGAACCAGTTCCGCGTTGGCCTGGTGCGTGTAGAGCGCGCGGTCAAAGAGCGTCTGTCGATGGCTGAAAGCGAAGGCCTGATGCCTCAGGACCTGATCAACGCCAAGCCGGTTGCGGCGGCGGTGAAAGAGTTCTTCGGCTCCAGCCAGCTCTCGCAGTTCATGGACCAGAACAACCCGCTGTCCGAGATCACCCACAAGCGTCGTGTCTCCGCACTCGGCCCTGGTGGTCTGACCCGTGAGCGCGCAGGCTTCGAAGTCCGTGACGTACACCCGACCCACTACGGCCGTGTGTGCCCGATCGAGACCCCTGAAGGTCCGAACATCGGTCTGATCAACTCCCTGGCTGCGTACGCTCGCACCAACCAGTACGGCTTCCTGGAAAGCCCGTACCGCGTGGTGAAAGAAGGCGTGGTTACCGACGACATCGTGTTCCTGTCGGCGATCGAAGAAGCTGATCACGTCATCGCCCAGGCTTCGGCCACGATGAACGAGAAGAAGCACCTGATCGACGAGCTGGTAGCTGTTCGTCACCTGAACGAATTCACCGTCAAGGCGCCGGAAGACGTCACCCTGATGGACGTTTCGCCGAAGCAGGTAGTTTCGGTTGCAGCGTCGCTGATTCCGTTCCTCGAGCACGACGACGCCAACCGTGCGTTGATGGGTTCGAACATGCAGCGTCAGGCTGTACCAACCCTGCGCGCCGACAAGCCGCTGGTCGGTACCGGCATGGAGCGCAACGTTGCCCGTGACTCCGGCGTTTGCGTCGTGGCCCGTCGTGGTGGCGTGATCGACTCCGTCGATGCCAGCCGTATCGTTGTTCGCGTTGCCGATGACGAAGTTGAAACCGGTGAAGCCGGTGTCGACATCTACAACCTGACCAAGTACACCCGTTCGAACCAGAACACCTGCATCAACCAGCGTCCGCTGGTGAACAAGGGTGACGCGGTTCAGCGTGGCGACATCATGGCCGACGGCCCGTCCACCGATATGGGTGAACTGGCACTGGGTCAGAACATGCGCATCGCGTTCATGGCGTGGAACGGCTTCAACTTCGAAGACTCCATCTGCCTGTCCGAGCGTGTGGTTCAGGAAGACCGCTTCACCACGATCCACATCCAGGAACTGACCTGTGTGGCCCGTGACACCAAGCTTGGCCCAGAGGAAATCACCGCGGACATCCCGAACGTCGGTGAAGCTGCGCTGAACAAGCTGGACGAAGCCGGTATCGTCTATGTTGGTGCTGAAGTTGGCGCTGGCGACATCCTGGTCGGCAAGGTCACGCCAAAAGGCGAAACCCAGCTGACTCCGGAAGAAAAACTGCTGCGCGCGATCTTCGGTGAGAAGGCCAGCGACGTTAAAGACACCTCCCTGCGCGTGCCTACCGGCACCAAAGGTACTGTCATCGACGTACAGGTCTTCACCCGTGATGGCGTCGAGCGCGACAGCCGTGCGCTGTCCATCGAGAAGATGCAGCTGGACGAGATCCGCAAGGACCTCAACGAAGAGTTCCGCATCGTCGAAGGCGCAACCTTCGAGCGTCTGCGTTCGGCCCTGAACGGCCAGGTTGTCGACGGTGGTGCAGGCCTGAAGAAAGGCACTGTGATCACCAACGAAGTCCTGGACGGTCTGGAGCACGGCCAGTGGTTCAAACTGCGCATGGCCGAAGACGCGCTGAACGAGCAGCTCGAGAAGGCCCAGGCCTACATCGTTGATCGTCGCCGTCTGCTGGACGACAAGTTCGAAGACAAGAAGCGCAAGCTGCAGCAGGGCGATGACCTGGCACCGGGCGTACTGAAGATCGTCAAGGTCTACCTGGCAATCCGTCGTCGCATCCAGCCGGGCGACAAGATGGCCGGTCGTCACGGTAACAAAGGTGTGGTCTCGGTGATCATGCCGGTCGAAGACATGCCGCACGACGCCAACGGTACTCCGGTCGACGTGGTACTCAACCCGCTGGGTGTACCATCGCGTATGAACGTTGGTCAGATCCTCGAAACCCACCTGGGCCTGGCGGCCAAAGGTCTGGGCGAGAAGATCAACCGCATGCTCGAAGAGCAGCGCAAGGTCATCGAGCTGCGCAAGTTCCTCACCGAGATCTACAACGAGATCGGTGGTCGTCAGGAAGAGCTGGAGACTTTCTCCGACCAGGAGATCCTGGACCTGGCGAAGAACCTCAAAGGCGGTGTGCCAATGGCCACTCCAGTCTTCGACGGTGCCAAGGAAAGCGAGATCAAGGCCATGCTGAAACTGGCAGACATGCCAGAAAGCGGTCAGATGCAGCTGTTCGACGGTCGTACTGGTAACAAGTTCGAGCGTCATGTGACCGTTGGTTACATGTACATGCTCAAGCTGAACCACTTGGTGGACGACAAGATGCACGCGCGTTCCACTGGTTCTTACAGCCTGGTTACCCAGCAGCCGCTGGGTGGTAAGGCGCAGTTCGGTGGTCAGCGTTTCGGGGAGATGGAAGTGTGGGCGCTGGAAGCATACGGCGCGGCATACACCCTGCAAGAAATGCTCACAGTGAAGTCGGACGATGTGAACGGTCGGACCAAGATGTACAAAAACATCGTGGACGGCGATCACCGTATGGAGCCGGGCATGCCCGAGTCCTTCAACGTGTTGATCAAAGAGATTCGTTCGCTCGGTATCGATATCGATCTGGAAACCGAATAACACGTGACGCGAATCGGGAGCGTGGCTGAAAAGCCCGCTCCCTGCTCCGCCAGGAGGAAAGGCCTTGAAAGACCTACTGAATTTGCTGAAAAACCAGGGTCAAGTCGAAGAGTTCGACGCCATCCGTATCGGATTGGCCTCGCCTGAGATGATCCGTTCGTGGT
The DNA here is from genome assembly GCF_054788455.1 of Pseudomonas sp. ZL2. Lineage (NCBI taxonomy): Bacteria > Pseudomonadati > Pseudomonadota > Gammaproteobacteria > Pseudomonadales > Pseudomonadaceae > Pseudomonas > Pseudomonas sp. ZL2. The sequence goes on along the minus strand of NZ_JBGOGX010000048.1, from coordinate 37,561 downwards.
CGTTCGGTGAAGTTAAAAAACCGGAAACCATCAACTACCGTACGTTCAAGCCTGAGCGTGACGGCCTGTTCTGCGCCAAGATCTTTGGCCCAGTCAAGGACTACGAGTGCCTGTGCGGTAAGTACAAGCGCCTGAAACACCGCGGCGTGATCTGCGAGAAGTGCGGCGTTGAAGTCGCCCTGGCCAAGGTTCGTCGTGAGCGCATGGCGCACATCGAACTGGCTTCGCCGGTTGCCCACATCTGGTTCCTGAAATCGCTGCCGTCGCGTATCGGCCTGCTGATGGACATGACCCTGCGTGATATCGAGCGCGTTCTCTACTTCGAGAGCTATGTCGTTATCGACCCGGGCATGACCACCCTGGAAAAAGGCCAGCTGCTCAACGACGAGCAGTACTTCGAAGCGCTGGAAGAGTTCGGTGACGACTTCGACGCCCGCATGGGTGCCGAGGCTGTCCGCGAGCTGCTGCACGCTATCGACCTGGAGCACGAGATCGGTCGCCTGCGCGAAGAGATTCCGCAGACCAACTCGGAAACCAAGATCAAGAAGCTGTCCAAGCGTCTGAAACTGATGGAGGCCTTCCAGGGCTCGGGCAACCTGCCTGAGTGGATGGTCCTGACCGTTCTGCCGGTTCTGCCGCCAGACCTGCGTCCATTGGTTCCGCTGGATGGCGGTCGCTTCGCGACTTCCGACCTGAACGACCTGTATCGTCGGGTGATCAACCGTAACAACCGTCTGAAGCGCCTGCTCGACCTGTCCGCGCCGGACATCATCGTGCGCAACGAAAAGCGCATGCTGCAGGAGGCGGTCGACGCCTTGCTGGATAACGGCCGTCGCGGTCGTGCCATCACCGGCTCGAACAAGCGTCCTCTGAAGTCCCTGGCCGACATGATCAAGGGTAAGCAAGGTCGTTTCCGTCAGAACTTGCTCGGTAAGCGTGTTGACTACTCCGGCCGTTCGGTAATTACCGTAGGTCCGACCCTGCGTCTGCACCAATGCGGTCTGCCGAAGAAGATGGCTCTCGAGCTGTTCAAGCCGTTCATTTTCGGCAAGCTGGAAATGCGTGGTCTGGCGACCACCATCAAGGCCGCCAAGAAAATGGTCGAGCGTGAGCTGCCAGAGGTTTGGGACGTTCTCGCCGAAGTGATTCGCGAACACCCCGTACTGCTCAACCGTGCACCGACCCTTCACCGTCTGGGCATCCAGGCGTTTGAACCGGTACTGATCGAAGGTAAGGCTATCCAGCTGCACCCGTTGGTCTGTGCTGCGTACAACGCCGACTTCGACGGTGACCAGATGGCCGTTCACGTGCCGCTGACGCTGGAAGCCCAGCTCGAAGCGCGCGCGCTGATGATGTCGACCAACAACATCCTGTCGCCAGCCAACGGTGAGCCAATCATCGTTCCGTCGCAGGACGTTGTACTGGGTCTGTACTACATGACCCGTGAAGCCATCAACGCCAAGGGCGAAGGTCGCGTATTCGCTGACCTGCAGGAAGTCGACCGGGTATTCCGCGCCGGCGAAGCTGCCCTGCACGCCAAGATCAAGGTTCGTATCAACGAAACCGTAAACGATCGTGATGGCGGCAGCGTCAAGAACACCCGTATCGTCGACACCACTGTCGGCCGTGCACTGCTGTTCCAGGTTGTTCCACCAGGTCTGTCGTACGACGTGGTCAACCAGCCAATGAAGAAAAAGGCGATCTCCAAGCTGATCAACCAGTGCTACCGCGTGGTTGGTCTGAAAGAGACCGTGATCTTCGCTGACCAGCTGATGTATACCGGTTTTGCCTACTCGACCATCTCCGGCGTTTCCATCGGTGTTAACGACTTCGTTATCCCGGATGAAAAAGCCCGCATCATCGGTGCTGCCACCGACGAAGTGAAAGAGATCGAGAGCCAGTACGCCTCCGGCCTGGTAACCCAGGGCGAGAAGTACAACAAAGTCATCGACTTGTGGTCCAAGGCGAACGACGAAGTTTCCAAGGCGATGATGGCCAACCTCTCGAAAGAGAAGGTCATCGACCGCAATGGCGACGAAGTCGAGCAAGAGTCCTTCAACTCGATGTACATGATGGCTGACTCCGGTGCCCGGGGTTCGGCAGCTCAGATTCGTCAGCTGGCCGGTATGCGTGGTCTGATGGCCAAGCCGGACGGCTCGATCATCGAGACGCCGATCACCGCGAACTTCCGTGAAGGTCTGAGCGTACTCCAGTACTTCATCTCGACTCACGGTGCTCGTAAGGGTCTTGCGGATACCGCGTTGAAAACCGCGAACTCCGGTTACCTGACTCGTCGTCTGGTAGACGTTGCCCAGGATCTGGTCGTGACCGAGATCGACTGCGGCACCGAGCAAGGCCTGCTGATGACGCCGCACATTGAAGGCGGCGACGTTGTAGAGCCGCTGGGTGAGCGTGTACTGGGTCGTGTTATCGCCCGTGACGTGTTCAAGCCAGGCACCGACGACGTTATCGTTCCGGCCGGTACCCTGGTCGACGAGAAGTGGGTCGAGTTCATCGAGCTGAACAGCATCGACGAAGTAATCGTGCGTTCGCCGATCAGCTGCGAAACCCGCTACGGCATCTGCGCCAAGTGCTACGGTCGTGACCTGGCGCGTGGTCACCAGGTGAACATCGGTGAAGCGGTCGGCGTTATCGCTGCCCAGTCGATCGGTGAGCCGGGTACCCAGCTGACCATGCGTACATTCCACATCGGTGGTGCTGCAAGCCGGACCTCGGCTGCCGACAGCGTCCAGGTGAAGAACGGCGGTATGGTTCGCCTGCATAACCTGAAGCACGTTGAGCGTGCCGACCGTAACCTGGTCGCCGTATCGCGTTCCGGTGAGTTGGCGATTGCCGACGAATTCGGTCGTGAGCGCGAGCGTTACAAGCTGCCTTACGGTGCGGTCATTTCGGTGAAGGAAGGCGACAAGGTCGACGCTGGCGCAATCGTCGCCAAGTGGGACCCGCACACCCACCCGATCGTTACCGAGATGAAAGGTACCGTGACCTTCGTGGGCATGGAAGAAGGCATCACCATCAAGCGTCAGACTGACGAATTGACTGGTTTGACCAACATTGAAGTTCTGGACGTCAAAGACCGTCCGGCTGCAGGCAAGGAAATCCGTCCTGCAATCAAGATGGTCGACGCCAATGGCAAGGATCTGCTGCTGCCAGGTACCGACGTACCGGCTCAGTACTTCCTGCCGGCCAACGCCCTGGTCGGTGTGGCTGACGGTGCCCAGATCGGCGTCGGTGACGTTATCGCGCGTATCCCGCAAGAAACGTCGAAGACCCGTGACATCACCGGTGGTCTGCCGCGGGTTGCCGACTTGTTCGAAGCCCGTCGTCCGAAAGAAGCCTCGATTCTGGCTGAAGTCAGCGGCACCATCGCCTTCGGTAAAGAGACCAAGGGCAAGCGCCGTCTGGTCATCACCCCGAACGACGGTAGCGATCCGTACGAAGAGCTGATTCCAAAGTGGCGTCACCTGAACGTCTTCGAAGGCGAGCAAGTGAACCGCGGCGAAGTTATCTCCGACGGTCCGAGCGATCCGCACGACATCCTGCGTCTGCTGGGTGTCAGCGCGCTGGCCAAGTACATCGTCAACGAGATTCAGGACGTTTACCGTCTGCAAGGCGTTAAGATCAACGACAAGCACATCGAAACCATCCTGCGTCAGATGCTGCGCAAGGTCGAGATTGCCGAGTCGGGTGACTCCAGCTTCATCAAGGGCGACCAGATGGAACTGACCCATGTACTGGTAGAGAACGAGCGCCTTGGCGCGGAAGACAAGTTTGTCTCCAAGTTCACTCGCGTACTGCTGGGTATCACCAAGGCCTCGCTGTCCACCGAATCGTTCATCTCGGCGGCTTCCTTCCAGGAAACCACTCGAGTACTGACCGAAGCGGCGGTAACCGGCAAGCGCGATTACCTGCGCGGCCTGAAAGAAAACGTGGTCGTGGGTCGTCTGATCCCGGCCGGTACCGGTCTGGCCTACCACAGCGAGCGCAAGCGTCGCCGTGATGCCGACAAACCGCTGCGCGTAAGTGCCAGTGAGGTGGAAGCCGCACTGACCGAAGCGCTGAATTCCAGCGGTAACTGAAAGTAGGATAGGGCCCCGGCAAACCTGTTTTGGTCATCGGCGACATAATTTGTTGCCGATGACCGGAAGGGGAGGGCCGGGGCCTTGTCTTGACTGGGGGCAAGATCCTCTTTAGACTCTTGTACCCCTAAATTTGGTGGGACTCCGTCCTGCCAATTTTTGCTTTTCTTGCAAGACAATAGCGTCGCAAGACAACAGTGGAGCTAGTAGATGGCAACTATCAACCAGCTGGTACGTCAGCCGCGTAAGCGTATCGTCGAGAAATCCGACGTTCCTGCGCTGCAGAACTGCCCGCAACGTCGTGGCGTGTGCACCCGTGTGTACACCACCACGCCGAAAAAACCTAACTCGGCACTGCGTAAAGTTTGCCGTGTGCGTCTGACCAACGGTTTCGAGGTTTCCTCGTACATCGGCGGTGAAGGCCACAACCTGCAAGAGCACAGCGTCGTCCTGATTCGTGGCGGCCGTGTAAAAGACTTGCCAGGTGTTCGTTACCACACCGTTCGCGGCTCCCTGGATACCTCCGGCGTCAAAGGTCGTAACCAAGGTCGTTCGAAGTACGGTACCAAGCGTCCGAAGTAATCGGCCGTTTGCAGCAGTTTGCAGTTATTCATTTTATTGAGTCGATAAGAGTAAGGTCGGGCACGCACCCTTAGGGGGCACTGTCCCGGGCTAACCTGAAGACCGTTTGAGGGCTTATCAATGCCAAGACGTCGTGTAGCAGCCAAGCGTGAGATTCTGGACGATCCAAAATACGGAAGCCAGATCCTCGCCAAGTTCATGAACCACGTGATGGAAAGCGGCAAGAAGGCCGTTGCCGAGCGTATCGTTTACGGTGCGCTGGACAAGGTCAAAGAACGCAAGAACAGCGATCCCCTGGAAATCTTCGAGAAAGCTCTCGACGCCATCGCTCCGCTGGTCGAAGTTAAGTCGCGCCGTGTTGGCGGTGCCACTTACCAGGTTCCTGTTGAAGTTCGTCCATCCCGTCGTAACGCCCTGGCAATGCGCTGGTTGGTAGACTACGCCCGCAAGCGTGGCGAGAAGTCCATGGCTCTGCGCCTGGCCGGCGAGCTGCTGGATGCTGCTGAAGGCAAGGGTGCTGCAGTCAAGAAGCGTGAAGACGTACACCGTATGGCCGAAGCCAACAAAGCGTTCTCGCACTACCGCTTCTAATTCAGGCATCACTATTTTTGCGAGGGCTCTATGGCTCGTACTACACCAATCAACCGCTACCGTAACATTGGTATTTGCGCGCACGTTGACGCGGGCAAAACTACCACTACCGAGCGGATCCTGTTCTACACAGGCCTGAGCCACAAGATGGGCGAGGTGCATGACGGCGCCGCGACCACCGACTGGATGGTGCAGGAGCAGGAGCGGGGTATTACCATTACCTCCGCTGCTGTCACCACCTTCTGGAAGGGCTCCAAAGGTCAGTATGACAACTATCGCGTAAACGTCATCGATACCCCCGGCCACGTTGACTTCACCATTGAAGTAGAACGTTCGCTGCGCGTACTCGACGGCGCGGTCGTTGTTTTCTGCGGCACCTCCGGTGTTGAGCCTCAGTCCGAAACCGTATGGCGTCAAGCCAACAAATACGGCGTTCCACGTGTTGTTTACGTGAACAAGATGGACCGTGCTGGCGCCAACTTCCTGCGCGTCGTAGGTCAGATCAAGAACCGTCTGGGTCACACCCCGGTTCCTGTTCAGCTGGCCATCGGTTCGGAAGATAACTTCCAGGGTCAGGTCGACCTGATCAAGATGAAGGCTATCTACTGGAACGACGACGACAAAGGCACTACCTACCGTGAGGAAGAGATTCCTGCGGACATGCTCGAGCTGGCCGAAGAATGGCGCGCGAACATGGTAGAAGCTGCTGCCGAAGCCAACGAAGAGCTGATGAACAAGTACCTTGAAGAAGGTGAGCTGTCGGTCGAAGAGATCAAAGCCGGTCTGCGTGCGCGCACCCTGGCCAGCGAGATCGTTCCGGCCGTCTGCGGTTCGTCGTTCAAGAACAAGGGTGTTCCCCTGGTTCTCGACGCCGTTATCGACTTCCTGCCTGCTCCGACCGAGATTCCTGCGATCAAGGGTATTCACCCTGACCTGATCGAGAAGCCGAAGGACGAGCTGGTCGAGGCTGACTACGACGAGCGTCACGCCGACGACAACGAGCCGTTCTCGGCTCTGGCGTTCAAGATTGCTACCGACCCGTTCGTGGGTACCCTGACTTTCGTGCGCGTTTACTCGGGCATGCTGCAGTCTGGCGACTCCGTGATCAACTCGGTCAAGGGCAAGAAAGAGCGCGTTGGTCGTATGGTGCAGATGCACGCCAACCAGCGTGAAGAGATCAAAGAAGTACTGGCAGGCGACATCGCTGCTCTGATCGGCATGAAGGACGTCACCACTGGTGACACCCTGTGCAACGCCGACAAGCCGATCATCCTCGAGCGTATGGACTTCCCGGAGCCTGTGATCTCGGTTGCTGTTGAGCCGAAGACCAAGCAAGACCAGGAAAAGATGGGTATCGCACTGGGCAAGCTGGCTCAGGAAGACCCGTCGTTCCGCGTCAAGACCGACGAAGAAACCGGCCAGACCATCATCTCCGGTATGGGCGAGCTTCACCTGGACATCCTCGTTGACCGCATGAAGCGCGAGTTCAACGTCGAAGCCAACATCGGTAAGCCGCAGGTTTCGTACCGCGAGCAGATCACCAAGGACAACGTCGAGATCGAAGGTAAGTTCGTTCGTCAGTCCGGTGGTCGCGGTCAGTTCGGTCACTGCTGGATTCGCTTCTCGCAGCCAACAGTGGACGCACAAGGCAACATCACCGAAGGCCTGGAATTCACCAACGAGGTTGTAGGTGGTGTGGTTCCTAAGGAATACATCCCGGCGATCCAGAAGGGTATCGAAGAGCAGATGAAGAACGGCATTGTTGCCGGCTATCCGCTGATCGGCCTGAAGGCAACCGTGTTTGATGGTTCCTACCACGACGTCGACTCCAACGAGATGGCGTTCAAGGTGGCGGCCTCCATGGCGACCAAGCAACTGGCTGCCAAAGGCGGCGGTAAAGTGCTTGAGCCGATCATGAAGGTAGAAGTTGTGACCCCTGAGGACTACATGGGTGACGTGATGGGTGACCTGAACCGTCGTCGTGGTCTGATCCAGGGTATGGAAGATTCGGTGTCCGGCAAGGTTGTCCGTGCTGAAGTTCCGCTCGGAGAAATGTTCGGTTATGCGACCGACGTTCGTTCCATGTCTCAGGGTCGCGCGAGCTACTCCATGGAATTCTCCAAATACGCCGAAGCTCCGTCGAATATCGTCGAAGCACTCGTTAAAAAACAAGGCTAATCCAGCCCTTTAGGCAAGAGGTTCACTGTCGTGGCTAAAGAAAAATTTGATCGTTCCCTTCCGCACGTCAACGTTGGCACCATCGGTCACGTTGACCACGGTAAAACCACTCTGACCGCAGCTCTGACTCGCGTCTGCTCCGAAGTTTTCGGTTCGGCCGTTGTTGACTTCGACAAGATCGACAGCGCTCCAGAAGAGAAAGCTCGCGGTATCACCATCAACACCGCGCACGTCGAGTACAACTCGAAGATTCGTCACTACGCTCACGTCGACTGCCCAGGTCACGCTGACTACGTGAAGAACATGATCACCGGTGCTGCCCAGATGGACGGCGCGATCCTGGTTTGCTCGGCCGCCGATGGTCCGATGCCACAAACCCGTGAGCACATCCTGCTGTCCCGTCAGGTTGGCGTTCCGTACATCGTGGTCTTCCTGAACAAGGCTGACCTGGTAGACGACGCTGAGCTGCTGGAACTGGTCGAGATGGAAGTTCGCGACCTGCTGTCCACCTATGACTTCCCGGGCGACGACACTCCGATCATCATCGGTTCGGCTCGTATGGCGCTGGAAGGCAAAGACGACAACGAAATGGGCACCACCGCTGTCAAGAAGCTGGTTGAGACTCTGGATGCCTACATCCCAGAGCCTGAGCGCGCTATCGACAAGCCGTTCCTGATGCCAATCGAAGACGTATTCTCGATCTCGGGTCGTGGTACCGTTGTTACCGGTCGTATCGAGCGTGGTATCGTCCGCGTTCAAGACGCCTTGGAAATCGTTGGTCTGCGTGACACCACCACCACCACCTGCACCGGTGTTGAGATGTTCCGCAAGCTGCTGGACGAAGGTCGTGCTGGCGAGAACTGCGGCGTGCTGCTGCGCGGCACCAAGCGTGACGACGTTGAGCGTGGCCAGGTTCTGGTCAAGCCAGGTTCGGTCAAGCCGCACACCAAGTTCACCGCAGAAGTTTACGTTCTGAGCAAGGAAGAAGGCGGCCGTCATACTCCGTTCTTCAAAGGCTACCGTCCACAGTTCTACTTCCGTACTACTGACGTGACTGGTAACTGCGAGCTGCCAGAAGGCGTTGAAATGGTAATGCCAGGTGACAACATTCAAATGACTGTTACCCTGATCAAGACCATCGCGATGGAAGACGGTCTGCGTTTCGCTATCCGTGAAGGCGGTCGTACCGTCGGCGCCGGCGTCGTAGCCAAAATCATCGAGTAATCGTTGATCGCTTAAAAAGGCCCCCGCTCAGCGGGGGCTTTTTTATTGGGTTGACACTCAGTGGGGCCCTCTATAGAATCACGCCTCCTTTTAACGGGCGTAGTGCGCCCGGTGGGAATAGCAGCCTGGAGTCTGAAATCCAATGCAAAATCAGCAAATCCGTATCAGGTTGAAGGCTTTTGACCATCGCCTGATCGACCAATCCACCCAGGAAATCGTGGAAACCGCGAAACGTACTGGTGCTCAAGTGCGTGGTCCAATTCCACTGCCTACCCGTAAAGAGCGGTTCACCGTTCTGGTCTCCCCGCACGTCAACAAAGACGCGCGTGACCAGTACGAGATCCGTACTCATAAGCGCGTTCTGGACATCGTCCAGCCAACGGATAAAACCGTTGATGCTCTTATGAAGCTTGATCTTGCGGCCGGTGTGGAAGTGCAGATCAGCCTCGGCTAAGACACGGTCTTAGTCGTGTAACGCTCTGAAATGGGCGGCCATAGCGGGTGAAAGCCCCGTACACTCATGAGGTTTACAACATGACTATTGGTGTAGTCGGTCGTAAATGCGGTATGACCCGTATTTTCACCGAAGAAGGTGTCTCCATTCCGGTCACGGTCATTGAGATCGAGCCGAATCGCGTCACCCAGTTCAAAACTGAAGAAACCGATGGCTATCGTGCAGTGCAAGTCACTGTCGGTGAGCGTCGCGCTTCGCGTGTGACTGCTGCTCAAGCTGGTCACTTCGCCAAGGCGAACGTTGCCGCGGGTCGCGGTGTCTGGGAATTCCGCCTTGAAGAAGGTGAGTTCCAGGCCGGTGATTCGATCAACGCTGAAATCTTCGCTGCAGGTCAGCTGGTAGACGTTACCGGCCAGTCCAAGGGTAAAGGCTTTGCCGGTACCATCAAGCGTTGGAATTTCCGCGGTCAAGATAACACCCACGGTAACTCCGTCTCCCACCGCGTCCCGGGCTCTATCGGCCAGTGCCAGACTCCTGGTCGTGTATTCAAGGGCAAGAAAATGTCCGGTCACATGGGCGCCGAGCGCGTGACCGTTCAGTCCCTCGAAGTAGTGCGCGTCGACGCTGAACGCAATCTGTTGCTGGTCAAGGGTGCCGTTCCAGGCGCAACTGGCAGCGATCTGGTTGTGCGTCCGGCTGCCAAGGCTCGCGGTTAAGGGGAAGCTGACATGCAACTAAATGTAAATGACGCTCAAGCGATCGAAGTTTCCGAACTGACTTTCGGCGGCGAATTCAACGAGACGCTGGTACACCAAGCAGTCGTGGCCTATATGGCCGGCGGCCGTCAAGGCACCAAGCAGCAGAAAACCCGTTCCGACGTTGCTGGTGGCGGTAAGCGCCCATGGCGTCAGAAAGGCACTGGCCGTGCTCGTGCCGGTACTATCCGTAGCCCAATCTGGCGTGGCGGTGGTACCACTTTCGCAGCTCGTCCTCAGGATCACTCGCAGAAGCTCAACAAGAAGATGTACCGCGCAGCAATGCGTTCCATCCTCGCTGAGCTGGTGCGTACCGACCGTCTGGTCGTGGTTCAGGACTTCGCTGTTGAAGCACCGAAAACCAAAGATCTGCTGAACAAGCTGAACGGCATGGGTCTGAGCGACGTACTGATCGTTTCGGACGCTGTTGATCAGAACCTGTACCTGGCTGCTCGTAACCTGCCGCACGTCGACGTACGTGACGTACAGGGTTCCGATCCGGTCAGTCTGATCGCATACGACAAAGTGTTGATCACTGTGTCGGCCGTGAAGAAATTCGAGGAGCTGCTGGGATGAACCAGGAACGCGTATTTAAAGTCCTCCTTGGCCCGCATGTTTCCGAGAAGGCTACCGTTCTGGCTGAGAAAAAAGGCCAGTTCGTATTCAAGGTTGCTACTGACGCAACCAAGCTGGAAATCAAGAAAGCTGTCGAAGGCCTGTTCGGCGTAAAAGTCGAAAACGTGTCGACTGTAAACGTTCTGGGTAAAACCAAGCGTACCGCACGTGGTCTGGGCAAGCGCAATGACTGGAAGAAAGCGATCGTTTCGCTTCAGCCAGGCCAAGATCTCGATTTCAGCAGCAGTGCTGAGTAAGGAAGGGGTGCATCATGGCAATCGTTAAATGCAAACCGACTTCCCCTGGCCGCCGTTTCGTGGTCAAGGTGGTCAACAAGGAGCTGCATAAAGGCGCTCCTCACGCACCGCTGCTCGAGAAGAAATCGAAGTCTGGTGGTCGTAACAACAATGGCCGTATCACTACTCGTCACGTAGGTGGTGGTCATAAGCAGCATTACCGTATGGTCGATTTCCGTCGCAACGACAAAGATGGCATCGTCGCCACTGTCGAGCGTATCGAATACGATCCAAACCGTACTGCTCACATCGCACTGCTGTGCTACGCAGACGGCGAGCGCCGCTACATCATCGCCCCTAAAGGCGTTGCTGCTGGCGACCAGCTGATCGCAGGCGCTCTGGCTCCAATCAAGCCAGGCAACTCCCTGCAACTGCGCAACATCCCAGTGGGTAGCACCATTCACGGCATCGAACTGAAGCCGGGCAAAGGTGCACAGATCGCTCGTTCCGCTGGTGCTTCGGCTCAGCTGATCGCTCGCGAAGGTGTCTATGTGACCCTGCGTCTGCGCTCTGGTGAAATGCGTAAAGTCCTGGCTGAATGCCGTGCGACCCTGGGTGAAGTCTCGAACTCCGAGCACAGCCTGCGTTCGCTGGGTAAAGCCGGTGCCAAACGCTGGCGTGGCGTTCGCCCAACCGTTCGTGGTGTTGCCATGAACCCGGTTGACCACCCACATGGTGGTGGTGAAGGTCGTACCTCCGGTGGTCGTCATCCGGTATCGCCATGGGGCTTCCCGACTAAGGGCGCGAAGACTCGTGGTAATAAGCGTACCGACAACATGATCGTCCGTCGTCGCAAGTAAATAGAGGGATACGACAGTGCCACGTTCTCTGAAAAAAGGTCCTTTTATCGATCTTCACCTACTGAAGAAGATCGAAGTGGCGGCGGAAAAGAACGATCGCAAACCAGTTAAGACCTGGTCGCGCCGTTCCATGATCCTGCCACAAATGGTCGGTCTGACCATCGCGGTACACAACGGTCGCCAACACGTCCCAGTTCTCGTGAACGAAGACATGGTCGGCCATAAACTGGGCGAGTTTGCCGGTACCCGCACTTATCGTGGGCACGTGGCTGACAAGAAAGCCAAGCGTTAAGGGGTAAGGAAATGGAAGTAGCCGCTAAGTTGTCGGGCGCTCGAATCTCCGCCCAGAAAGCCCGCTTGGTCGCCGACCAGATCCGCGGGAAGAAGGTGGGCGAAGCGCTCAACCTGTTGGCTTTCAGCAGCAAAAAAGCCGCTGAAATCATGAAGAAAGTCCTCGAGTCGGCCGTAGCCAACGCCGAGCATAACGAAGGCGCAGACGTTGATGACCTGAAGGTCTCCACCGTTTTCGTCAACGAAGGGCGTTCGCTGAAGCGCATCATGCCGCGTGCCAAAGGCCGCGCTGATCGCATCGTCAAGCGGTCTTGCCATATCACTGTCAAGGTTGCGGACAAGTAACGGAGTCGATCAGATGGGTCAGAAAGTACATCCCACTGGCATTCGCCTGGGAATCGTCAAGGAGCACACCTCCGTCTGGTACGCAGACGGTCGGACTTATGCGGACTATTTGCTCGCAGATCTGAATGTGCGTGAGTACCTCCAAGACAAACTAAAAAGCGCGTCCGTTAGCCGTATCGATATCCATCGTCCGGCCCAAACTGCACGCATCACCATCCACACCGCTCGTCCAGGTATCGTTATCGGGAAGAAAGGTGAAGATGTTGAGAAACTGCGTCAGGACCTGACCAAGCAAATGGGTGTGCCTGTGCACATCAACATCGAAGAGATCCGCAAGCCGGAACTCGACGGTATGCTGGTAGCTCAGAGCGTAGCTCAGCAGCTGGAGCGTCGTGTGATGTTCCGTCGCGCCATGAAGCGCGCCGTACAGAACGCCATGCGCATTGGTGCCAAAGGCATCAAGATCCAAGTGAGCGGTCGTCTCGGCGGTGCTGAAATCGCACGTACTGAATGGTATCGCGAAGGTCGTGTGCCGCTGCACACCCTGCGTGCCGATATCGACTATGCCACCTACGAAGCTCACACCACTTACGGTGTGATCGGTGTGAAGGTTTGGATTTTCAAAGGCGAAGTAATTGGTGGTCGCCAAGAAGAACTGAAACCACAAGCACCAGCGCCTCGTAAAAAAGCTGCTAAGTAAGGGGTACGCCAAATGTTGCAACCAAAGCGTACAAAATTCCGCAAGCAGATGACTGGCCACAACCGTGGTCTGGCACTGCGCGGTAGCAAAGTCAGCTTCGGCGAATTTGCTCTGAAAGCTGTTGCTCGCGGTCGTCTCACCGCCCGCCAGATTGAGTCGGCACGTCGTGCTCTGACCCGTCACGTAAAACGTGGCGGTAAAATCTGGATCCGTGTGTTCCCGGACAAGCCGATCTCCAAGAAGCCTCTCGAAGTGCGGATGGGTAAAGGTAAAGGTTCCGTGGAGTACTGGGTTGCCCAGATCCAGCCAGGCAAAGTCCTGTACGAGATCGAGGGTGTTTCTGAAGAGTTGGCGCGTGAGGCTTTCGCCCTGGCGGCTGCAAAGCTGCCTCTCGCCACCTCCTTTGTTAAGCGGACGGTGATGTGATGAAAGCGAATGAACTTCGTGAAAAATCAGCACAGCAGCTGAACGAGCAACTGCTCGGCTTGCTGCGCGACCAGTTCAATCTGCGTATGCAGAAAGCAACTGGCCAGTTGGGGCAGTCGCACCTGCTCTCGCAAGTTAAGCGTGACATCGCTCGCGTGAAAACTGTGCTCAACCAGCAGGCAGGTAAGTGATCATGGCTGAAGCTGAAAAAACCGTCCGTACGCTGACTGGCCGTGTCGTCAGCGACAAGATGGACAAAACCATCACCGTACTGATCGAGCGTCGCGTAAAGCACCCGATCTACGGTAAATACGTTAAGCGTTCGACTAAGCTGCACGCGCACGACGAAACCAACCAGTGCCATATCGGCGACAAGGTCTCCATCCGCGAGACCCGTCCGCTGGCCAAGACCAAGTCCTGGGCACTGGTTGAAGTTCTCGAACGCGCTGTTGAAGTCTAAGGGCTAAGGGTCGGAGAAATTTTATGATTCAGACTCAATCCATGCTCGATGTGGCCGATAACAGCGGCGCTCGTCGCGTCATGTGCATCAAGGTTCTCGGCGGTTCGCACCGCCGTTACGCCGGCATCGGTGACATCATCAAGGTAACCGTCAAGGAAGCAATTCCTCGCGGTAAAGTGAAGAAAGGCCAAGTGATGACTGCTGTTGTAGTCCGCACTCGCCACGGTGTCCGTCGTGCTGACGGCTCCATCATCCGCTTTGATGGCAATGCTGCTGTTCTGCTGAACAACAAGCAAGAGCCGATCGGCACCCGTATCTTTGGGCCAGTGACCCGTGAACTTCGTACTGAGAAGTTCATGAAGATCGTCTCGCTCGCCCCAGAAGTGCTGTAAGGAGATCCGACATGCAAAAGATTCGTCGTGACGACGAGATCATCGTGATCGCCGGCAAAGACAAAGGTAAGCGCGGTAAGGTGCTCAAGGTTCTCGCTGACGACCGTCTGGTCGTTGGTGGGATCAACCTGGTGAAGCGTCATACCAAGCCTAACCCGATGTCGGGCGTACAGGGCGGTATCGTCGAGAAAGAAGCGCCACTGCACGCTTCCAACGTCGCCATTTTCAACGGCGAAACCAACAAGGCTGACCGCGTTGGTTTCAAAGTAGAAGACGGCAAAAAAATTCGTGTCTTCAAGTCGACCCAAAAAGCGGTTGATGCTTGAACACTGCTAGGTAGAAGACCATGGCACGACTGAAAGAGATTTACCGGAACGAGATTGCTCCCAAGCTTAAGGAAGAACTTAAGCTGGCGAACGTGATGGAAGTTCCGCGCGTTACCAAGATCACCCTGAACATGGGTCTGGGCGAAGCTGTCGGCGACAAAAAAGTCATCGAACACGCTGTTGCTGACCTGGAGAAGATCACCGGTCAGAAAGCCGTTGTGACTTTCGCTCGGAAATCCATCGCGGGCTTCAAAGTCCGTGAAGGCTGGCCGATCGGCGTTAAAGTTACCCTGCGCCGTGATCGTATGTACGAATTCCTGGACCGCCTGCTGGCGATCTCCCTGCCTCGGGTTCGCGACTTCCGCGGCCTGAATGCCAAGTCCTTCGATGGTCGTGGCAACTACAGCATGGGCGTGAAAGAGCAGATCATCTTCCCGGAAATCGACTACGACAAGATCGATGCTCTGCGCGGTCTGGACATTACCCTGACCACCACTGCCAAGAACGATGATGAAGGCCGCGCTCTGATGCGTGCTTTCAAATTCCCGTTCCGCAACTGATTGGAGTAGGAAAATGGCCAAGAAGAGCATGAAGAACCGTGAGCTGAAGCGTCAGCTCACCGTTGCCAAGTACGCCAAGAAGCGTGCCGAGCTGAAAGCGACCATCGTGAACCTGGAAGCAACTCCAGAAGAGCGTTTTGCCGCCGTCGTAGCTCTGCAGAAGCAACCACGTGACGCTAGCGCTGCGCGCCTGCGTAACCGTTGCCGCATCACCGGTCGTCCACACGGCGTTTACCGCAAGTTCGGCCTCGGCCGTAACAAGCTGCGTGAAGCAGCAATGCGCGGTGACGTTCCAGGTCTGGTTAAAGCCAGCTGGTAAGACGTACCGGCAGCGTCCAGGTGGCGGGGGAGCAATCTTCCGACCACCGGTGACCTTGCAACGAAACAAGCCCCTTCTGGGGCTTGTTTCGTTTCTGGGAACTGTCTAGAATGACCGGCTCTCCTGAGCCCGGGTTTTTACGCCCGGCGATTTCAGGGGACTGTAGTAGCCGAGAGGCTAATTTTTCTTGTATCAGGAGCGTCTAGCCCATGAGTATGCAGGACCCGTTAGCGGACATGCTAACTCGCATCCGTAATGCCCAGATGGCTGAAAAGTCCGTCGTAAGCATGCCTTCGTCGACTCTGAAGGTTGCGGTAGCCAAAGTTCTGAAAGACGAAGGTTACATCGCTGGCTACCAAGTCAGCAGCGAAGTAAAACCATCGCTTTCCATCGAGCTGAAATACTTCGAAGGCCGTCCGGTCATCGAGGAAGTCAAGCGCGTAAGTCGTCCAGGCCTGCGTCAGTACAAGTCCGTCGAAGAACTGCCGAAAGTACGTGGCGGTCTGGGCGTGTCTATCGTCTCCACCAACAAAGGTGTGATGACTGATCGTGCTGCGCGCGCTGCCGGTGTCGGCGGCGAAGTTCTCTGCACAGTGTTCTAAGGGGGGATAAGCATGTCTCGCGTCGCTAAGAACCCCGTTAAGCTGCCAGCCGGTGTCGAAGTCAAATTCGTCGGCCAACAGCTTTCGGTGAAGGGTGCCAAGGGCACTCTCGAACTGAACGTTCACTCGTCGGTTGAAATTGTTGAAGAAGCTGGTGAGCTGCGTTTCGCTGCTCGCAATGGCGATCAACAAACTCGCGCTATGGCCGGTACTACCCGCGCCCTGGTGAACAACATGGTCCAGGGCGTAAGCCAAGGCTTCGAGCGCAAGCTCCAGCTGGTCGGTGTTGGTTACAAAGCACAAGCCAAAGGCACCGTGCTGAACCTGGCACTCGGCTTCTCGCATCCAGTGGATTACGAACTGCCGGCCGGTATCACCGCAGAGACCCCAAGCCAGACCGATATCCTGATCAAGGGTATCGACAAGCAGCTGGTAGGTCAGGTGGCCGCTGAAATCCGCGACTTCCGTCCACCAGAGCCGTACAAAGGCAAGGGTGTGCGTTACGCGGACGAAGTCGTCCGTCGTAAAGAAGCCAAGAAGAAGTAGGGCCTAGCAAATGACCGACAAAAAAGTTACTCGACTGCGTCGCGCTCGCAAAGCACGCCTGAAAATGCACGAACTCGAAGTCGTGCGTCTCTGCGTGTTCCGCTCCTCGCAGCACATCTACGCCCAGGTCATTTCGGCCGACGGCAGCAAGGTTTTGGCCAGTGCCTCGACCTTGGACAAAGAACTGCGTGATGGTGCCACCGGCAACATCGACGCGGCCACTAAGGTTGGCAAGCTGGTAGCTGAGCGCGCGAAAGCCGCCGGTGTATCTCAAGTTGCCTTTGACCGTTCCGGCTTCAAGTACCATGGCCGCGTCAAAGCGCTGGCTGATGCTGCTCGTGAAGGCGGGCTGGAGTTCTAAGTTATGGCAAATAACGATCAAAAGCGCGACGAAGGCTACATCGAGAAGCTGGTTCAAGTTAACCGCGTTGCTAAAACCGTCAAAGGCGGCCGTATCTTCACTTTCACCGCGTTGACCGTGGTTGGTGATGGTAAAGGTCGTGTTGGCTTCGGCCGTGGCAAGTCGCGCGAAGTACCTGCTGCGATCCAGAAAGCCATGGAAGCTGCTCGTCGCAACATGATTCAGGTAGACCTGAACGGCACTACTCTGCAGTACGCCACCAAGTCCGCCCATGGCGCGTCGAAGGTGTACATGCAGCCTGCCTCGGAAGGTACCGGTATCATCGCCGGTGGCGCAATGCGTGCCGTCCTGGAAGTTGCTGGCGTTCAGAACGTCCTGGCCAAGTGCTATGGCTCGACCAACCCAGTGAACGTGGTTCATGCCACTTTCAAGGGTCTGAAGGCTATGCAATCTCCTGAGTCCATTGCTGCCAAGCGCGGCAAGAGCGTTGAGGAGATCCGCTGATCATGGCTACCGTTAAAGTAACGCTGATCAAAAGCACCGCCGGCCGTCTCCCTAACCACAAACTGTGTGTTAAGGGTCTGGGTCTGCGCCGCATCGGTCACACTGTAGAAGTCCTGGATACTCCCGAGAATCGCGGGATGATCAACAAGGCTTACTACATGCTGCGCGTCGAGGGTTAATCGATGAAACTCAATGATCTGAGTCCAGCGCCGGGTTCCCGTCGCGAGAAGCATCGTCCGGGCCGTGGTATCGGTAGCGGTTTGGGTAAGACTGGTGGCCGCGGCCACAAAGGTCAAACCTCCCGTTCCGGTGGCACCATTGCTCCAGGCTTTGAAGGCGGTCAACAGCCGCTGCACCGTCGTCTGCCGAAATTCGGCTTCGTTTCCCTGAAAGCCATGGACCGCGCAGAAGTGCGTCTGTCCGAGCTGGCCAAAGTGGAAGGCGACGTTGTCACCGTGCAATCCTTGAAGGATGCCAACGTGATTAACCAAAGCGTACAGCGTGTGAAAATCATGCTGTCCGGCGAAGTTACTCGCGCGGTCACCATCAAGGGTATCGCAGCCACCAAAGGTGCGCGTGCGGCTATCGAAGCAGCTGGCGGCAAGTTCGAGGAATAAATGGCTAAGCAAGGTGCTCTCTCTTCGCTCGGCAAAGGCGGGATGTCTGAACTCTGGGCTCGTCTGCGTTTTCTGTTCCTGGCGATCATCGTCTACCGGATAGGCGCACACATCCCAGTTCCAGGTATCAACCCGGACCGGCTGGCGGAACTGTTTCGACAGAATGAGGGGACCATTCTTAGCTTGTTCAACATGTTTTCCGGCGGCGCGCTGGAACGGATGAGCATCTTTGCACTGGGGATCATGCCGTACATTTCGGCATCGATCATCATGCAGCTGATGACCGCCGTTAGCCCGCAGCTGGAGCAGTTGAAGAAGGAAGGTGAAGCTGGCCGTCGCAAGATCAGCCAGTACACCCGCTACGGCACCGTTATCCTGGCGCTGGTCCAGGCCATTGGCATGTCCATTGGTCTGGCCGGTCAGGGCGTGGCGTTTTCTGCTGACTTTGGCTTCCATTTCGTTGCGGTGTCCACTTTCGTGGCCGGCGCGATGTTCATGATGTGGCTGGGCGAGCAGATCACCGAGCGCGGTGTAGGCAACGGTATCTCGATGTTGATCTTCGCAGGTATCGTCGCCGGTCTTCCGAGAGCAATCGGGCAGTCTTTCGAGTCTGCACGCACAGGCGATATCAATATTTTCGCCCTGGTCGCTATCGGTTTGCTGGCAGTAGCGATTATCGGTTTCGTGGTGTTCATTGAGCGTGGTCAGCGTCGTATCGCCGTTCACTACGCCAAGCGTCAGCAGGGCCGCAAGGTCTTCGCTGCGCAGACCAGCCACTTGCCGTTGAAAGTGAACATGGCGGGCGTAATTCCTGCCATTTTCGCGAGCAGCATCTTGCTGTTCCCGGCTTCGCTGGGTGCCTGGTTCGGTCAGTCCGAAGGTATGGGCTGGTTGCAGGACATCTCGCAGTCGATCGCTCCTGGTCAGCCGTTGAATATTCTGCTGTTTAGTGCAGGGATTATTTTCTTCTGCTTCTTCTATACGGCGTTGATGTTCAATCCGAAAGACGTAGCGGAAAACCTGAAGAAGTCCGGTGCCTTTATTCCGGGTATCCGTCCGGGCGAGCAGTCGGCGCGCTACATTGATGGCGTTCTGACCCGCTTGACCATGTTCGGTGCTCTTTATATGACGGCCGTGTGTCTGCTTCCCCAGTTCCTGGTGGTCGCGGCAAACGTTCCGTTCTACCTTGGCGGGACCTCGTTGCTGATTGTGGTAGTGGTTGTGATGGACTTCATGTCCCAAGTACAATCGCACCTCGTTTCGCACCAGTACGAATCCCTGATGAAGAAAGCCAACCTGAAAGGCTACGGTGGCAGCGGTCTGCTGCGCTGATTGACCCTTAAGGTTCGAGGAGTTGGTGATGAAAGTTCGTGCATCGGTGAAAAAGCTGTGCCGTAACTGCAAAATTATTCGCCGCGAAGGTGTCGTTCGAGTAATTTGCAGTGCGGAACCACGTCACAAGCAGCGCCAAGGCTGATTGTGATCTGCGCTTCAAACCCAGCAGCTAGTGCGCTGCTGGGTTGATTATTTGTTTCTACAGCGATATTATCTCGCGCCCTATTTCTTGGCTTCCGGGGCGTAGGTAGCTGTCAATTGGAGTCCCACTGAATGGCCCGTATTGCAGGCGTCAACATTCCAGATAACAAGCACACTGTTATCTCGCTGACCTACATCTATGGTGTTGGTCGCACTACTGCACAGAAAATCTGTGCAGACACTGGGGTCAACCCAGCCGCAAAGATCAAGGATCTGAGCGACGAGCAGGTTGAATCGCTGCGTACTGAAGTTGCGAAGTACATCACCGAAGGTGATCTGCGCCGTGACATCAACATGAAAATCAAGCGGTTGATGGACCTGGGTTGCTACCGCGGCCTGCGTCATCGTCGGGGTCTGCCAGTACGCGGTCAGCGTACCAAGACCAACGCGCGTACCCGTAAGGGCCCGCGTAAGCCGATCCGCAAGTAATCGCACCAGCGAATCGACAGGAATTTAGAAATGGCAAAACCTGCTGCTCGTCCTCGTAAAAAAGTCAAAAAGACAGTGGTTGATGGCATCGCCCACATCCATGCGTCTTTTAACAACACCATCGTGACCATCACCGATCGTCAAGGTAACGCTCTGTCCTGGGCTACCTCCGGCGGTTCGGGTTTCCGCGGTTCCCGCAAGTCCACCCCGTTCGCTGCTCAGGTAGCTGCTGAACGTGCTGGTCAAGCTGCGCTGGAATATGGTCTGAAGAACCTCGACGTCAACGTCAAGGGTCCAGGTCCAGGTCGTGAGTCCGCTGTTCGTGCTCTGAACGGCTGTGGCTATAAGATCGCCAGCATCACCGACGTGACGCCAATCCCGCATAACGGGTGCCGTCCGCCGAAGAAGCGCCGCGTGTAATCAGGAGACAGATAAATGGCACGTTACATTGGTCCAAAATGCAAACTGTCTCGTCGTGAAGGCACCGATCTGTTCCTGAAGAGCGGCGTTCGCGCTCTGGAATCGAAGTGCAACATCGAAGCAGCCCCAGGTATCCACGGTCAGCGCCGCGGTCGTCAGTCCGACTACGGCACCCAGCTGCGTGAGAAACAAAAAGTTCGTCGTATCTACGGCGTCCTCGAGCGTCAATTCAGCGGTTACTACAAGCAAGCGGCCTCCAAGAAGGGCGCTACTGGTGAGAACCTGCTGCAACTGCTCGAGTGCCGTCTGGATAACGTCGTTTATCGTATGGGCTTTGGCGCTACTCGTGCCGAATCCCGTCAGCTGGTTTCGCACAAAGCGATCAGCGTAAACGGCAAGACTGTAAACGTTCCGTCCTACCAAGTTCGTCCGGGTGACGTGGTCGCGGTTCGCGAGAAGTCGCTGAACCAGCTGCGCATTGTTCAAGCCCTTGAACTGTGCGCCCAGCGTGGCCGCGTTGAGTGGGTAGATGTGGATGCTGCCAAGAAGTCGGGCGTTTTCAAGAACGTTCCTGCTCGCAGTGACCTGTCCGCCGACATCAACGAAAGCCTGATTGTCGAGCTCTACTCCAAGTAAGGGCTAGAAAATAGGTGCATCCATGCAGATTTCGGTAAATGAGTTCCTGACGCCCCGCCACATCGATGTGCAGGTCGTCAGTCCAACCCGCGCTAAAATCACGCTCGAGCCTCTCGAGCGTGGCTTTGGCCATACCCTGGGCAACGCGCTGCGCCGCATCCTGTTGTCCTCCATGCCTGGCTGTGCAGTAGTCGAGGCCGAGATTGACGGTGTACTCCATGAGTACTCGGCAATCGAAGGTGTACAGGAAGATGTCATTGAAATCCTGTTGAACCTGAAAGGCCTGGCTATCAAACTGCACGGTCGTGACGAAGTTACGCTGACCTTGTCGAAGAAGGGTTCGGGGGTGGTTACCGCTGCCGATATTCAGCTGGATCATGATGTCGAGATCGTTAACCCCGATCACGTAATCGCTAACCTGGCGTCCAACGGCGCCTTGAACATGAAGCTCACCGTAGCTCGTGGTCGTGGTTATGAACCGGCCGATTCGCGTCAGAGCGATGAAGACGAAAGCCGCAGCATTGGTCGCTTGCAGCTCGACTCTTCGTTCAGCCCGGTTCGCCGTATCGCATACGTGGTGGAAAACGCCCGTGTCGAGCAGCGTACCAACCTGGACAAGCTGGTAATTGATCTGGAAACCAACGGTACTCTGGATCCTGAAGAGGCTATCCGTCGCGCTGCAACCATCCTGCAACAGCAGCTGGCTGCGTTCGTCGACCTCAAAGGTGACAGTGAACCAGTGGTTGTCGAGCAGGAAGACGAGATCGATCCGATCCTGCTTCGCCCGGTTGACGATCTGGAACTGACTGTACGTTCGGCTAACTGCCTTAAGGCGGAAAACATCTACTACATCGGCGACCTGATTCAGCGTACCGAAGTAGAGCTGTTGAAGACTCCGAACCTGGGCAAGAAATCCTTGACTGAAATCAAGGACGTTCTGGCCTCCCGCGGTCTGTCCCTCGGCATGCGCCTCGACAACTGGCCGCCTGCAAGTCTTAAGAAGGACGACAAGGCGACTGCCTGATCGTCGTAATCACCGAACGTAGTGTTTGGTAAGGAATGAACCCATGCGTCATCGTAAAAGTGGACGTCACCTGAGCCGTACCAGCTCTCACCGTAAGGCCATGTTCCAAAACATGGCGGTGTCGCTGTTCGAGCACGAGCTGATCAAAACTACTCTGCCAAAAGCCAAGGAACTGCGCCGCGTTGCCGAGCCGCTGATCACCCTGGCCAAGGAAGACAGCGTTGCTAACCGTCGTCTGGCTTTCGACCGTACTCGTTCGAAAGAAATCGTCGGTAAGCTGTTCAACGATCTGGGCAAGCGCTATGCCACCCGTCAGGGCGGCTACCTGCGTATCCTCAAGTGCGGCTTCCGCGCTGGCGATAACGCACCTATGGCGTACGTCGAGCTGGTTGATCGTCCTGTCGGTGGCTCGGTTGAAGCTGCTGAGTAAGGCGAACAGTCTGTAACAAGAAGCCGGGCCTAGTGCCCGGTTTTTTGTGTCTGCATGTATTGTAATAATCTATTGATATGAATCAGTTAATGAATTTGTTGTTGTCATAGTTGTGGTCGATACTCATCCCGAGCCGATTAGCCGGCCGTTCAAGACCGATAGGGAGAGAGAGCATGAGCCAGAACAAAATACTGACCACCGCCAGCGGCGCGCCGGTGGCCGACAACCAGAATTCGCGTTCGGCAGGCCCGCGTGGCCCGTTGTTGCTGGATGACTTCCACCTGATCGAGAAACTCGCGCACTTCAACCGCGAGAACATCCCTGAGCGCCGCGTACACGCCAAAGGCTCGGGTGCCTATGGCACCTTCACCGTCACCCGCGATATCACCCAGTACAGCTGCGCCAGGCTGTTCAACAGCGTTGGCAAGCAGACCGAAACCTTCCTGCGCTTCTCCACGGTCGGTGGCGAGCGTGGTTCGGCCGATACCGAGCGTGACCCACGTGGTTTCGCCCTGAAGTTCTACACCGAAGAAGGCAACTGGGACATCGTTGGCAACAACACTCCAGTGTTCTTCATCCGTGACCCACTGAAATTCCCCGACTTTATCCACACCCAGAAGCGCCTGCCGCAAAGCAACCTGAAAAGCGCGCAGATGATGTGGGACTTCTGGTCGCATTCGCCCGAGGCGCTGCACCAGGTCACCATCCTGTTCTCAGACCGTGGGATCCCGGACGGCTACCGTCACATGCACGGCTTCGGCAGTCACACCTATAGCCTGATCAATGCTCAAGGCCAGCGTACCTGGGTCAAATGGCACTTCAAAACCAGGCAGGGCATCAAGAACCTGGCCCCCGCCGATGCCGCGCGCCTGGCTGGCACCGACCCGGACTACGCCCAACGCGACCTGTTCGAAGCGATCGAGCGTGGCGACTTCCCGAAATGGGCCGTGTGCATTCAGGTGATGAGCGAGGAAGAGGCGGCCAGCCGCGATGAAAACCCGTTCGACGTGACCAAGACCTGGTCGCAGAAGGACTACCCGTTGATCGAGATCGGCGAGCTGGAGCTCAACCGCAACCCGCTGAACTACTTTGCCGAAGTCGAACAAGCGGCGTTCGGCCCGAGCAACATGGTTCCGGGTGTCGGCCTGTCGCCGGACCGCATGCTTCAGGGCCGCGTATTCGCCTACGCAGACGCACATCGCTACCGTGTCGGGACCAACCACCAGCAACTGCCGGTCAACGCCCCACGTAGCCCGGTGAACAGCTACCAGCGTGATGGCTCGATGGCTTTTGGCAGCAACGGCGGTGCGGCACCGAACTACGAGCCGAACAGCTACGCCAATGCGCCGAAGCAGGCTCCTCAGTACGCGGAGCCTTCACTGGCCCTGAACGGTGTCGCCGATCGTTATGATCACCGCGAAGACACCGACTACTACAGTCACGCCGGGGCGCTGTTCCGCCTGATGAATCCGGAGCAGAAGGCCCTGCTGATCAGCAACATCGCCGGCGCCATGGCCGGGGTGTCTGAAGACGTGGTTCAGCGCCAGCTGCAACACTTCTTCAAGGCCGATCCGGCCTATGGCGAAGGAATTGCCAAGGCTTTGGGTCTGAATCTCGCCTAAGTCGAAGTGATAAGAAGAACCGCCCTCATTTGGGCGGTTTTTCAATGAATATCACTACCGTTTGCCCGCTTTTTTGCACTTTTATGCCCGATTCTCAGTGACCTTCCGGTCATCCTGGTTCAAACTATGTCTTTCACACAGGGAGAGGCAGGGCGATGCAAGGTCACCCGGACGTAATCGATTATCTCAACACGTTGCTGACGGGCGAACTGGCGGCACGTGACCAATATTTCATTCACTCGCGGATGTACGAAGACTGGGGCTTGAGCAAGCTCTACGAGCGTATCAACCACGAAATGGAAGAAGAGGCGCAACACGCCGATGCCCTGATGCGTCGTATCCTCATGCTGGAAGGCACCCCGCGCATGCGTCCTGACGACCTGGACGTTGGCACCACCGTGCCGGACATGATCGCCGCCGACCTGCGTCTTGAGTACAAGGTGCGCGCTGCGCTGTGCAAAGGCATCGAGTTGTGCGAGCTGCACAAAGACTACATCAGCCGCGACATCCTGCGCCTGCAGCTGGCCGATACCGAAGAAGATCACACCTACTGGCTGGAAAAGCAGCAGGGCCTGATCAAGTCGATCGGCCTGGAAAACTACCTGCAATCGCAGATGTAATTTTCCCGATCAAAAAAAGCCCCGCCAGTGCGGGGCTTTTTGTTATCTGGGGATCTCTTGGTGGGAGCGGGCTTGCCCCGCGATGCGATAGACAAACCGCAATCGAGGGGCAAGTCGCACCGCCGCTCCTACATCAGGCGCGATCCCGCTCAAGCAGCGGCTTGAGGTAGTAGCCGGTGTACGACTGCTTCATCTCGGCCACGTCTTCCGGCGTACCAAAGCCGATGATCTGCCCACCCTTGGAGCCGCCCTCGGGGCCTAGGTCGACGATCCAGTCGGCGGTCTTGATCACGTCCAGGTTGTGCTCGATCACTACCACAGTGTTGCCGTGATCGCGCAGGCGGTGCAGTACATCGAGCAACTGCTGGATATCGGCAAAGTGCAGGCCGGTGGTCGGCTCGTCGAGGATGTACAGGGTCTTGCCGGTATCGCGCTTGGACAGCTCGCGTGACAGCTTGACCCGCTGCGCCTCGCCACCTGACAGCGTGGTCGCCGACTGCCCGAGCTTGATGTAGGACAGACCTACATCCATCAGCGTCTGCAGCTTGCGCGCCAGCGCCGGCACCGCGTCGAAGAACTCGCGGGCTTCCTCGATGGTCATTTCGAGGACCTCGTGGATGTTCTTGCCCTTGTACTTGATCTCCAGGGTTTCGCGGTTGTAGCGCTTGCTCTTGCACACATCGCACGGCACGTAGATGTCCGGCAGGAAGTGCATCTCAACCTTGATCAGGCCGTCGCCCTGGCAGGCCTCGCAGCGCCCACCCTTGACGTTGAACGAGAAGCGCCCCGGGCCGTAACCGCGCGAGCGCGACTCCGGGACGCCGGAGAACAGTTCGCGGATCGGCGTGAACAGGCCGGTGTAGGTCGCCGGGTTCGAGCGCGGGGTGCGGCCGATCGGGCTCTGGTCAATGTCGACCACCTTGTCCAGGTGCTGCAGGCCATCGCAGCTGTCGTGCGGCGCCGCTTCCAGGGTGCTGGCGCCATTGAGGGCGGTGGCACTGAGCGGGAACAGCGTGTTGTTGATCAGCGTCGACTTGCCCGAACCGGACACGCCAGTCACACAAGTCAGCAGGCCGATCGGGATGTCCAGGTCGACGTTCTGCAGGTTGTTGCCGCGCGCGCCCTTGAGCTTGAGCGAAAGCTTCTTGTTACGCGGAGTACGCTTGGCTGGTACGGCAATCTTGACCCGGCCCGACAGGTACTTGCCGGTCAGCGAATCCGGATGGGCCATGACCTCGGCCGGCGTCCCTTCGGCGACGATCTGGCCGCCGTGCACGCCGGCGCCCGGCCCGATGTCCACCACGTAGTCGGCCAGGCGAATGGCGTCCTCGTCGTGCTCGACCACGATCACCGTGTTGCCGATGTCGCGCAGGTGATTGAGGGTGCCGAGCAAACGGTCGTTGTCGCGCTGGTGCAGGCCGATGGACGGTTCGTCGAGGATGTACATCACCCCGACCAGGCCGGCGCCGATCTGGCTGGCCAGGCGGATACGCTGGGCTTCGCCGCCCGAAAGAGTGTCAGCGCTGCGGTCGAGGGTCAGGTAGTCGAGGCCGACGTTGACCAGAAACTGCAGGCGTTCGCAGATTTCCTTGAGAATCTTGTCGGCAATTTCGCCACGTCGACCGGTCAGTTTCAGGCCACCGAAGTAGCCGCTGGCTTCGCCGATCGGCAGGCAGGTGACCGCCGGCAGGGTTTTCTCGCCGACCCATACATGCCGCGCCTCGCGACGCAGGCGGGTACCGCGGCAATCCGGGCAGGGCTGGGTGCTGAGGAACTTGGCCAGTTCTTCACGCACGGTCGCCGATTCGGTCTCGCGGTAGCGCCGCTCCAGGTTCGGCACGATGCCTTCGAACGGGTGCGAGCGCTTGACGATATCGCCACGGTCGTTGAGGTACTTGAAGTCGACGTTCTGCTTGCCGCTGCCGTGGAGGATGACTTTCTGCTGCTCGGCCGGCAGTTCGCCGAAGGGGATTTCGAGGCTGAAGTCATAATGCGCGGCCAGCGAGCCGAGCATCTGGAAGTAGTAGACGTTGCGCCGGTCCCAGCCGCGGATCGCGCCTTCGGCCAGGGTCAACTCGCCATTGACCAGGCGCTTGGTGTCAAAGAACTGTTTGACCCCAAGGCCGTCGCAGGTCGGGCAGGCGCCGGCCGGATTGTTGAAGGAGAACAGCTTGGGTTCCAGCTCGCTGATCGCATGGCCGCAGATCGGGCAGGCGAAGCGGGCGGAGAAGATCATCTCCTCGAACGGCTCGTCATCCATCGAGGCGACCAGGGCGATGCCGTCAGCCAGCTTCAGCGCGGTTTCGAATGACTCGGCCAGGCGCTGTTGCAGGTCTTCGCGAACCTTGAAACGGTCGACCACCACTTCGATGGTGTGCTTTTTCTGCTTGTCCAGCTTCGGCAGTTCATCGAGTTCGAACAGCTTGCCGTTGACCCGCGCACGGACAAAGCCCTGGGCGCGCAGTTCTTCGAAGACCGCCAGGTGTTCACCCTTGCGCTCGCGAATCACCGGCGCCAGCAGCATCAGCTTGCTGCCTTCTGGCTGGGCCAGCACCAGGTCGACCATCTGGCTGACGGTCTGTGCTTCCAGCGGGATGTCATGGTCCGGGCAGCGCGGGGTGCCGACGCGGGCGTAAAGCAAACGCAGGTAGTCGTAGATTTCAGTGATGGTGCCGACGGTCGAACGCGGGTTGTGCGAGGTCGACTTTTGCTCGATGGAAATCGCCGGCGACAAACCTTCGATGGTGTCGACGTCGGGTTTTTCCATCATCGACAGGAACTGCCGGGCATAGGCCGACAGCGATTCGACATAGCGGCGCTGGCCTTCGGCGTACAGGGTATCGAAGGCCAGGGACGACTTGCCGGAACCGGACAGGCCGGTAATGACGATCAACTTGTCCCGGGGCAGGGTCAGGTCGATGTTCTTCAGGTTGTGGGTTCGTGCCCCACGAATCAGGATCTTGTCCACTGCGGCCTCGCTCGGCGGGCATAAACGGTTGAGTATACGGCTCCATGCCATTACGCGGCAAAGCGTCGCGTATATGCCGTTAAGCGATGGGACTGGTAGAATCGCCGCCGGTTCACACGAGGTTTATCCATGCACGATCCCCACAGCGAACGCATGAGTGGCAGCGAGACCCGCGCCGCAGGCGGCCTGGCCCTGGTGTTCGCCTTCCGTATGCTGGGCATGTTCATGGTCCTGCCGGTACTGGCGACCTATGGCATGGACCTGGCCGGTGCCACTCCGGCATTGATCGGCCTGGCCATTGGTGCCTACGGTCTGACCCAGGCCTTCCTGCAGATTCCGTTCGGGGTGATTTCCGATCGCATCGGCCGCCGCCCGGTGATTTATCTGGGGCTGGTGATCTTTGCCCTGGGCAGCGTGCTGGCGGCCCAGGCCGACTCGATCTGGGGGGTGATCGCCGGACGCATCCTGCAAGGCGCCGGGGCGATTTCTGCCGCGGTCATGGCCTTGCTCTCGGACCTGACCCGCGAACAGCACCGCACCAAGGCCATGGCCATGATCGGCATGAGCATCGGCTTGTCGTTCGCCGTGGCCATGGTCGTCGGCCCGCTGGTAACCCGTGCCTTCGGCCTGTCCGGGCTGTTCCTGGCCACGGCGGCCATGGCCGTGGTCGGTATTGCGATCATTGCCTTTGTGGTGCCGCCGTCCCACGGCGCCCTGCAGCATCGCGAATCCGGGGTCGCCAAGCAGGCGCTGATGCCGACCCTGCGCCACCCGGACCTGCTGCGCCTGGACGTCGGCATCTTTGTGCTGCATGCCATTCTGATGGCCAGTTTCATCGCGTTGCCGCTGGCCTTCGTCGAGCGTGGCGGTCTGCCGAAGGAAGAGCACTGGTGGGTGTACCTGATTGCCTTGCTGATTTCATTCTTTGCAATGATCCCGTTCATCATCTACGGCGAAAAAAAGCGCAAGATGAAACGTGTCCTGCTGGGCGCGGTCAGTGTGTTGATGCTCACCGAGCTATTCTTCTGGCTGTCAGCAGACAACTTGCACGAACTGGTGATCGGCACCGTGATATTCTTCACCGCCTTCAACCTGCTGGAGGCATCCTTGCCTTCACTGGTAAGCAAGGTGTCGCCCGCCGGCGGCAAGGGCACGGCCATGGGGGTGTATTCCACCAGCCAGTTCCTTGGCGCCGCGCTGGGAGGAATTCTCGGTGGCTGGTTGTTCCAGCACGGTGGCCTGAGCACGGTGTTCCTTGGCTGCGCAGCGTTGTGTGCCCTGTGGTGGGGCGTGGCGCTGAGCATGCGTGAACCGCCGTACGTGACCAGCCTGCGCATGCCGTTATCGGCCGAGGCGGTACGGGAAGCGGGGCTGACCGAGCGGCTGATGGCCGTACCGGGTGTGACCGACGCAGTGGTGGTGGCCGATGAAGCCGCCATCTATATCAAACTTGATACACAAATTTTGGATCGCACGACCCTGGAACGCCTGGTAAACCCGGCTTCCTCCGCGTGCGAAGCCTAGGAGAACGTTATGGCCCGTGGGGTTAACAAAGTCATTCTGGTCGGTACCTGCGGCCAGGATCCCGAAGTCCGCTACCTGCCCAACGGTAACGCCGTGACCAACCTGAGCCTGGCGACCAGCGAGCAGTGGACCGACAAGCAGACCGGCCAGAAGGTCGAGCGCACCGAATGGCACCGCGTTTCGATGTTCGGCAAGGTTGCCGAGATCGCCGGTGAATACCTGCGCAAAGGTTCGCAAGTCTACATCGAAGGCAAGCTGCAGACCCGCGAGTGGGAAAAAGACGGCATCAAGCGTTACACCACTGAAATCGTCGTCGACATGCAGGGCACCATGCAGCTGCTCGGCGGCCGTCCACAGAATCAGGACGGCGCCCCGCAAGGCGGCAACAACTACAACCAGGCGCCACGCCAGCAGGCTCCGCGTCCGCAGCAGTCCGCGCCGCAACAGCAGCGTCCAGCACCACAGCAGGCCGCACCGCAGCCGGCTCCGGACTTCGACAGCTTTGATGACGATATTCCGTTCTGACCAGCCGTAGAGACTTTCCCGTAAAGTTTCTTCTGAAAGCCCCCGCATTGCGGGGGCTTTGTCATTTCAGGGGGGAAGTTTTCTGTTGACTCAATTCTGCTAACGCCCCTCGGTGCTTATTGAGGCCAGGTTTTTCCTGCTGCAGGCGACTTGCCTGAGACGATCAGGCCAATTGCTACACGCGGTCCTTGGCATGATCTAAGCTCCAAGCAGGATGGGGGTTTCGAGCAGGGGTTTCCATGCGAAGCACACCTGAAAACAGTCTGAAACACGCGTTGAAAACCTGTAGAGACAGCTTTGTTTCTGTTGGTTTTTTTAGTTTTTTCATTAACGCGTTAATGCTCGTCCCTACCTTCTATATGCTTCAGGTATATGGCCGAGTGATGGCTAGCGGAAGCCTGACGACCCTGGCCATGCTTACGCTGATCATGACTGGGCTGCTGATCACGCTCGCCTCTCTGGAGTGGGTTCGTTCGCGCATCATGATTCGGGTCAGTACCCGGCTGGATGTGTTGTTGAGTCGTCAGGTTTATAAGGCCAGTTTCAAGCGGGCTCTGGAAAGTGGCGGTATGGATGCTTCGGCGCAGTCGCTCAACGACTTGACGGGCTTGAGGCAGTTTCTTTCCGGCAACGGTCTGTTCGCCTTTTTCGACGCTCCCTGGTTGCCGATCTATATCGCGGTGATGTTCGCGTTTCACCCCTGGTTTGGTTGGGTCGCGACGGGCAGCGCCGTGTTGTTGCTACTGCTCGCATTTATCAATGAGAGGCTGACCGGACCGGTACTGGCCCAAGCCAACAAGGAGCATATCGGCGCGACGCTCTACACCACCAAGAACCTGCGCAACGCCGAGGTCATCGAGTCCATGGGCATGCTTGAAACCCTGATGGATCGGTGGGGGCGTCGGCAGAGGAGCGTGCTGTTGCTGCAGTCCCTGGCCAGTGATCGAGCCGCGCTTTTCAGCACGCTTTCCCGGTCGTTCCGGCTCCTGGTGCAATCACTGGTGCTGGGACTGGGGGCCTACCTGGCGGTGGATCATCAGGTGGGCGCAGGTATGGTGTTCGCGGGAGCTGTGCTGCTGGGGCGTGCACTGGCCCCAATCGATCTGATCATCGGTGGCTGGAAAGGCTTTATTGCCGCGCGCTCGCAGTACAGCCGTCTGAACGACATCCTCGACAAACAACAAGCGCAACCCGAGCGTCTGTCTTTACCTGCGCCCCAGGGGCACGTGCAGGTCGAGAATCTGATTGTTGCGGCACCTGGCTCGAAAACTCCGATCATCAAAAATATCAGTTTCAGCGTACCTGCCGGTTGCGTGGTGGGAATCATCGGTCCAAGCGCCTCGGGCAAGTCGACACTGGCCAGAGCACTGATGGGTGTATGGGCGCCCCAGCAGGGCGTGGTCCGGCTGGATGGCGCGGACATCAGTGCCTGGGACAAACAGGAGCTTGGCCCGCATATTGGTTATTTGCCTCAGGATATTGAACTGTTCGAAGGCAGCGTCGCCGAGAACATTGCCCGTTTCGCCGAGGTCGATTCGGCGAAAGTCATTCAAGCTGCCAGGACGGCTGGCGTTCACGAAATGATTTTGCTGTTGCCTGATGGCTACGACACCATCATTGGCAGCGAGGGCGTCATGCTGTCGGGAGGGCAGCGCCAGCGCATCGGGCTGGCTCGCGCCCTGTATGGCAACCCGCGGCTGATTATTCTCGACGAGCCCAACTCCAATCTTGACGACGTCGGCGATCGCGCCCTGGCTGCAGCCATCCAGCAGCTCAAGCAGACCGGCGCGACCCTCTTTGTAATTACTCACCGAACCAACATCGTCTCGCAACTTGACCGGCTCATGGTGATGAGAGCCGGGGTTATCAGTCTCTATGGGCCACGCGACCATGTGCTGGCCGAACTCAACGCGCAGCAACCGCCGGTACAAAAGCCCGCCATGCCAGCACCAGCAGGTGCCAGCGTAGCCCCGGTCGAGACCAGCAAGGGCAATGGCAATGACCTCTACGATGCCCAACCGTCAAATTGAAAGCTTCGCCGACCTGCCCATAGCAGATCGAAAAATCCGCCGCCTGGGCCTTGGCATTGTGGGGATTACTTTTGGCCTGTTCGGCACCTGGGCGGCAATTGCACCCCTCGACGGAGCCGCTTACGCGCCGGGGGTGGTCACCGTGCAGGCCTATCGCAAAACGGTCCAGCATCTTGAAGGCGGGATTGTCAAAGACGTGCTGGCCCATGACGGGGACATCGTCAAGCGTGATGACCCGTTGATCGTTCTCGATGATGCCCAGCTACGCTTCGAGTACGAGATGGCCAGAGGCCAGTTGGTTGCGGCCAGTGCCATGGAGGCAAGGCTTATCGCCGAGCGCGACACGCTCCCGGTGATTGGCTTTGGGCAGATCGCCGATCTCGCCAGCCTGCGAGGAGAGGAAGCGCGCCAGGGCGAGACTCAGGTTTTCAATGCCCGGCAGGGTTCGCGGCTGGGCCAGATAGCGGTGCTGCGCGAGCGCATTGGCCAGTTGAATCAACAGATCAAGGGATTGGAGTCGATGATTGCTGCCAAGGTTGGCCTGGAGAAATCCTACAGTGGTGAAATCAAAGAGTTGAGCGATCTGCTGCATCAGGGGTTCGTCGACAAACAACGTCTGCTCGAACAGGAGCGCAAGCTGGGGATGCTCAGGTCGGAGGTGGCGGATCACCGTTCCGCTATTAACCGGACGCGCCTGCAAATCAACGAAACGCAGTTGCAGATTCTGCAAGTCGACAAGGATTTTAATGCCGACGTTGCCAAGCAACTGGCTGAGGTCCAGACCCGGATATATGACCTGCAAGAGAAAACCTCGGCCCTGGAAGACCGGCTCAACCATATCGTCATCCGTGCGCCCGATGCGGGCATGGTGATTGGCATGACAGTGCACACCATTGGTGGGGTAGTGCGGCCAGCGACGCCGTTGCTGGACATCGTTCCATCGGTTTCCGAACTGGTCATCGAGGCCCAGGTGGCGCCAGTGGATATTGATCGCATTGCCATCGGCAAGCGCGCCGATATCCGTTTCGGTGCGTTCAAGAGTTCGACAACCCCGGTGATCGAAGGTGAGGTCAGCAGCGTGTCGGCTGACCGGCTTACCAATGAAAAGACCGGGGCAGCCTATTACCTGGCGCGGGTCCGGGTAACCGAAAAGGGCGCGCGCACCTTGGGTGAGCGCAAGTTGTTGCCGGGGATGCCGGCGGACGTGTTGATCATCACCGGGCAACGCACGCTGTTGCAGTACTTGATGCAGCCGGCCCGCGATGTCATGTCTCAATCAATGATCGAGGAATGACCGTGGGCATGTCGTCGGTTCTTCTGGGGGGAGTGTGCATGCTTGCCGTGGCGGCTGCCCTGGGGCAACCCGCTGCACAAGCGCCAGCCGGGGTCAGCGCCTCTACGTTCTCCACCGATCTCATGCAGTTGTATCGCGAAGCGCGCCTGGAGGACCCGCAGGTATTGGCCTCTTTTGCGCAAGCGCAGGCGGGCAAGGAACATCAGCGCGAGGCCATGGGAGCGCTGTTGCCGCAATTGTCACTCAATGCCGGATCGAACCGTATTCACCAGGAAAACGACCTGGTACAGCAGAGTTACGATAGCGAAAGCTATAGCCTGGTACTGCGTCAGTATCTCTATAACAAAGCCGCGTGGGAGAACTACCAAAAATTCAAAAGCCTGGCCAGGCAGTCGGAGTCGCAAGCGCTGGATGCCCAGGCCGAGGCCGCTGTGGAATTGGCGCGGCGTTACTTCACGGCGTTAGCAGCCGAGGATGAGCTGGAGTTGGTGCGGGCGGAACGCCGAACCACGCAAAAGAGCCTGGATCGAGTCAATGCGTTGTACGAAAAGCAGATGGCTTTGGTGACGGATCAGCTCGACCTCAAGGCCCGGGTGGATTTACTTGCGGCGCAGGAAGTGGATGCCCGCAACCAGGCCAGAATCAGTCGTGAGGCGCTGGCGGAGATCGTCGGCCGGCCGGTCAAAGAGAAGCTCAACCGCATTCGCGATGACGCACAACTACGGGTTTCGACGCAGAGTCTGGAAAACTGGGTCCGCGAGGGTATAGCGCTAAACCCGGCCCTCAAGGCCAGCGAAAGTGGGGTCGAAGCAGCGGGTGCAGCGTTGCGCAGTGGCAAGGGTGGGCACTATCCGACCGTGAGCCTGAACCTGAGTGCACAAGAAACCAACGAGGGCTACAACAACTCCCTGGCGCCGCGAACTGACAGCTATGTTGCTGGCGTCGGCGTTCAGGTGCCGCTGTACAGCGGCGGCTCGACTTCGGCGCGAGTCCGTGGGCTTTACCAGGATCAGTTGGCCGCCGAGCAGGAGCTGGAAGCGATCCGGCGCCGGGTGGTCAAGGAGATCACCAGCGCTTACCTGACTGCCAATTCGAACGGCGAGAAAATCGACGCAAATCGTCTGGCCCTGGACTCGGCAAAACTTTCCAGGGTGGCGGCAGAGAAAGCGTTGACCTATGGAATGGTCAATGCCGTCGATGTTCTGGCCAGTGTACGCAACGAATTCCGCGCCAGGCGTGACCTGCTCAAGACGCAATACGAGTTCCTCAGCAATGTGTTTACCCTCAACCGTTGGGCGGGAAAACCACCAGCCGAAAGTGTAGGCAGTGTGAACAACTGGTTGAGCCCCGGCAGCCCGTCCCAAGCAGCGGGCGTTGGATCCGATTATTAGTAGAAAGCGTGCCTGGCCATTCCAGCGGATGAATCGCCAAGCGGTTTGGACGAGAAATTGACAGGTGCATTTTTAGGGCATGTAACTACACACCATTCGTCTGTTAATTGACGATTCTGCTCGCTGTCAAACGCTGCTTGCAGGTCGCCTGTGGCCCGCCTAAGACCTTGATTTCCGAGGACTAGGGCCAACTCCCAGAAACATCAACCCGGCTACTCGCCTAAGGTTCGAGTCAATGGCTGGTGGGTGGCTGTACAGGCGGCGCGTTGTGCTGACCTAGACTCAGTAGAGGGCTCTAGGGAGCACAGAATCGTGCGTAAGCTATTGATAGTTATTTGTATTTGTATTGTCTCGGTGGCGTCTTCCAGCGATGGAAAACGTCTGCAACCCTTTTCGATGCCACAGGTAAAAGTGCTCCCAGGGTCGTTGACTCAGAACGGTCAACGGATGCAGGTCATAGATCGTTTTTCATGGGAGGCAGGAACATCATGCCTAACCACAGAAAGCCGATACGTGTGATGTTGGTCGATTGTCGTCCCCTGGTTCTCAAGGGGCTTCATGACTTGATCAATGCCAGGAAGCCGCGGATGGAGGTGAGCGGTGAGGCCAGCACCTATACCAATGCGCTGGATCTTGCCGATCAGTTGCATCCCAATGTCATTCTTTTCAGTTTCTTTCCGGATGCGCTGAACCCGCTGGAGGTCGTCGCGGGGTTGGCTCGCAGCGCTGAAACGAAAGTGCTGGTGCTCAAAGGCCTGTACGAAGCCGTCCCCTTTGTCCAGGCGATAGAAGCGGGCGCACGCGGCATCGTGTTGGCGGAAGACCCGACGGAATCGATTATCCAGGCCATCATCAAGGCCCATCATCACAACAGTGGGCTGGACAGGGCCTGGGTCGGTGGGCTTTCCGGCTATGCCGCGAGCGTGCATACCCCCTTGAGATGCAATCTGGAACGGGCGAAACAGGCGCGGCTGACGTTGCGCGAGAGGGAACTGATTCGCGCCATCGTGGGGGACCCGTCCGCCAAATACGTGAGCATCGCCGGGCGCCTGGGGATCAGCGAGCACACCGTGCACAATCACCTCAGCAACATCTATCAAAAGCTTGATCTGATCAATCGCATCGATTTGCTGATGTATGCACTGAAACACGGGCTCATCAACAACGAAGAACCGCCCGAGTCTATTCGGGGGGAGCGGGATTGAGCTTCATGTCAAAACAACACGCTCTGAGCGATCTTCGGGGGGGCCAGGTCACCCCCGAGGTCCCTGGTTGATGGCGAGAACGTTGTCGTAGTTTCACAAGCAATGCGAGGGTGGTTGTCACGCCACCCTCGCATCCTTTCACGCTTGCGCTGCCTCAGGCGCCGCCAAACACAATGTCGCTATTGAGAGGATCGACTCCGACCAAGGTGATGGTCGTTGTCTGTCCGCCAGACTCGGCAACCGTCACGATGCTGTCTGCCCCACTGTTGTTGATCGATTGGACTACGGCGCTCTGGTCGCCGTTGAGCACCAGCGTGTCGCGCAGGCTGAGGCCCGCATCGAAGCCGATGACCTGGTACTGGTTCTCGGCGACTGACAGATCGATGTTGAAGGCATCCCGCTCACCGCCCGTGCCGACCAGGGTGAAGTCGAATTCTGCCTCGGCCGAGTCGTTGGCGAACAGGTTGGCGTCGAATGCACTGGTCGCCGTGTCCCCGTCCTTGTCTGTCAGTGTCGCATTGAACGTCAGCTTGATATCGCTGGCCAGGCTCTCGCTCTCCTGGATGAACTGGATCACCGGTATTTTGATCACGCCCAGGCCCATGGTGAGCTGGACCGCGTCAATGAGCTTCGAGTCCGATCTTTCGATGACGAAGGACGTCTGTCCTCCATCCTCCGAGGTCAGATCGGCGGCAAGAACTTTCGTCGGCGAACCTGACGTCGTGCCGTCATCGTAGAAGATCGTGTAGTACAGCTCCTCCGTTGCCGGGTTGTACCCCTGGACCGAGTTGTCGATGAAAATCTTCATGCCCGTCAACAGGGTCTCGGGATTGATGACGAAGCTCTCGTCACCGGCATTGATGCCTGCCGTCCCGTTTCCATCCAGATTGTTGTTGGTAATGCCAATGCCGGACGTGCTGACGTTCATGTTCGCGCTGCCGATGAATGCAAACCCGCCAGCCTCTATCTGTGCTTCGGTGAGGTCGGACGCTCCCGGGGTGATGGCAGAAAATATATCGCTTGCGCTAGTGGTCGCGTTAACACCGAAGAACACAATCTCCTCAGATGGCGAAGGAATAGTCGGCGGATCCTGCGCCGGAATCAACAAGGTGCGCACGGGGTCCGGGCCGCCGGCACCGAGCGAGCCGTCGGCACTGCTGAGCACGATCGTCGAAGCAAAACCTTGCACCAGATCCAGTGCATAGCTGCCATTGGCATAGGCGGTCAGCGTGTAGTCGACGGTGGTGTTCGCCGTTGCTGCGTTGTTGTCGAAGTCGCCGGTCAACGTCCCGGCGAACTGGTACGCACCATTGACGTCCGGCGAGGGCACCAGTTCGGTGAGCGTGCCGGTCCCGGTCGTGGTAGTGTTGTCTGGCCTGACAAGGGTGAACTGGCCATTGACCAACGAGATGTCCAGACCCGCCGTCCCCAGTCCATCAGCGCCGGCGGCCATGCTCCAGAAGCCGTATTGCGCAAGGACACTACCGGTCCCGATCAGGTTGCCAAAGGCGAGTGCCGGGCCGTCGTCCTTGATAACCAGGTTCTGCCCGATATTGAGGGTGGCCTGGACGCTGTCGCCGTCCCTGTCGGTCTTGGTTGCGGTCAGGGTGACCAGGTTGTCTGAGGCAAGGCTGGTGGAGTCATCCGGATTGGTCGTGTCGGGATGGATCACGGCGCGCAGTTGGTCGAGGGTGACGTCACCGTTGGTGGCAACGCTGACGGTGAACACCAGGTGATTGGTCGTGGCCGTGCGACCTTCCACCACGCCGCCGTTGAGCGATAGATTCACCGCCTCACCGGTAGCGGAGTCGGTCAGCCCGGAGGCCCCGACTACCACGCCCAGCGCATAGGTCAACGTGCCGG
>NZ_JBGOGX010000047.1:0-188058 GCF_054788455.1 Pseudomonas sp. ZL2 | reverse complement strand
GACAATACCCCTTGGCGAGAGCAAACAGCCTGATCAAGACAGTTGCTCCCACAATGAACTTGTGTCCACCGGACCTGTGGGAGCTGGCGTTGCCAGCGATGCAAGGCGCAGCCTTGCTAATTCCGGGGCACCAGCTTCAAGGTGCTCTGCGCCGGAATCACCCCCATCTGCGCCTTGTGGTACCGGCCCTCGATATAGTCCTTGGCCTGGTCGCCATAGTGCGGGTCAAACAATACTCCGCTTTGTCCGACCGGGTTGATGGTCAGCGCCTGGCCGGCATCGGCAAAGTCGATCAGCCGCCGTGTCGAAGGCCCATAGGTCACCGGCCACGGTGCCGGGCCGATCTTCGCCGACAAGTTGTTCGGCACTTCGTGGGTACCCGGCGCGGCGAACGGTCCGACGTTGAACAACAGGTTCAGCGGCTTCTGCAGCCCCAGCGGGTGGTTGTGAGTCAGGGTATGAGCCTTGCCCCATTGCCAGCCGGCCGGGTCGTTGCCGAAGGTATCGCGCAGGTGCGCCAGGGTTTTGCGCCAGGCCTGCTTCACCGCCGTATTGCGATCACTTTGTTCACTGCTGCCCTGTTTGTCCCACCAGGGTGACTTGGCGTCGGCTGCCAGGCGTGGCAACGCGGCATCGATGGCGCGGGTGCTGATCAGGGTCTGGAACCAGGTATCGCCCAGTTCGTCGTGCAACGCGGTGTAGGCCAGGTCGTAGAGGAACTGGTTGAACAGCGTGGCACTGACCGAGTCCACCGGATAGTCGCCGTTCCACGCCGCCAGTTGCTCGACCAGCTCCTTCTCCTGATCACCCTCGGCCACTTCACGCAGCACCGAAAGCAACGGTGCCAAGGTGCGCGGGCCGTAGTCGGTGATGGTGTCCAGTTGCAGGGCCTGGCTGTTCTGCTGGTCCCATTTGGTCTGAGGGTCGGCCAGGTGCTGGTTCAGGCGTTGGCCACGGTCGGCCAGGTTGTAATAGCCCGGGATCGGCATGCTCGCCGGCGGCTGGAAGTTGGCCGAGACGATGTAGCCGCTGGCCGGGTTCTCCGCCTGGGGGTTGGCGCTGAAAGGATAGAAGCCGAGCTTGTCGGCCTGCGCCGTGCTGCCGTCGAGGATAAAGCCCGGGTTGACGCCTTCGGGGCGAATCGGCAACTGCGCTGCCGCCCACCAGCCGATATCGCCACGGGCATTGGCCCACACCAGGTTCAGCCCCGGCGCCTGAATCTTCGCCGCTGCGGCGCGCATCTTGTCCAGGGTATCGGCGCGGTTGACCTGGTAGAAACCCTCGAGGATCGGGTTCTCGGTTTCCAGGAACGCCCACCACACGGCAATCGGCGTCGGCCCCGCCGTGTCGCCCAGCACCGTGTTGACGACCGGGCCGTGGGGCGAGCGGCGCAGGGTGATGTTCACCGGCGCCTCGTTCTTCACCGCGATCTGCTCCTGGGTCTGGCTCAGGGTCTGCCACTGGCCGTTGACCTTGACCTGCTCGGGGTTGTCGGGGTTGACCTGTTCGGCGATCAGGTCGACGTCGTCGTTCTGGAACATGGTCAGGCTCCAGCCGAAGTCGCGGTTGTGCCCAAGCGACGCGAAGGGGTTCAGCGCCTGGTGATAGCCATAGAGGTTGAAGCCGGGTGCGGTCAGTTCCGCCTCGTACCACACCGACGGCACGGCAAAGCTGATGTGCGGATCGCCGGCCAGCAGCGGTTTGCCGCTACGGGTGCGGCTACCGGAAATCGCCCAGGCATTGCTGCCTTCGTACTGGGGAATGCCGGCGTCACTCAGGGCTTGCTGGCTGAGTTGCGCCAGCTGCTGCAGGCTCTTCCAGTCGCTGGCAGCCAGCGGCGGCTTGCTGGCCAGCGCACCTTGCGGGTTCCAGTCCAGGTCGAAGATCTTCAGGTAGTCGGCACCCAGTTGGTCGCGGATGTAAGTCAGCGCCGGTTCCGTGCGAAATGCCGCGGCAAAGCTATAGGCCATGTAGCCGGCAATGCTGATGGTGTCCTGGGCGGTGAAGGGGCGGGGCTTGATCCCCAGCACGTCGAACTCCATCGGCTTGGGATGGTTGTCCTGCCAGGCGTTGACGCCCTCCAGGTAGGCCTGCAGGGCAAGCCAGGCCGGCGAGCTCTTGTCCTGGCGCTCGACATACAGCTCGGCCTGCTCGCGAATGCGCAGGCTGCGGAACAGGGTGTCGGTACCCAGCAGCTTGCTGCCGAAGATCTCGGCCAGCTCGCCACGGGCCAGGCGGCGGATGATCTCCATCTGGAACAGGCGGTCCTGGGCATGCACATAGCCCAGGGCGCGATACAGATCAGCCTCGTTCTGCGCCTGGATATGCGGCACGCCACGGGTGTCATAGCGCACGCTGACCGGCGCTTGCAGGCTGCTCAGGGTGACCTCGCCTTCGCGTTGCGGCAGCTTGTCGTGCACGTACCAGTAACCGCCGCCGGCGGCCGCGGCAATGACCACGGCGAGGAAGGTCAGGCTGCGCTTCATCGTGACTCCTTGTGCTTTTTAGCGGATCTTGTGGTCCGATCATCGAGGTAAAGCCGGACAGAGGATAGCCCCAAAGGAGGGAAGATGAATCTCAGCGAAAAGCAGAAGATGCTCAGCGGCCAGCTCTATCACGCCGGCTGCCCGGAGCTGCAGGCCGAACAGATCGCCAACAAGCACTGGATGCAGCGCTACAACAACAGCGCGGAACTGCTCAACGAGCAGCGTCACGGTTTGCTGGTCGAGCATTTCGGCGAGGTCGGTGACGGTGCGGTGATTCGCCCGCCGTTCTACTGCGACTACGGCTACAACATCAGTGTGGGCGCCAACGTGTTCATGAACTTCAACTGCGTGATCCTCGACGTTACCCCGGTAAGCATCGGCGATGACTGCCAGATCGGCCCGGCGGTGCAGATTTATACCGCCGACCACCCGCTGGACCCGGAACTGCGCCGCAGCGGCCTGGAAAGCGGGCGGCCGGTGA
Source organism: Pseudomonas sp. ZL2 (assembly GCF_054788455.1). Lineage (NCBI taxonomy): Bacteria > Pseudomonadati > Pseudomonadota > Gammaproteobacteria > Pseudomonadales > Pseudomonadaceae > Pseudomonas > Pseudomonas sp. ZL2. Next base: position 185,091 of record NZ_JBGOGX010000047.1, on the reverse strand, counting down.
AGATTGGCAACAACGTCTGGATCGGCGGTGGCGCGATCATTCTGCCGGGGGTGACGGTGGGCGATAACGCAGTGATCGGTGCCGGTAGCGTGGTCACTCGCGATGTACCGGCTGGTGCGACCGTGGTTGGCAATCCTGCGCGGGCGCGCTAGGGCTGCCAGGGGCAGTAGCAGCCCACCGCCATGGTGTGGGTGGCGCTGACTGCCCGGCCCTGGCTCAAGGCCAAAAGGATCGGCTCGATGAAGCTGTTGCTCGAGTTGCAGGTCGCGCCTTCGCTGTAGGGGCCGAAGTAGGCCAGTTGCCCGTTGCGGTCCCAGATCGCCACGCCGGGGGTGGCTGGCAGGTGTTCGGCGCCGGGCAACCCGGCCAGGGGCTTGAGTGCGCTCAGGGTGGCGGGCAGTTGGCCGCGTGTGCCGGGTTTTTGTACCACATAGAACTCCACGCCCTGGGGACCGAAGTGCTCGATCAGTTCGCCCAGATGCTGCTGGTTGCCGACGTTGCACGGGCAGGCCGGGTCCCAGAAGTGCACCAGGCGGATCGGGCCGGGGCCGGCAATGTTCGCCGGCAGTTGCAGGCGGTCGCCGGAAAACAGCGCGGTCTGGTTGTCGAAGGTGCGCAGGTAACGGCTCTGGAAGCTGTCGTAGGCCCACCACAGGCCGGCGCCGCAGAGAGCGGCGAGCAACAGGCCAAGCAGGGTGCGCAGGGTCGAGCGGGGCATGTGGGCAATGTCCGAAAAAAGTTGCCTAGCTTGCCATGCTGGCGACGACAGATGAATATCACAGGTCAATAACCCGCTTTTGCGTCTGGAAATCTTCTATGCCCGCGTCATTTCAGTCCGACTCCCTACGTGCCAGCCTGTCCTCCCTGGCGGCGCGGCAGCCGTTGTCGACGCAGGCCCAGGCCTATCAGCGTTTTTACGGCTTGGACCTGCCAGCCCGTGACGCAGCACCGCAGAGCTGGCTGGGACGCTTCGACGTCGCCGGTTTCGAGGTGGTCGGCCAGGTGTGGCTGCCGGCTGCGCCGGTGGCGACGCTGATTCTGCTGCACGGCTTTTATGACCACATGGGCCTGTACCGGCATGTCATCGATTGGGCGCTGGATCAGCAGTATGCGGTGATCTCGTGCGACCTGCCCGGGCACGGACTGTCCAGTGGCGAGCGGGCCAGCATCGATGATTTCAGTGCCTATCAGCAGGTACTGCAGGCGCTGTTCGAGCAGGCGCGTAGCCTGGAGCTGCCGCAGCCCTGGCATCTGTTCGGGCAGAGTACCGGTGGTGCAATCGTCGTCGACCACCTGCTGCATCGCGGCGCCGAGAGTCCGGCCCAGGGTGAGGTGATCCTGCTCGCGCCGCTGGTGCGGCCACGCGCGTGGCGTTGGTCGAAATTCAGTTACCGGGTGCTCAAGCCCTTCGTCAACGGTATCGAGCGGCGCTTCAGCGAGAACAGCAACGACCCGACCTTCCTGCCGTTCCTGCTGGCCGACCCGTTGCAGCCAAGGCGCCTGCCGACGGCCTGGGTGGGGGCATTGCTCGATTGGGTCAAACGCATTGAAGCGGCGCCGGTCAGCCCGCGCCAGCCGCTGATCATCCAGGGCGAATGCGACATGACCGTCGACTGGCCGCACAACCTCAAGGTGCTGGGGGAGAAGTTCGCCGCGCCGCAGATCCTGCTGATCCCCGAGGCGCGGCATCACCTGGCCAACGAGCTGCCGGCGATCCGCGCGCGCTACTTCGACTTCATCGATCAGCGCCTGGGCTGATCACTTCAGCTGCGAGGTGTCCTGGCCAACCGCAAGGCCGGCGCGAATCGCCGCCAGGGCTGCCTTGTAGTAGGCCTTGCCTTCGGCGGACTCGGCAAAGGTGGCGAACTCTTCCAGCTCGGCATCGGACAGGTCGCGATAGACGTACAACAAGGTGTTGTTCAGCTCGCTGCCGATCTGCTCCATCAAGCGCTGGCGCTGGCCGTCGAGCAGGCTTTGGGCCTGGCCGCCACCGAGCAGGCCGGGGATCATCTGGCTGAGACTGTCGGCGGCAACCCCGGCGATCGCCAGGCTGACCTCGGCACCGGCTTCACGGGCGGGCAGGGCCTGGGCCAGGTGGCCGATGACCAGCTGGCGGTTGTCGCTGGCCTGGACCTTGGGCAGGCCCTTGGCATTCTTGGCCAACTGGTCACGGCGGGTGGCGAGCAGTTCGGCGGCGACGATCTTGCGCCCCAGCGGCGACTGGAAGAAGGCCAGGGCCGGGGCCGGATCGCTGAGATTGGCGCGCAACTGGGCCTCGGCGCGTTTATCCACGGCCTGGGCCTGGAAGCGCTGGTTGCTGTTATTGACCAGCGCCTGGTACACCGCAGGCGGCAGGCTATTGCGATAGCGCTGCTGGGCGGCATCGAGGGCATCGGTAAAGTGGGCGCGCTGCTCGGGCCAGCCGGCGACCTTGTAGAGTTGGTCGAGGCTGTCTGCCCAGACAGGCGTGGTGCAGATCATCATCAGCAGTAAAAACAAACGGTGCATTCAGGGCTCCTGTCGGCAGGGCGCTATTGTCCTTGCCATGGCGGGGCTTTGTCGAGAAGCCATTGCACTCTCTCGGCCAAGTGGCGCTGTCGGATTTCGCGGTAGATCGATACTATGCGCGATATGCACATATCCCCTGATGACCCCCTGCTGTTGCGCATCGTCGACGACCTGGCCACCCGTGGCTGGTCGCAGCAAGATACCTTTCTTCCAGAGTCTCTGACCCTGGCGCTGGCGGCCGAGTGCCGCAAACGCGCCGCCGAGGGCGAGCTTGCACCAGCAGCCGTGGGTCGGGGCGTTGCCCAGGAGGTCCGCGAGGGCATCCGCGGTGATCGTATCCAGTGGCTGGAGCCCGGCCTGGCCGCGCCTTGCGACCACTACCTCGAGCTGATGGACAGCCTGCGCCTGGCTCTTAATCGCGGTCTGTTTTTGGGCCTTGAGGACTTCGAGTGTCACTTCGCCCTGTATCCACCGGGGGCCTTCTACCGCAAGCACGTCGACCGCTTTCGCGATGACGACCGGCGCATGGTCTCTGCGGTGATCTACCTCAACCAGGATTGGCAGCCCGAACACGGCGGCCAGTTGCGCATGACCCTCAAGGGCGACGTCGAGCACGACGTGCAGCCGATCGGCGGTTGCCTGGTAGTGTTCCTCTCCGGCGAAGTGCCCCATGAGGTGTTGCCGGCCCAGCGCGATCGCCTGTCACTTACCGGCTGGTTCCGCCGCCGTGGCAACGAGCCGTTCTGAGATGCACAAGGTTCTGGTCAGTGCCTGCCTGCTCGGTCAGCCGGTGCGTTATGACGGGCGCGCCAGTGGCCATCCGGATCTGCTCCAGCAGTGGCAGGCCGAGGGACGGATCGTGCCTTTGTGCCCTGAAGTGGCTGGCGGGTTGCCAACGCCACGGCCACCGGCGGAGATCCCCGGTGGCCAGGGCGCTGCGGTGCTTGAGGGGAATGCCCAGGTGCTGACCATCACGGGTGAGGATGTCAGTGCGCAGTTTCTGGCCGGGGCGCAACTGGCGTTGGCGCTGGTGCGCCGTCATGGCATCCGGATTGCGGTGCTCAAGTCCGGCAGCCCGTCGTGCGGCAATGTGCTGACTTATGACGGGACGTTCAGCGGCACCAAAGTGGCGGGCGAGGGCGTAACCACGGCGCTGCTGCGCCGCGAAGGGGTGCAGGTGTTCAGTGAGCTGGAGCTTGAGGCGGCGGAGCTGGCTCTGAAACAGCTTTGATTCGAAGGCCTCATCGCTGGCAAGCCAGCTCCCACAAGGGTCAGCGATGGGCTGCAAAAAAGCCCCACTCACTTACTGCTTCGGCGGCTTGCTCGCATCCATGCCAAACCACTTCTGCGACAACTCGCTCAGCCGGCCGTCAGCCTTGATTCGCTGCAGGGCGTTGTCCACAGCGCTCTGGAACGCCGGGTTACCCTTCTGGAACGGAATCGCCAGGCTCAGGATCGGTCCCACCGTTGCGCCTTTGCTTACCGGCTGCTGGCTGTCGCGAATGGCATAGGGCACCAGCAGGCGGTCGCTGATGGCCGCATCGATCTGGTCGTTGGCCACGTCCTTGATCGGCTGGGTGGCATCCGGGTAACTGCGCAGGTCCACACCTTCTACCCCCCGGGCCTGTTCGGCGAACTGGCTGCCCTGGACGACGCCCAGGCTATGGCCCTTGAGTGCGTCAAGGGTGCTCAGTGGGCGCTTTTCTTCTTTGCGTACGATCAACTGGGCGCTGGAATAGGCGTAGGGCTCGCTGAAGTCCAGGCGTTCCTTGAGCTCCGGGGTCGCGGCGACGTGGTTGAGGGCGATGTCGTATTTGCCGCTTTCAACACCTTGCAGCAAGTCGTTGGATTCAACCACGACAAAGTCGGCGCGCAGATCGAGTTCTTTGGCCAGCAACTCCCCCAGCTCGACTTCAAAACCGCTCAGCTTTTTGTTTTCGTCCTTGAAGTTGAACGGCGCCATGTTGGCTTCTACGGCAATGCGCAGTTCACCACGGTCGTTGATGTCGTCGATCAGCTCGGCCTGTGCCCATGGGCTGAGCAGCGTGGCAAGTAGTACCCCAATGGCAAAACGCATTTAAGCCCCTTGAATGCTTGGCAGTGAAATCGAGTCGCCGCGACTTTCTGTAATTGTCACGGTCGAACGCAACTTAGGACCACGTCAGGTGCAGGATGTTTAACTGGCGGCGAAATTTTTTCTGTCAGCGTTGTTAAACATGTTTTGACGCATTTGGACTATGGTAATCCACCATTGCCGTTCGTTCAGTGGCAAGGGTTATTGAAGTAAAACACAGGAGAAGTGAATGAAAAGCCTATTTTCGCGTGCAGCCGTCGCCGGATTGCTGATGGGTGTCTCGGCCTTTGCCGCTGCCGCCGATGGCCTGAAAAGCCAGGAGCCGCCAAAAGACGCCAAGGTCTTCATTGTTTCCCCGGCCGATGGCGCCACGGTCGACAAGACCTTTACCGTCAAGTTCGGCATCGAGGGCATGGAGCTCAAGCCAGCGGGTGATCAGACCCCACACAGCGGTCACCACCACTTGCTGGTGGATGTCGACCAACAGCCTGCGGCCGATCAGGTGCTGCCAACCAGCCTGCTGCCGGAAAACAACGCACCGCTGCCGGCTGGCCCGCAAGTGCTGCACTTCGGCAAGGCACAGACTGAAGTAAAACTGACCCTGACCCCGGGCAAGCACACCCTGCAACTGGTGCTGGGCGACAAGTTCCACGTGCCGTTCAAGCCGAGCGTCGAGTCGAAGAAGATCACCGTTACCGTCAAGTAAGGCGGGCATAAAAAAGGGAGGCCATCACGGCCTCCCTTTTTTGTCGCACGGAAAACTTAGAACAGAACGCGGGAGCGGATGGTGCCCTTGATCTGTTGCAGTTTTTCTTGCGCCAGGTCCGAGTACTCGGCATCAACGTCGATCACCACGTAACCGACTTTCTCGTTGGTCTGCAGGAACTGACCGGAGATGTTGATCGCGTTTTCGGCGAACACTTTGTTGATTTCGCTGAGTACACCCGGAATGTTTTCGTGGATGTGCAGCAGACGGTGCTTGCCCGGGTGCGCCGGCAGGGCCACTTCAGGGAAGTTGACCGACGACACGGAAGTACCGTTGTCGCTGTACTTGACCAGCTTCTCTGCCACTTCCAGACCGATGTTGGCCTGGGCTTCAGCGGTGGAGCCGCCGATGTGCGGGGTCAGGATCACGTTGTCCAGGCCACGCAGCGGGCTTTCGAACTCTTCGTCGTTGGAGCGCGGCTCGACCGGGAACACGTCGATGGCGGCGCCGATCAGGTGCTTGTCCTTGATCGCAGCAGCCAGGTGATCCAGCTCGACCACGGTACCGCGGGCGGCGTTGATCAGGATCGAGCCTTTCTTCATCGCGCGGATTTCTTTCTCGCCGATCATCCATTGGGTGGATGGCAGCTCAGGCACGTGCAGCGAGACGATGTCGGCCAGGCCCAACAGCTCGTTCAGGCTGGTGACCTGGGTAGCATTGCCCAATGGCAGCTTGGTCAGCGGGTCGAAGAAGAACACCTGCATGCCCAGGCTTTCGGCCAGGACCGACAGCTGGGTACCGATCGAGCCGTAGCCGACGATGCCCAGCTTCTTGCCGCGGATCTCGAAGGAGTTGGCCGCGCTCTTGATCCAGCCACCACGGTGGCAGGATGCGTTTTTCTCGGGGATGCCGCGCAGCAGCAGGATCGCTTCTGCCAGCACCAGCTCGGCCACCGAACGGGTGTTGGAGTACGGTGCGTTGAACACGGCGATACCGCGTTCGCGAGCGGCGTTCAGGTCAACCTGGTTGGTACCGATGCAGAAACAGCCGACAGCGACCAGTTTCTTGGCGCAGTCGAAAACCTCTTCGGTCAGTTGAGTGCGCGAGCGGATGCCGATGAAGTGGGCATCGGCGATCTTTTCTTTCAACTCAGCGTCGGGCAGAGAACCGGTGAGGTACTCGATGCTGGTATACCCGGCGGCCTTGAGGACGTCCACGGCGGATTGGTGGACGCCTTCGAGAAGAAGGAACTTGATCTTGCTCTTATCGAGAGAAGTCTTGCTCATCTGCGTAAACCTGTGTCCCGGAGAAAAATGGCAGGGAAGTGAAGCTCTCGCAGCATCGGCCTGAAGCACGATCAGCGGGGGGCGTATGCTAGCATGAGTACCCCCCGATACGCCCATCCCTGGGACGTGAAGAGTGCTCAGGGTGACTATGAATAGTTCGAGAGTTCTATCGATGACCGATCTTGCGCTGATTGATGAGCTGATGACCCTGGTAGAGCCCGGCAAGGTGCTGACCGACGCGGCCTCCCTTGAGGCCTACGGCAAGGATTGGACCAAGCACTTCGCTCCGGCGCCCTCGGCCATCGTCTTCCCCAAGAGCATCGAGCAGGTTCAGGCCATCGTGCGCTGGGCCAACCAGCACAAGGTCGCCCTGGTGCCGTCGGGCGGCCGCACCGGGCTGTCGGCTGCAGCGGTAGCGGCCAATGGCGAGGTGGTCGTGGCCTTCGACTACATGAACCAGATTCTCGACTTCAACGAATTCGACCGCTCGGTGGTCTGTCAGCCGGGGGTGGTTACCCAGCAGCTGCAGGATTTTGCCGAGGACAAGGGCCTGTATTACCCGGTCGACTTCGCGTCGGCAGGCTCCAGCCAGATTGGCGGCAACATCGGCACCAATGCCGGCGGGATCAAGGTGATTCGCTACGGTATGACCCGTAACTGGGTGGCTGGCCTCAAGGTCGTCACCGGCAAGGGTGACCTGCTCGAGCTGAACAAAGACCTGATCAAGAACGCCACCGGCTACGACCTGCGTCAGCTGTTCATTGGCGCCGAAGGCACCCTGGGCTTCGTGGTCGAGGCGACCATGCGCCTGGACCGCGCGCCGAACAACCTCACGGCCATGGTGCTCGGTACCCCGGACTTCGATTCGATCATGCCGGTGTTGCACGCATTTCGTGGCAAGCTCGACCTGACGGCATTCGAGTTCTTCTCTGACAAGGCCCTGGCCAAGATCATGGGGCGCGGCGATGTGCCGGCACCGTTCGAGACCGACTGCCCGTTCTATGTATTGCTGGAGTTCGAAGCCAGCAACGAGGATGTGGCCAATGACGCCCTGGCCACTTTTGAGCACTGCGTGGAGCAGGGCTGGGTGCTGGACGGCGTCATGAGCCAGAGCGAACAGCAACTGCAAAACCTCTGGAAGCTACGCGAGTACATCTCTGAAACCATCTCGCACTGGACCCCATACAAGAACGATATTTCGGTCACCGTGTCGAAAGTTCCGGCGTTCCTCAAGGATATTGACGCGATCGTCGCAGAAAGCTATCCGGACTTCGAAGTGGTTTGGTACGGCCACATTGGCGACGGCAACCTGCACCTGAACATCCTCAAGCCGGAGAACCTGAGCAAGGACGAGTTCTTTGCCAAGTGCGCGACGGTGAACAAGTGGGTGTTCGAGACCGTCGAGAAGTACAACGGCTCGATCTCTGCCGAGCACGGCGTCGGCATGACCAAGCGTGACTATCTGACCTACAGCCGCTCGCCGGTCGAAATCGAGTACATGAAAGCAGTGAAGGCAGCGTTCGATCCCAACGGGATCATGAACCCGGGCAAGATCTTCGCTGTCGAGTAAGCCACAGGCACAAGAGCATCCAATAGCGCCAGGAGTCGGTAATGAGCTATCAGCACCAGTATGTAGACGGCACGCGTATTCACTATCCGCTGGGCAAGGTGGTGTGCATCGGGCGCAACTATGCAGAGCACGCCAAAGAGCTGGATAACCCTATCCCTAGCGAGCCGCTGCTGTTCATCAAGCCGGGCAGTTGTGTGGTGCCGCTCGACAGCGGCTTCAAGATCCCGACTGAACGCGGTTCGGTGCACTACGAGACGGAAATTGCCGTGTTGCTCGGCAAGTCGCTGTCTACCAACCCGACCGAAGAAGAAGTGCTCGACGCCATCTCCGGCTTCGCCCCGGCCCTGGACCTGACCCTGCGCGACCTGCAGGCGCAGCTGAAGGAAAAAGGCCTGCCGTGGGAACGCTCCAAGTGCTTCGATGGCGCCTGCGTACTGCCGCCGTTCGTGCCGGTCAGTGCCTTTGAAGACCTGACCGACATCGGCATCCGCCTGACCCTCAACGGTGAAGTGCGCCAGGACGGCAACAGCGCGCTGATGCTCAACCCGATCGTGCCGATGATCCAGCACATGGCCACGCAATTCTCGCTGCTGGCCGGCGACGTGATCCTCACCGGTACCCCGGTTGGCGTCGGCCCGCTCAATCCTGGCGACAAGCTGGTGGTCGAGCTACCAGGCGTCAGCCGTTTCGAAAGCCAGGTGCTTTAACCTGTTGGCATGGCAGCCAGAATCACCGGCTGCCATGCTGCCCGTCGGCTTTTGCCATTTTTTTCACAATCGATGCGGATAATGCTTGCGGACCTGGCTCAGCGAACGTGCCGGTAATGTGTTATCAACTGGCAAAAAGAGCACAACCCCATGGCCACTCCTCTTCCTTCGAGTAATTCCCTGCCGCCTGCGCGCAAGCGTGGCCTGGCCTTGCGCTGGTCCACCTGGCTGGTTGCCGCAGCGATCATCGGTTACGGCGTGGCGATTGCCATGCATTGGGATGACCGTGGCCTGCTCTGGTTGCAGGAGCGTTTCGAAAGCAAGATTGAGCAACAGGCCAGCATCTGGCTGCCGGACTACCAGGTCGATATCGACGCCAAAGTGCTGCCAGGCATGGAGGATGATGAAGCTTCCGACCTGTCCTACAACCCGGTGAGCAAAACCCTGTTCGCGGTCATGGGCAAGAATCCCTTTCTGGTCGAGCTGACCCTTGAAGGCGACGTGCTGCGCAAGATGCCGCTGGTGGGCTGGAGCAATCCTGAAGGGGTGGCCGTGCTCGAAGGCGGGCGCCTGGCGATTGTCGATGAGCGCGATCACAAGTTGACCATCGTCACCCTCAATGCCGATACCCGTTCGCTGAATATCGCCGACTTCCCGCAGTTTGACCTCGGCCCATCGGAAAACCAGAACAAGGCCTTCGAAGCCGTGGCCTGGGACCCTTTGCAGCAGCGCATCATCCTCGGTGAAGAGCGGCCGCCGGCACTGTTCACCTGGAACAGCGACGGCCACAGCCCGCTGACCGGTGACAAGAAGCCGCTGCCCAGCGACGAGCTGGACCTGCGCAACCTCTCGGCGCTGGGCGTCGATCCGCGTACCGGGCACCTGCTGGTGCTGTCCGCCGACTCCAACATGCTCCTGGAACTGGACGAGAAGGGCGAGCAGGTCAGCTTCATGACCCTGCTGGGCGGCTTCAACGGCCTGAAGAAGCGCATTCCACGCGCTGAAGGCGTGGCGATGGACGAGCATGGCACGCTGTACATCGTCAGTGAGCCGGATCTGTTCTATCGTTTCAAAAAACCCTGATTTCAGATTTTTCCTACGTCAGGTTTTAAGTTTCGCTTCAGTTGAGTGTGGGAAGATTCAGGCTGTCACCTAAAGAGTCCACCTGAATGCGCCGCTACATCCGCCTGCCGCTGATTTTCCTGGTATTGAGCCTGTTCGCCTTGCTCCTGGTCGCTGTGGCCGGGCAGCAGTACCGTCTGTTCGAACGCGGCTGGTTCAACGTCAAGACCTGGTGGCAGCCGTTCGAGCAAAGCATTGGTCTGGACCAGTACAAGGTAGTGCTTGAAGCCAAGCCTATCGAAGGCCTGGATGAAGACATTTCGGCGCTGACCTTCGACCCCGATCGCAATAGCCTGTTTACCGTTACCAATAAACGCCCTGAGCTGATCGAGCTGTCGCTGGACGGGCGCATTCTGCGGCGCGTGCCGTTGACCGGGTTTGGCGACCCGGAGGCGGTGGAATACGTCGGCGCCAACACTTACGTGATCACCGACGAGCGCGAACAGCGCCTGATTCGCGTGCGCCTGAACGACAACACGCCGTTTCTCGACGCCAAGGATGCCGAGCAGCTGACCCTGGGCATTGGCCTGAACGGCAACAAGGGTTTCGAAGGCCTGGCCTATGACTCGGCCGGCAAGCGCTTGTTCGTGGCCAAGGAGCGCGACCCGATGCTGATCTACGAGGTGCATGGTTTCCCCCATGACAACCCGGAACAGCCGTATGCGGTGCATGTGGTACAGGACCAGAAGCGTGATTCGCGGCTGTTTGTGCGTGATCTGTCGAGCTTGCAGTTCGATGAGCGCAGCGGCCACTTGCTGGCGTTGTCGGATGAGTCTCAGCTGGTGCTGGAGCTGGACGTGCAGGGCAAGCCGCTGAGCACCTTGTCACTGCGCAAGGGCTTTCAGGGCTTGAAGAAGAGCGTGCCGCAGGCCGAAGGCATCGCCATGGACGATGCCGGGACCATTTACCTGGTCAGCGAGCCGAACCTGTTTTACGTGTTCAAGAAGCCGACCGAGTAGGTTTCATCGCGGGGCAAGCCCGCTCCCACAAGCAGAACCTGTGGGAGCTGGCTTGCCAGCGATGGGCTGCAAGGCAGCCCCGAATCAGACACCTCAGGCCTTGAGGCTCTTGACCCCTTCCGAAGTGCCCAGCAACAGCAAATCCGCCGGCCGCGCCGCGAACAGGCCGTTGGTGACCACGCCGACAATCGCATTGATCTGGCTTTCCAGCTCGACCGGGTTGGTGATCTGCAGGTTGTGCACATCGAGAATGATGTTGCCGTTATCGGTCAGCACGCCCTCGCGGTACACCGGGTCGCCGCCGAGCTTGACCAGCTGGCGCGCCACGTGGCTGCGGGCCATGGGGATCACTTCGACCGGCAACGGGAAGGCGCCCAGCACCGGCACCAGCTTGCTGGCGTCGGCGATGCAGATGAAGGTCTTGGCCACGGCGGCAACGATTTTCTCGCGGGTCAGGGCCGCGCCACCGCCCTTGATCAGGTTCAGGTGCTCGTCGCTTTCGTCGGCACCATCAACGTAGAACTCCAGGTCGCTGACGGTGTTCAGCTCATACACCGGAATACCATGACCCTTCAGGCGTGCAGCGGTCGCTTCGGAACTGGCCACGGCGCCGTCGAAGGCGGTCTTGTGCTTGGCCAGGGCGTCGATGAAGCAGTTGGCGGTCGAACCGGTGCCGACGCCGACGATGCTCTTGTCGTCGAGCTTGGGCAGAATGAAATCGACAGCGGCCTGGGCGACAGCCTGTTTGAGTTGGTCCTGGGTCATGCGGGCTCCGAAGCGGGGAGGAGTATCGTGAAGGCGCGTAGTATAGCGGCTAAAACCCCTGCCTTGCTGTGGTCGCCCGACAGGGCGCTGGGGTAGACTCGCAAACCCCGCCCAACCGCTCAGTGATGCTTTCCCGATGCTCGAACAGTACGTCAAGAAGATCCTCACCTCGCGCGTTTACGACGTTGCCGTCGAAACTCCGTTGCAGACCGCCGGCCAGCTGAGCAAGCGTCTGGGCAACAACATCCTGCTCAAGCGTGAAGACTTGCAGCCGGTGTTCTCCTTCAAGATTCGCGGTGCCTATAACAAGCTGGCCCAGCTCAGTGCTGAGGAACTGGCCCGTGGCGTAGTCACCGCATCGGCCGGCAACCATGCCCAGGGCGTGGCCCTGGCGGCCCGTGAGCTGGGGATCAAGGCCACCATCGTGATGCCCAAGACCACCCCCGAGATCAAGATCGAAGGCGTGCGTTCGCGCGGTGGCAAGGTGGTGCTGCACGGTGACTCGTTCCCGGAAGCGCTGGCCTATTCGCTGAAGCTGGTGGACGAAAAGGGCTTTGTCTACATCCACCCCTATGACGATCCGCACACCATCGCCGGTCAGGGCACCGTGGCCATGGAGATTCTGCGTCAGCACCCTGGCCAGCTGGACGCGATCTTCGTCCCGGTCGGTGGCGGCGGCCTGATCGCCGGCATCGCCGCCTACGTGAAGTACCTGCGCCCGGAGATCAAGGTGATCGGCGTCGAGCCGGACGACTCCAACTGCCTGCAGGCCGCCATGGCCGCGGGTGAGCGTGTGGTGCTGGCGCAGGTCGGGCTGTTTGCCGATGGCGTGGCAGTGGCGCAGATCGGCCAGCACACCTTCGACATCTGCAAGGACTACGTCGACGAGGTGATCACCGTCAGTACCGACGAGATCTGTGCGGCAATCAAGGATATCTACGACGATACCCGCTCGATCACCGAACCTGCCGGGGCCCTGGGTGTTGCCGGGATCAAGAAGTACGTCGAACTCAATGGCGTGACCGGGCAGACCCTGGTCGCCATCGATTCCGGCGCCAACGTCAACTTCGACCGCCTGCGCCATGTTGCCGAGCGGGCCGAACTGGGCGAGGGCCGCGAAGCCATCATCGCCGTGACCATTCCCGAGCAGCCAGGCAGTTTCAAGGCCTTCTGCGAGGCGATCGGCAAGCGTCAGATCACCGAATTCAACTACCGCTACCACGCTGATGGCGAAGCGCACATCTTCGTCGGCGTGCAGACCCACCCGGACACCGACCCGCGCAGTGCGCTGATCCAGAGCCTGACCGAGCAAGGTTTCCCGGTACTCGACCTGACCGATAACGAATTGGCCAAGCTGCACATCCGCCATATGGTCGGTGGCCATGCTGCGCGGGTCAGCGACGAGTTGGTGCTGCGCTTCGAGTTCCCCGAGCGTCCGGGCGCGCTGTTCAACTTCCTCAACAAGCTTGGCGGGCGCTGGAACATCTCGATGTTCCATTACCGCAACCATGGCGCGGCCGATGGTCGCGTGGTCGCCGGCCTGCAAGTTCCGGATGATGAGCGCCACCTGGTCCCGGCAGCCCTGGCCAAGATTGGCTACCCGTACTGGGACGAAACCGATAACCCGGCGTACCGGCTGTTCCTGGGCTGAGCGTCTACGCTTTTGGGCAACGCCTGAGGAAGATAGAAGAAATGGAACTGCTGACTACCCTGAAAACCGCCCATATCCTGGCCACCGTGTTGCTGCTGGGCAGCGCGCTGGGGCTGGCGATCTGGACCTTTCTGGCGCGCCGCAAAGGTGACGCCAGTGCCCACACCCGGTTGATGGCCCGGCCGCTGGTGTTTGTCTGGCTGTTGATGGGCATCTGCCTGGTGAGCATGCCGTTCACTGGCTGGTGGCTGGTGCACCTGATCGGCTGGCCGTTGGGCCAGACCTGGGTGCTGGGTTCCAGCGTGATCTACACCTTCGGTGCGTTTAGCTGGTTCTGGCTGCTGGCGCGGGTCAATCGCCTGCGTACGGCACCGACCGTGGGCAACCCGAAGTTCACCCTGGCGCTGGCGGTGTTCAGCGGCGTCTGCTTCATTGCCATCGCCGGCTTAATGGGCGCCAAACCGTTCTGATCATGCGGGTTTTGGTGGGAGGGGGTTTCCCCCGCGATTGCGGTTGTTCAGCCACATCGCATCGCGGGGCAAGCCCGCTCCCACCGAGCAGTCGCTCCCATAGCGGCGATCAATCCCGCAGGCTGATCACCTGCCAGCCGCGTTTCTCGGCTTCGGCGCGCAGGTTCGGGTCGGGGTCGACCGCCACCGGGTGGGTGACCTTCTCCAGCAGCGGCAAGTCGTTCATCGAGTCGCTGTAGAAGTAGCTGTCTTCCAGGCTGTAGCCGTTTTCCAGCAACCAGCGGTTCAGACGCGTAACCTTGCCTTCACGGAAGCACGGTATATCGGTACTGCGCCCGCTGAAACGACCGTCGAGCATTTCGCATTCGGTAGCCAGCAGGGTCTGAACGCCCAGGCGTTTGGCGATCGGGCCGGTGATGAAACGGTTGGTGGCGGTGATGATCACCAGCTTGTCGCCCGCGGCACGGTGCTTTTCCAGCAGGGCCAGGGCCTTGGGCAAAATGATCGGCTCGACGCAATCGCGCATGAAGTCGCGATGCCATTCGTCGAGTTGGGCCATTTCCGTGGTCGCCAGGATTTCCAGGGTGAATTCCAGGTAAGCGTTCAGGTCCAGCTTGCCAGCCAGGTAGTCCTGGTAGAACTCGTCGTTGCGGTTCTTGTAGGCGATCGGGTCGAGAATACCCCGTTCGCACAGGTAGTCCCCCCAGGCGTGGTCGCTGTCGCCACCGAGGAGCGTATTGTCCAGATCGAATAAAGCCAGGCGCATTTAAGTCACTCGCATAACATCTGAAAAGTCCCACAGAATACGGACTTTTCACATCGGTGCACATAAGGTAAACAGGCGCGTTGCTGGCCTTGTGACCTTTGTGGAACAATGCCGTGACATGCGTTTGCGAGGTTGCTGCCGTGATCGACCCCGATGGTTTTCGCCCCAATGTCGGGATCATTCTGACGAATGATCTTGGGCAGGTGCTATGGGCTCGACGGATCAACCAGGATGCCTGGCAGTTTCCCCAGGGAGGTATCAACCCCGAGGAAACGCCGGAAGATGCCCTGTACCGCGAGCTGAACGAAGAAGTGGGGCTGGAGCGAGATGATGTTGAAATTCTTGCCTGCACCCGCGGCTGGTTGCGTTATCGTTTACCCCAACGCCTGGTCCGTACCCACAGCCAACCGCTGTGCATCGGCCAGAAACAGAAATGGTTCCTGCTGCGCCTGGTTTCCAACGAGCAGCGGGTGCGAATGGACTTGACCGGTAAACCGGAGTTCGACGGCTGGCGCTGGGTCAGCTATTGGTATCCGCTGGGCCAGGTGGTGACATTCAAGCGCGAGGTTTACCGCCGCGCTCTCAAAGAGCTTGCCCCGCGCCTGCTGGCGCGCGACTGACGACGGAGTTCGACCCCGAGCCATGCTCAATACGCTGCGCAAGATCGTCCAGGAAGTTAACTCCGCCAAGGATCTCAAGACGGCGTTGGGGATCATTGTGTTGCGCGTAAAAGAGGCCATGGGCAGTCAGGTCTGCTCCGTCTATCTGCTCGACCCCGAGACCAACCGCTTCGTGCTGATGGCCACCGAGGGCTTGAACAAACGCTCGATCGGCAAGGTCAGCATGGCGCCCAACGAGGGTCTGGTCGGCCTGGTCGGTACCCGGGAAGAGCCGCTGAACCTGGAAAACGCCGCCGACCACCCGCGTTACCGCTACTTCGCTGAAACCGGCGAGGAGCGTTTTGCTTCCTTCCTCGGTGCGCCGATCATCCACCACCGCCGCGTGGTCGGGGTGCTGGTCATCCAGCAAAAGGAGCGGCGCCAGTTCGACGAAGGCGAAGAAGCCTTCCTGGTCACCATGAGCGCGCAGCTCGCCGGAGTTATCGCCCATGCCGAGGCCACCGGTTCGATCCGCGGCCTGGGCCGTCAGGGCAAGGGTATCCAGGAGGCCAAGTTCGTCGGTGTCCCTGGTTCACCCGGCGCTGCGGTGGGCAAGGCGGTGGTCATGCTGCCACCGGCCGATCTCGACGTGGTACCGGACAAGAGCGTCGATGACATCGACGCCGAACTGAAACTGTTCAACAACGCCCTGGAAGGGGTGCGCGAAGACATGCGCAACCTCTCCGCCAAGCTCGCCACCCAGTTGCGCCCGGAAGAGCGCGCGCTGTTCGACGTCTACCTGATGATGCTCGAAGACGCGGCCCTGGGCGGTGAAGTGGTGCAGGTGATCAAGACCGGCCAGTGGGCCCAGGGCGCGCTGCGCCAGGTGGTCGGTGAGCACGTCAATCGCTTCGAGCTGATGGACGATGCCTACCTGCGCGAGAGGGCTTCCGATGTGAAGGATCTGGGCCGGCGACTGCTGGCCTACCTGCAGGAGGCCCGTCAGTTGTCGCTGGTCTATCCCGACAACAGTATTCTCATCAGTGAAGAACTGACCCCGGCGATGCTCGGCGAAGTGCCGGAAGGCAAGCTGGTCGGCCTGGTCTCGGTACTGGGATCGGGCAACTCCCACGTCGCCATCCTGGCCCGGGCCATGGGCATCCCGACCGTCATGGGCCTGGTCGACCTGCCGTATTCCAAGGTCGACGGCATCGACATGATCGTCGATGGCTACAAGGGCGAGGTCTACACCAACCCCAGCGAAGTGCTGCGCAAGCAGTACGCCGAAGTGGTCGAAGAGGAGCGCCAGCTGGCCCAGGGCCTCGACGCCCTGCGCGAACTGCCTTGCGTAACCCTCGATGGTCACCGCATGCCGTTGTGGGTCAACACCGGCCTGCTCGCCGATGTCGCCCGCGCCCAGCAACGTGGCGCCGAAGGCGTCGGCCTGTACCGCACTGAAGTGCCGTTCATGATCAACCAGCGCTTCCCCAGTGAAAAGGAGCAGCTGGCGATCTATCGCGAGCAACTGGCGGCCTTCCACCCGCTGCCGGTGACCATGCGCAGCCTGGATATCGGCGGCGACAAGGCGCTGTCGTACTTCCCGATCAAGGAAGACAACCCGTTCCTCGGCTGGCGCGGTATTCGCGTCACCCTCGATCACCCGGAAATCTTCCTGGTGCAGACCCGCGCCATGCTCAAGGCCAGTGAAGGCCTGAACAACCTGCGCATCCTGCTGCCGATGATTTCCGGTATCCACGAACTCGAAGAGGCCCTGCACCTGATCCACCGGGCCTGGGGCGAAGTGCGCGACGAAGGCACCGACGTGCCGATGCCGCCGGTGGGGGTGATGATCGAAATCCCCGCAGCGGTGTACCAGACCCGCGAGCTGGCGCGCCAGGTGGACTTCCTCTCGGTCGGCTCCAACGACCTGACCCAGTACTTGCTGGCGGTTGACCGCAACAACCCGCGCGTCGCCGACCTCTATGACTACCTGCACCCGGCGGTGCTCCAGGCCCTGCAGAACGTGGTGCGCGATGCCCACGCCGAAGGCAAGCCGGTGAGCATCTGTGGCGAGATGGCCGGTGATCCGGCGGCGGCGGTGCTGCTGATGGCCATGGGTTTCGACAGCCTGTCGATGAACGCCACCAACCTGCCCAAGGTGAAGTGGATGTTGCGTCAGGTCAGCCTGAGCAAATCCAAGGAGCTGCTGGCCCAGGCCATGGGCATCGACAACCCGCAAGTTATCCACAGCTCGCTGCAGTTGGCCCTGAAGAACCTGGGCCTGGCGCGGATGATCGGGCCCGGGGTGGGCAAGGCCTTGTGATTTTGGGGCTGCTTTTTGCAGCCCATCGCTGGCAAGCCAGCTCCCACAATGGACCTGCATTCACCGACCCTGTGGGAGCTGGCTTGCCAGCGATAGCGTCAGACCTGCAAGCACACCTCCCCCAGATGCCCGCCAAGCGGCCCAAAACTGCGTTCCAGCAACCGTCGCCGACCATCCGCCTCGACAATCAGCACCGTACTGGCCCGCGTCCCGTAGTTCTGGCTGGCAATAAACACGCTCGACAACAAGCGCTCGGTACCCAACCCCACGCCGGTCTCCGGCAGCTCGCTGTCCGCCGCCGGCAGGTTATCCCCAAGCAATTCCAGCAAACGCTCCGGCTGCGGATCGGCCAGGTGCTGTTGCAACCCCGCCCGTGCCTTGAGCAGCTTCGGCCAGGGCGTATCCAGCCCGGCATTGGACACGCCGTAAACCCCTTCGCCCAGCA
The DNA here is from genome assembly GCF_054788455.1 of Pseudomonas sp. ZL2. Classification (NCBI taxonomy): domain Bacteria; kingdom Pseudomonadati; phylum Pseudomonadota; class Gammaproteobacteria; order Pseudomonadales; family Pseudomonadaceae; genus Pseudomonas; species Pseudomonas sp. ZL2. The sequence continues at coordinate 167,140 of NZ_JBGOGX010000047.1, read as the reverse complement.
GCAGCGGCGTGGCTTGCCGGGCATTCAGGTAACCCAGATGCACGCTATCGGCGACCAGCAGGTTGAACCCCGAATACTGCTGGCTACGGCTGGCGACCTGGTCCAGATAAGCCTCAACCCCCAACTCACCGCGCAGGAATGCCGCCACCAGCTCGCCCCGTGAACGGGTGCCCTGGGGCTGCTGCGGGTCGCGGATATTGGTCAGCGCGGCAAAACGGCCGTTGGGCCCGACACCCAGCCAGGTGCCGCCGGCTTCAAGGTCACGCCCGGCATAAACCCCGGGCGCATCCTCCCAGGCCCCCAGTACACGGCTGGGGCGGGCGTAGAACTCATCACGGTTGGCCGCGACGATCAGCGGCTGGGCATGGCCCGGCCGCCAGGCGAAAACGATCAGACACATAGGTGGACCTCTGTGTTTTTGCCCACTCTACCCATAGCGCCTGACGCGATCCATCGACTTAATGTGTCTTCACTAGAGCCGCAGGCCTACCTTCCGTTACCATGCCGGACTGAATTTACGGGGGCGACAATGGAATTCGTGCTCTATCTGGCGCTGGGCGCCTGCGCAGGCGTGCTGGCCGGGCTGTTCGGCGTTGGTGGCGGCATCATCATCGTGCCGGTGCTGGTATTGAGTTTCACCGTGCAAGGCTTCGACGCTTCGGTGCTGACCCACCTGGCGGTGGGTACTTCGCTGGCGACCATTGTCTTCACCTCGGTCAATGCCATCCGCGAACACCATCGCAAGGGCGCGGTGCAGTGGCCGATTTTCGTCTGGATGACCTTGGGCATACTGATCGGCGCCGGTATCGGCGCCAAGACCGCTTCGGCGATCCAGGGCCCGATGCTGCAAAAGATCATCGGTGTGTTCGCCCTGGTGATCGCCGCGCAGATGGCCCTGGACCTCAAGCCCAAGGCCAGCCGCGGCATTCCCGGCAAGCCCGGGCTGACTGTCGCGGGCAGCGTCATCGGCTGGGCCTCGGCGATCTTTGGCATTGGCGGCGGTTCGTTGACCGTGCCGTTCTTGACCTGGCGCAGTCTGCCCATGCAGCAGGCGGTGGCGACGTCCTCGGCCTGTGGTTTCCCGATTGCCGTGGCCAGCGCCCTGAGTTTCATCTGGCTGGGCTGGCACGACCCGCACCTGCCGGCGCACAGCCTGGGCTTCGTGTACCTGCCGGCGCTGCTCGGGATTGCCCTGACCAGTATGTTTTTCGCCCGCTTCGGCGCGCGCCTGGCGCATAAACTGTCGCCACGCTTGCTCAAACGGCTATTCGCCGCGCTGCTGTTCTGCGTCGGCCTGAGCTTTTTGCTTTAACGAGAGGAGTCACCATGCTGCCTTACCCGCAGATCGATCCAGTGGCAGTGGCCCTGGGTCCGCTGAAAATCCATTGGTACGGCCTGATGTACCTGATCGGCATCGGCGGCGCCTGGCTGCTGGCCTCGCGTCGCCTGAACCGCTTTGACCCGACCTGGAGCCGCGAAAAGCTCTCCGACCTGGTGTTCTGGCTGTCGATGGGGGTGATTGTCGGTGGTCGCCTGGGCTACGTGCTGTTCTATGACCTGCACGCCTATCTGGCCAACCCGACCTTGATCTTCGAGGTATGGAAGGGCGGCATGTCGTTCCACGGTGGCTTCATCGGCGTGATGCTGGCGGCCTTGTGGTTCGGCAAGCGCAACAACAAGTCGTTCTTCGAGCTGATGGACTTCGTCGCGCCACTGGTGCCGATCGGCCTGGGCGCCGGGCGCATCGGCAACTTCATCAACGCCGAGCTGTGGGGCAAGGCCACCGACGTGCCGTGGGCCATGGTCTTCCCGCCGTTCAGCGATCCGGCGCAGCTACCGCGTCACCCGTCGCAGCTGTACCAGTTCGCCCTGGAAGGTGTGGCATTATTCCTGATTCTCTGGCTGTACTCGCGCAAACCGCGCCCGACCATGGCGGTTTCCGGCATGTTCGCGCTGTTCTACGGAATTTTCCGCTTCATCGTCGAATTCGTGCGGGTACCCGACGCCCAGCTTGGCTACCTTGCCTTTGGCTGGTTGACCATGGGCCAGTTGCTTTGCGTGCCGATGATCCTCGGCGGCATCGGCCTGATCTGGTGGGCCTACAACCGCAAACCCACGGCCAAGGCCGCCGTTTGAATTTCCACGGCAGGGCGATCCCCTGCCGTCCTAGCTACAGGTAAGCCATGAAACAGTATCTAGATCTGGTCCGTGACGTGATCGAAAACGGCACCCTGCAGGGTAACCGTACCGGCATCCGCACCATCAGCCTGCCGGGCGCCATGCTGCGCTTCGACCTGCAGAAGGGCTTCCCGGCCATCACCACCCGCAAGCTGGCGTTCAAGTCGGCGATTGGCGAGATGGTCGGCTTCCTGCGCGGCGTGAAGAACGCTGGCGAGTTCCGCGATCTGGGCTGCAAGGTCTGGGACCAGAACGCCAACGAGAATGCCCAGTGGCTGGCCAACCCGTTCCGCCAGGGCCATGACGACCTCGGCGAGATCTACGGCGTGCAATGGCGCCAGTGGCCGGCCTACAAGCGCATCCCGCTGAGCAATCCGGCGGCCATCGAACTGGCCAAGAGCCAGGGCTTCCAGCAGATCGCCCAGGCCGAAGAAGACGGCGAAGCCTTTGTCGTGCTGTACAAGGCCATCGACCAGATCCGCCAGTGCATCGACACCATCCACAACGATCCGGGCAGCCGGCGCATTCTGTTCCACGGCTGGAACTGCGCCCAGCTCGACGAGATGGCCCTGCCGCCGTGCCACCTGCTGTACCAGTTCCACCCGAATGTCGAGACCAGGGAAATTTCCCTGACTCTCTACATCCGCTCCAACGACCTGGGCCTGGGCACGCCGTTCAACCTCACCGAAGGCGCCGCCTTGCTGTCGCTGATGGGCCGCCTGACCGGCTACACGCCGCGCTGGTTCACCTACTTCATCGGTGATGCGCACGTCTACGAGAATCACCTGGACATGCTCAACGAACAGCTCAAGCGCGAGCCGCTGGCAGCGCCGAAGCTGGTGATCAATGATCGCGTGCCGGAGTTCGCCAAGACCGGCGTGTACGAGCCGGAGTGGCTGGAGAAGATCGAACCGAGCGACTTCAGCCTCGAAGGCTACGAGCACCACGCGCCGATGACGGCGCCGATGGCGGTCTGAGTTCTGCCACTGAACTGGCTGGGCTGTCTGTAGGAGCGGGCTTGCCCCGCGATAGCGATCTGTCTTTCACATCGCCTCGCGGGGCAAGCCCGCTCCTACAGGTACCTCAATCAGTGCCCGTGGCTTCTGCCCACATGTGAATGCTCCGCCTCTGGCGCCGTCACCGCACCATTGACCTCAAGATGCTGCAGGATCGAGCACTGGACCTCCTTGGGATGGCAGTGCTGACGCAGTTCCAGCAGTTGTGCCTGCAGCGCCTGCAGCCCGTCGATGCGCGCCTTGACGTGCTGGATATGCTCGTCGATCAACGCATTGACGCTTTCACACTGGTCTTCCGGGCTGTCGCGCAGGTGCAGCAGGCTGCGGATTTCTTCCAGGGTCATGTCGAGGGTGCGGCAGTTGCGGATGAAGGTCAGGCGCTCGACGTGGGCCTGGGTGTACATCCGGTAGTTGCCCTCGCTGCGCGCCGGCTCCGGCAGCAGGTTTTCCCGCTCGTAGTAACGGATGGTTTCCACCGCGCAATCGGTGGCCTTGGCCAGTTCTCCGATCTTCATCTGCAAATACCTCGACAAGTGGCTTGACCCTATAGTGGCTACAGGGTGTTCACTTGGCAACAGGACATTTAAGGATGAACCCATGAATCAGCCTGTCAGCCACACCCCCGGTAAAGCCCCCCACGATCATGAGCACAGCCATGATCACGCCAAGCATGAACATGCCGAACACGCCCACAGCTGCTGTTCCCACGACGCCGCACCGGCGCTGGTGCAACTGAGCGAGGCGAGCAGTGCCGGTGCACGGTTGAGCCGTTTTCGCATCGAGGCCATGGATTGCCCGACGGAGCAGACGCTGATCCAGAACAAGCTGGGCAAGCTGGCGGGGGTCGAGCAGCTGGAGTTCAACCTGATCAATCGCGTCCTCGGCGTGCGCCATACCCATGCCGACACCGTCGCCATTGAGCAGGCGGTTGCCTCGTTGGGCATGCAGGCTGAACCGCTGAGCGATTCCACCGAGGAAACTGCCGCTGCGCCTGCACCGGTGAAAAAGCATTGGTGGCCGCTGGCATTGGCAGGTGTGGCAGCGCTGGGTGCCGAGGCGATTCATTTCGCCGAACTGGCGCCTTCCTGGGTGGTTGCCCTGGTTGCCCTGGTGTCGATCCTCAGTTGTGGCCTGAGTACCTACAAGAAGGGCTGGATTGCCCTGAAGAACGGCAACCTCAATATCAACGCGCTGATGAGCATCGCTGTGACCGGCGCGGTGCTGATTGGCCAGTGGCCGGAAGCGGCCATGGTCATGTTCCTGTTCACTGTCGCCGAGCTGATCGAAGCGCGCTCGCTGGACCGCGCACGCAACGCCATCGGCGGCTTGATGCAGTTGAGCCCGGACCTGGCCACCGTACAGGACGCCGATGGCCAGTGGCGTGAGCTGGACGTCAAGCAGGTCGCCCTCGGTGCGCTGGTGCGGGTGCGCCCTGGCGAGCGCATCGGCCTGGACGGTGAGGTGGTCAGCGGCCAGTCGAGCATCGACCAGGCGCCGATCACCGGCGAGAGCTTGCCGGTAGAGAAGGGCCCGGGCGACAAGGTATTCGCCGGTACCATCAACCAGGCCGGTGCGCTGGAGTACCGGGTGACGGCGGCAGCCGGGCAATCGACCCTGGCGCGGATCATCAAGGCGGTGGAAGAGGCCCAGGGCGCGCGGGCGCCGACCCAGCGTTTCGTCGACCAGTTCTCGCGCATCTACACCCCGGCCGTGTTCGCCTTCGCCCTGGCGGTAGCGGTGATTCCGCCGCTGTTCATGGCTGGCGCCTGGTTCGACTGGATCTACCGCGCCCTGGTGTTGCTGGTGGTGGCGTGCCCGTGTGCCCTGGTGATTTCCACCCCGGTGACCATCGTCAGCGGCCTGGCCGCGGCGGCGCGCAAAGGCATCCTGGTCAAGGGCGGGGTGTACCTGGAAGGCGGGCGCAAACTCGACTTCCTGGCCCTGGACAAGACCGGCACCATCACCCATGGCAAGCCGGTGCAAACCGACCATGAAGTGCTTGAGCCGTTGTTCGAAGGCCGTGCCCAGGCGCTGGCCGCCAGCCTCGCCGACCGCTCCGACCACCCGGTATCCCGTGCCATTGCCGTGTTCGCCACTGAGCAGCAACTGCCCCTGAGTGAAGTGACGGCCTTCGAAGCCCTGGCCGGTCGCGGCGTACGCGGTGAGATTGACGGCGAGCTGTATCACCTCGGTAACCACCGTCTGGTCGAAGAACTCGGCCTGTGCTCGCCGCAGCTCGAAGCCCGGCTCGATGCCCTCGAGCGTCAGGGCAAGACCGTCGTGCTGCTGCTCGACAAGTCCGGCCCGCTGGCGCTGTTCGCCGTCGCCGACACGGTCAAGGAGAGCAGCCGCGAGGCGATTGCCGAATTGCATGAGCTGGGTATCAAGACTGTCATGCTGACCGGCGACAATCCGCACACCGCCCAGGCCATTGCCGCCCAGGTCGGTATCGACCAGGCCCACGGCAACCTGCTGCCGGCCGACAAGCTCAAGACCATCGAAGACCTGTACGCCCAGGGCCATCGGGTCGGCATGGTCGGTGACGGCATCAACGATGCGCCGGCACTGGCCCGGGCCGAGATCGGTTTTGCCATGGCTGCGGCCGGTACCGATACCGCCATCGAGACCGCCGACGTGGCGCTGATGGATGATGACTTGCGCAAAATTCCGGCCTTCGTCAGGCTCTCGCGCCAGAGTGCGGCGATCCTGACCCAGAACATTGTCCTGGCCCTGGGGATCAAGGCGATCTTCCTGGCAGTCACCTTCGCCGGCATGGCAACCATGTGGATGGCGGTGTTCGCCGACATGGGCGTGAGCTTGCTGGTGGTGTTCAACGGCCTGCGCCTGCTGCGTAAATAGAGGATGTATGTTGAGTTCCGAGTTGAAGGCCTTCTACATGGTTGCCCGCCTGGGCAGTATTACCCTGGCGGCGAAGAAACTCGGGCTCAGCCAGCCGACGGTGACCACGCAGATCCGCAACCTGGAAAGCCAGTACGCGGTCGAGCTGTTCTACCGCGGCGGTCGCCGTCTGACCCTCAGTGACGACGGCACGCGGCTGCTGCCGATGGTCAAGGCCCTGCTGCAGCAGGAAGCCGATATCGAGTTCTTTCTGCGTAACAGCGGCCAGGGCCAGGGCAGTTTGCGCATCGCCGCCACGGCGCCGTATTACATCCTCGACCTGGTGAAGATCTTCCGCGAGCGCCTGCCGCAGGTGGAGGTTTCGGTGGAGATCGGCAACTCCCAGCAGGTGCTGGAGTTGCTCGAAGACTATCGGGTGGACCTGGCTGCGTCTTCGCAACTGGTCGAGGATGCGCGCCTGGTGCGGCGGGTGCTGGGCACCGATCCGCTGGTGGTGGCGGTGCATCGCAACCATGTGCTGGCCAGCCGTGAATCGTTGCCGCTGTCGGCGCTGGCCGGGCACTGCCTGCTGGTGCGTGAGCAGGGCTCGACCACGCGCAAGCTGACCGAACAGATGCTGGAAGCGGCGGGGGTGAAGGTCGGGTCGCTGCTGGAGATTGGCAGCCGCGAGTCGATTCGCGAAGCGGTACTGCGCAATATCGGCATCAGCATCATTGCCCGCCATGAAGTACCGCATAACCCCGAGCTGCGGGTACTGAGCCTGGAGGGGGCGCCGCTGATGCATGAATACCTGTATTGCCTGAAGGAGCGGCGCCAGGCGCGGTTGCCGGCGGCGTTCCTGGGCCTGGCTCAGGAAGTGGCGGCGGTAGAGATATAGATAATCGCTGGCAAGCCAGCTCCCACAGGGTACTGCATGTACTGGACCTGTGGGAGCTGGCTTGCCAGCGATGCAAGGCGCAGCCTTGCCAACCGAGATCACACCAAAATCTGCCTATACCACTATCGGCAACTTTTGCCTCTGCGCCACAGAACCTTCGCATTGCCCGCCTAGCATGGCCCTCATTCGTTCGATGAGGTCCTGCCATGAACACTGCGGTCGCAACCCCAGGCGCACACATGAAGGTGCGCGGTATCCACAAGCGTTTCGGCGCCTTTACCGCCCTGCACGATGTTTCCCTCGACGTCGCTGCCGGTGAACTGGTGTGCCTGCTTGGCCCCTCCGGCTGCGGCAAGACCACCCTGTTGCGCTGCATCGCCGGCCTCGAGCGCCAGGACCGCGGCACCCTGTACATCGGCGACCGCGACATCTCCGAGCTGCCACCTCAAGCCCGCGATTACGGCATTCTGTTCCAGTCTTACGCGCTGTTCCCCAACCTCACCGTCGAAGCCAACATCGCCTACGGCCTGGCCGGCAGCGGTCGCGACGAAGTGCGCCAGCGGGTGGCGCAGATGCTCGAGCTGGTGGGCCTGAGCGGCAGCGAGAAGAAGTATCCCGGCCAGCTTTCCGGCGGCCAGCAACAGCGGGTGGCCCTGGCCCGCGCCCTGGCCCCGGCACCTTCGTTGTTGCTGCTCGACGAACCGATGTCGGCCCTCGACGCGCGGGTTCGCGAGCACCTGTGCAGCGAACTGCGCCAGCTGCAACGCCAGCTTGGCATCACCACCCTGATGGTCACCCACAACCAGGACGAGGCCATGCTCATGGCCGACCGCATTGCGGTGATGAACAACGGCCAGGTCGAGCAGTACGCCACCCCGCAGGAAATCTACGACAAGCCGGCCACGCCGTTCGTTGCCGAGTTCGTTGGCCAGGGCAACTGGCTGCCGTTCCAGCGTCACAGCGACAGCCATGCCCAGGTCGGTACGTTGAACATGCGCCTGGCCGACGGGGCCAACCAGGCCAGCAGCGGCCGACTGTTCTGCCGCCCCGAGGCGATCAGCGTCAACCCGCCGGTGCATGAAGAAAACCTGTTCCCGGCGCGGGTGCGCGAGATCACCTTCCTCGGTAATCGCTGCCGCATGAGTTTTGAGCTCACCGAACTGCCGGGCCATGCTCTGCTTGCCGAAGTCGCCCCCGAGTCGATGCCGCGCCTGGGCTCCCAGGATATCTGGGTCGCCTTGCCGCCGCGCAGTCTGCAGGTGTTTGCCTGAGATGGCCGCGCCAATCGCCATGCCGATCGCGCACGCGAAGGCAGCACAGCGCCCCGGTGTTTCACTGGGTGATCGACTGTTCGTGGTCGGCGGCAAAGGGTTGCTGCTGCTTCTGCTCACCGTCGCGGTATTGATGCCGCTGCTGGCGATCTTCTGGCGCGGTTTCAGCAGTGATGCCGGTCAGGGCGGTGGCCTGGTTGCCGCCCGCGAATTGTTTGCCAGTGCCAACTTTCACTGGCTGCTGGGCAATAGCCTCAAGGTCTCGCTCAGTGTTGCGGCAATCGTGGTGCCGCTGGCCTACCTGTTCGCCTATGCCCTGCAGCGCACTTTGATTCCGGCCAAGGGCCTGTGGCGCGGCATCTCGTTGCTGCCGTTGCTGGCGCCGTCGATGTTGCCGGCCATTGCCCTGGTCTACCTGTTCGGCAACCAGGGCCTGCTGCGCGGGCTGCTCAGCGACAACATCTACGGCTTCTGGGGCATTGTCCTCGGTGAAGCCATCTACACCTTCCCGCATGCGCTGATGATCCTGCTGTCGGCGCTGTCGCTGGCCGATGCGCGTCTGTTCGATGCCGCCTCGAGCATGGGCGCCGGGCCTTGGCGCGCGTTTCACAGCATCACCTGGCCGGCGACCCGGCAGGCGGTGTTCGCCGCCTTCTGCCTGGTGTTCACCCTGACCATCACCGACTTCGGTGTGCCGGTGGTGGTTGGTGGCGATTATCAGGTGCTGGCGCTGGAAGCCTACAAGGCGGTGGTCGGCCAGCAGCAGTTCGGCCGTGGTGCCTTGATCGGCATGGTCCTGTTGGTGCCGGCACTGTTCAGCTTTGCCGTCGATGCCTGGCTGCGCCGGCGCCAGGGCGATTCGATGAGCGGCCGTGCGCAAGTGTTCCAGCCACAGCCTTCGCGGCGTCGCGATGCCTGCTTCATGGCCGTGGTGATGCTGATTTGCGCGGTGCTGTTGCTGGTGGTGGGCATGGCGGTGTACTCCTCCCTGGTCAAGTTCTGGCCCTACAACCTGTCGCTGTCGCTCAAGCACTACCAGTTCGACGAAACCGCCGGTGGCGGCTGGCTGGCCTACCGCAACAGCCTGACCATGGCCCTGGGTACGGCGCTGATCGGCAGCGCGGTGATTTTCACCGGCGCCTACCTGATGGAAAAAACCAAGGGCCAGCGCGGCTTGAACCTGCTGCTGCGCTTGCTCAGCTTCGTGCCGATGGCGGTGCCGGGCTTGGTTCTGGGTCTTGGCTATGTGTTCTTCTTCAACCTCAGCAGCAACCCGCTGCATGTGTTCTACGGCAGCATGGCGCTGCTGGTGGTGTGCACCATTGCCCACTACCTGACCACCGCCAACATGACCGCGACCACCGCGCTGCGCCAGCTCGATGGCGAGTTCGAGGCCGCCGCGCTGTCGCTCAAGGCGCCGCTGTACCGGCATTTTCTGCGGGTCACCGTGCCGATCTGCCTGCCGGCATTGCTCGACATCATCCGCTACCTGTTCGTCTCGGCAATGACCACGGTGTCGGCGGCGATCTTCCTCTACAGCCCCGACACCATCCTTGCCGCGGTCGCCGTGTTGAACATGGACGACGCCGGCAACGTTGGCGGCGCCGCGGCGATGTCGACCCTGATTCTGCTCACCAGCGCCACTGTTTCGCTGCTCCTGGCCTGGGCCTCGCGCGGCCTGTTGCAACGCTCCCAAGCCTGGCGCCAGCGCGCGCCGGGTCACTGATTGCCTCTCCCAACCTGTACCGTTCAAAGGAACCGCATCATGTTCAAGCCACTTGCTCTTGCCGCTGCCGTCCTCACTGCGTTCAGCGTGCAGGCCTACGCCGCCGACACCCAGCTGACGGTCTACACCGCGCTCGAAGCCGAACAGCTCAAGAGCTACAAGCAGGCCTTCGAGAAGGCCAACCCGGACATCGAAATCAAATGGGTGCGGGATTCCACCGGCATCATCACCGCCAAGCTGCTGGCCGAAAAAGACCGCCCGCAAGCCGATGCCGTGTGGGGCCTGGCCGCGTCGAGCCTGGCGATCCTCGACCAGCAGGGCATGCTGCAAAGCTATGCACCGAAAGACCTCGGCAAGATCGGCGCCAACTACCGCGATGCCGCCAACCCGCCAGCCTGGGTGGGCATGGACGTCTGGGCCGCGACTATCTGCTTCAACACCATCGAAGCCGAGAAGCAGGGCTTGAGCAAACCGGTGAGCTGGCAGGACCTGACCAAGCCCGAGTACAAGGGCAAGATCGTCATGCCCAACCCGGCGTCCTCCGGCACCGGCTTCCTCGATGTCAGCGCCTGGCTGCAGACTTTTGGCGAGAAGCAGGGCTGGGCGTATATGGACGGCCTGCACCAGAACATCGGCCAGTACGTTCACTCCGGCTCCAAGCCCTGCAAGCTGGCGGCGGCGGGTGAGTTCCCGATCGGTATCTCCTTCGAATACCCGGCCGTGCAGCTCAAGCGCCAGGGTGCGCCGCTGGACATCGTCCTGCCGAAAGAGGGCCTGGGCTGGGAGATCGAAGCCACCGCAGTGATCAAGGGCAGCCAGCATGAAGACGCGGCCAAGCGCCTGGCCGACTTTTCGGCAAGCCCGGCGGCCATGGAGCTGTACAAGGAAAACTTCGCCGTGCTGGCCCAGCCGGGCATCGCCAAGCCGCAGACCGAACTGCCGGCTGACTACGAACAGCGCCTGATCAAGAACGACTTCGCCTGGGCTTCGCAGAACCGCGACAGCATCCTCGCCGAGTGGCGCAAGCGCTATGACGGCAAGTCGGAGAAGGTGGCGCAGCAGTAATACTGCGTTGACTTCATCGCTGGCAAGCCAGCTCCCACAGGATCGGTGTATGCAGTACCTGTGGGAGCTGGCTTGCCAGCGATGGGGCCACTGAATTTTCCAAGGAACCTCAGATGACCGATCTACTCATCGTCGGCGCCGGCATCCTCGGCCTGTCCCACGCCTACGCCGCCGCCCGGCGCGGGCTCAAGGTGCGGGTCTTCGAGCGCAGCGCCACGCCCCTGGGCGCCTCGGTGCGCAACTTTGGCCAGGCCCTGGTCACCGGCCAGCCGCCCGGCCAGATGCTCGAGCTGGCCAAGGCCAGCAGCGGCATCTGGAAGCACTGGGCGCATCAGGCCGGCTTCGAGCTCAAGGCCAATGGCTCGCTGCTGTTTGCCCGTACCGCGCTGGAACTGGAACTGCTCGAAGCCTTCTGCGCCGAGCGTGCGCCACAACATGACTACCAGGTGCAACTGCTCAGCGGCGCCGCCCTGAACGACCTGTACGGCGGCCAGTTTCGCCACCACCGCGCCGCCTTGCGCGGGCTGCAAGACCAGCAGCTGTATTCACGCGAAGCCTTGCCGAGCCTGATCCGCTTCCTGCAGCAGGAGCTGGATGTACAGTTTCATTTCTCTACCCTGGTGCGCGGTATCGAACCGGGGCGGGTGTCGACCACGGCGGGAGATTTCAACGCCAAACAGGTTGTGGTCTGCTCCGGCCACGATTACCAGACCTTGCTCGCCGAACCCATCGCCGCCCTGCAACCGCAGGTCTGTCGCCTGCAGATGCTGCGCACCCGGCCGCGTTTCAAACTCGACCTGCAGCACGCATTGCTGACCGGCCTGAGCTGCGTGCACTACGGCGCCTTCGCCGACCTGCCGCAGGCCCAGGCGCTGAAAGCGCAACTGCAGGCCAACAGCCCGCACCTGCTGGAGCACGGCATCCACCTGCTGATCAGCCCGACGCCCCATGGCGAGCTGATCATTGGCGACTCCCATGCCTATGGCAGCGATGCTTCACCGTTCAACGCCGAGCAGGTCGACAACTGGATGATCGAGCTGGCCGAGCAGACGCTCGGCGGGCGCATTGAGGTGGTCGAACGCTGGCAGGGCGTCTATGGTTCTGGCGGGCCGGGGCCGTTTTCCTTGCTGCAGGTCGTGCCGGGTGTCAGCGCCGCGCTGATGCACAGCGGCGTCGGCATGAGCGTCGGCCCGGCCCTGGCCGAGCAACATATCGCCCGTTTGCTGGAGGAGAGCGACTGACCATGCCTAGCGCCGAACAGATAGTCAGCGAAGTCTTCGCCTTGTATCAGCAGCATGGCCATGAGGACTATATCGGCGAGCCGGTTTCGCAACTGGAGCACATGTCCCAGGCGGCGCAACTGGCATTGGCCGAGGGCTATGACGATGAAGTGGTGCTGGCGGCGTTCTTCCATGACATCGGCCATATCTGTGGCGGCGCCGAAGGCGACATGGGCGGTTACGGCGCGGTCAGCCACGAGCGGGTAGGCGCCAACTACCTGCGCCGCTGCGGCTTCAGCGAGCGTTTGGCCAGGCTGGTGGAGTACCACGTCGAGGCCAAGCGCTACCTGACCTTGCGCCAGCCGGGCTATTACCAGCGCTTGAGTGAGGCCAGCCGGCGCACCCTGGAGTATCAGGGTGGAGTGATGATCGAGGCCGAGGCCGATGCTTTCGAGCAGGATCCACTGTGTGCGGTGAGCTTGCGCATGCGTCAGTGGGACGAACTGGCCAAGGAGATGGATGTGCCGGTGATTGATCTGCAGCTGCTCAAGGGCAAGGCGTTGGAGCTACTGATCGCGGGGCAAGCCCGCTCCCGCATTGCCCCGCGATAGCGCCCTAAAGCTCTAGCAGCAGAGCATCGATCTGCTCCTGACGCTCCGCCTGATTGACCCTCGCCCCCGGATTGAGCGACGACCACTGCGGATGCGCCCGCGCCTTGCTCAGCGCTTCCGGCAATTTGCCTTCGCGCCAGGTCTGCTCCTGTGGTGTTGCCAGCTTGATCCGCTCCATCGCCGCATGGCCACGGGCGTCCAGGGCATGAATCAACTGGTGCTGACGCAGCGCCAACAAGCGCAACACGCTGTCATCCACCGTCAGTTCACGCTGGCCCTTGAGCTTGCCGAGCAGGCGCGAGCCATAGCTGCGGGCAGTCTGCAGGGCGCCACCAGCAATCGCCCCGGCCAGCGCCGCAGCACCGAGGGTCAGGCCGCCGACCAGCAAATCGACCCCGGCCCCGGCCGCCGCACCGGCCGCCACGCCGCTGCCAAGGCGCACACCGAGCAGCTTGAGGGTTTCCGGGTTGAACAGGTCATCGCCCCAGCGCCCGTCGAGCAAGGGCAGGTCGCTGCTGGCAGCGTCTTCCTTGCGAAAGGCATAGAGCTTGAGCAGTGCTTCGACGCAGCGTTGCTCGCGCTGGCGCACATCGCGGCGCAGGGTTTCGATGGCCACGGCTTCGGCGCCAGGTTCGGCGACCACGCTGCGCCGGCAGGCGGCGCAGTCGAGCAGCAGATCGGCGACCAGGCGCTTGGCGCTTTCACGTCGGGCCTGGCGCTGGGCCTGCTGATCGTCGATCAGGCGTTGCAGTGCGCTGCGGGAGTGCTCCAGCATCAAGGCCAGGCTTTCGTATAGGCGGCGCTCGCCGTCTTCCGGCGGGGCGACGCTGTCGAAGCGCACCAGCGCATGCAGACCCAGACGCGCCAGGGCTTCGCGCCAATCAGCTTCACGATGGTCGCTGCTGGCGACGAAATTGAGCACCGGCAACAGCGGCTTGCCGCACCCGGCCAGCACTTCCAGCTCGTCGCGGTATTTGGCCAGCACCGGCTCGCGGGCATCAATCACATACAGACCGGCATCGCTGGCCAGCAACTGGCGCAGCACCTTGGCCTCTTGTTCAAAACGCTGGCGTGCTTCGCTGCCCTGCAGAAAGCGCTCCAGCCGCGCCGGGCCGTCGAGGCGCTCGCCCGGACGCTCCAGGCGTTCAAGGTAATCGAGCAGGGCGATGGCATCTTCCAGCCCCGGCGTATCGTAGAGCTCCAGCAGCGGCTCGCCGTCTACCGACAGGCGTGCGCCTTCGACATGACGGGTGGTGCTCGGGCGATGGGAGACTTCGCCGAAGCCGACATCGCGGGTCAGCGTACGCAACAGCGAGGTCTTGCCGACGTTGGTGTGGCCGACCACGGCCAGTTTCAGCGGCTTAGTCATGGCCATGCTCCAGCCAGTTCAGCGGGGCGGTGTCGGCATAGTTCAAGCCGAGTTGCTCCAGGGCCTGGTGCCAGTCGCCCAGGCGGTCAGCGTCCAGCGCCTGGCCGGGCATCGCCTGCAGCAGCCAGATGCGCGTGGCCCCGGCATTACGCGCCAGCTCGGCGAGCAGCGCCAGGCTGCCGCGGTCGGGCGAGCGGCGCGGGTCGCAGGCAATCGCCAGGCGCGCCGGAGGAAAGCGGCTGAGCTGTTCGAGCAGCTTGTTGCGCGACTCGCGGCTGTCGAGGATGCCGGCGTTGCTTACCGCTGCTGGCAGGGCGGGTGGCCATGGGCGTTTGTCGTCCAGTTCCAGGCCGACCAGCAGGGCGCCATTGCTGTGTTCTTCGCCGACGCCACGGACAATCTGCGGCAGGGCATCAGGCGCGGCATCGTTGACGCCCAGGCGTTCGCTGCTGGGCATCAGGGCATCACGCAATTGACTGTAGCCGGGCAGGTTGAGGTCCAGTTGCAAGCGCGCCCGGCCACTGCGCCAGCGCCACAGGCACAAGGCGGCAAGCAGCAGGCGCGGGACGATGCCATACACCAGCAGTACCCCGAGCAACCAGCCGGCCCAGGCCTGGCGGGCCAGTTCCAGTGCCGGTTGAGTGTCGCCGCTGGCGCGGATCATGGCCACGTCCGGCACACTGAAGCCGAGCAACGCCGGCAGGGCACTCAGGGCCTGGGTCAGGGCCACGAAGGTGTCGGCGCCAAGAATGGTGGTTTCCCAGACAAAGCCATAACGCCTGGTCGCCAGCAGGGCCAACAGCATCACCAGCGCCGTGCCCAGGGCCACTAGCCACAGGCTGTGCACCAGCAGGCTGAGCAGCCAGCGGTTGAGTTTTTGCCGTTGCAGCATCACCAGCAGAGCGGGAGCCAGGTGCGCGGCCTGGGCATCGCGGGCGAATTTCTCGCTGAGCCACAGCCACAGACGGCCAAGGCTGGCACCCTGTTCGCCGGCCAGAAAAAACCCCAGCAGCCAGCTCAGCAACAGCAGCAAGTTGAGCCCGAGCAGGCTGCCCAGGGCCCAGAACACGTTTACCGGGCGCTGGCTGTCGCCCAGGGCCGCCAGGGCCAGGCCGGCGCCGCTGAGCACGGCCAGTACCACCAGGGCCGCCAGTGCCAGGCGTGCGCCTTGTTTCCAGTGCTGCAGGGCGCTGCGCATGCCGTCGCGTTCGGCCAGCCACAGGGCGCGGCTTTCGATGCGCGCCGGCAGATCGCCGCCCGATTGGCGGGCGCGGCGGTTGGCTTCCTGGTCTTCCAAGGGGCCTGCATGTTCTTCGCGCAGGCGCACGGCTTCGGTGAGCCAGCGTTTGTCCAGGTCAGTCAGTGCAGTCACGCGGTCTTCCATTGATCAAGTCAGCCCAAAGCATAACCCAGGCATCGAAGATCGGGCTTTGCTATCCTCGCCGGCATGAAAACATCACTCCCCCTCAGCCTGATCGCGGCCCTCGCCGAGAACCGCGTGATCGGCATCGACAACAGCATGCCCTGGCACCTGCCGGGGGATTTCAAGTATTTCAAGGCCACCACCCTGGGCAAGCCGATCATCATGGGCCGCAAGACCTGGGATTCGCTTGGCCGCCCGCTCCCGGGGCGCTTGAACCTGGTGGTCAGCCGCCAGTCGGGCCTGCAGCTCGAAGGCGCCGAGGTGTTCGCCTCGCTCGATGAAGCCATGGTGCGTGCCGAGCAATGGGCGCTGGAGCAGGGCGTCGATGAGCTGATGCTGATCGGCGGCGCGCAGTTGTACACCCAGGCAATCGAGCGCGGCCTGGCGGATCGGCTGTACCTGACGCGGGTAGAGCTGAGCCCGGAAGGGGATGCGTGGTTTCCGCAGTTTGATCAGGCGCAGTGGACGTTGGCGTCGAGCCAGCCGAATGCGGCTGACGGCGACAAGCCGGCGTATCACTTCGAGGTCTGGGAAAAGGCCTGAAAAGCATCGCCGGCAACGCCGGCTCCCACAGTGTCTGGCATATGCACTAACTGTGGGAGCCGGCGTTGCCGGCGATGAGGCCCTTCAGGGCGACGCAGGACTCAGGAGTGCGTCAGCTGCGCATGCTCCTGCGCATCCAGCAGCGACTTGTCGGTCTGCTTGAGCATCTGGCTGGTAATCGCCCCGGCAGTCATCGAACCGTTCACGTTCAACGCCGTACGGCCCATGTCGATCAATGGCTCGACCGAGATCAGCAAGGCCACCAGCTCGACCGGCAAGCCCATGGCTGGCAGCACGATCAGTGCCGCGAAGGTCGCACCACCACCCACGCCCGCGACACCCGCCGAACTCAAGGTGACGATCGCCACCAGGGTGGCAATCCACAGCGGGTCAAATGGATCGATGCCCACCGCTGGCGCCACCATCACTGCCAACATCGCCGGGTACAAACCGGCGCAGCCGTTCTGGCCGATGGTCGCTCCGAACGATGCCGCGAAGCTTGCGATCGACTGCGGAATACCCAGGCGCAGGGTTTGCGCCTCGATGCTCAGCGGGATGCTCGCGGCGCTGGAGCGGCTGGTGAAGGCGAAGGTCAGCACCGGCCAGACCTTGCGGAAGAAGCGCAGCGGGTTCACGCCGCTCAGTGCCAGCAGCACGCCGTGCACCACGAACATCAGGCCCAGGCCGATGTACGAGACCACCACGAAGCTGCCGAGCTTGAGGATGTCGTCCAGGTTCGAGCTGGCCACCACCTTGGTCATCAACGCCAGCACGCCGTACGGGGTGAGCTTCATCACCAGGCGCACCAGGCGCATCACCCAGGCTTGCAGGGTGTCGATGGCGGCCAGGGCGCGGTTGCCCTTTTCGGCGTCATCCTTGAGCAGTTGCAGGGCGGCCATGCCGAGGAACACGGCAAAGATCACCACGCTGATGATCGAGGTCGGCTTGGCCCGGGCCAGGTCGCCTACCGGGTTGCTGGGGATGAACGACAGCAGCAGCTGCGGGATGTTCAGGTCGGTGACCTTGCCCACGTAATCGCTCTGGATCGCCGCCATGCGTGCGGTTTCGGCGGTGCCGGCCACCAGGCCTTCGGCGGTCAGGCCGAACAGGTTGGTCAGCACGATGCCGATCAGCGCGGCGATGGCCGTGGTGAACAGCAGGGTGCCGATGGTCAGGAAGCTGATCTTGCCCAGCGACGAAGCGTTGTGCAGGCGTGCCACGGCGCTGAGGATCGAGGCGAAGATCAGCGGCATGACGATCATCTGCAGCAACTGCACATAACCGTTGCCGACCAGGTCGAGCCAGCTGATGGTGGCCTTGAGGATCGGGTTGCCGGCGCCATAAATGGCATGCAGGGCAGCGCCGAACAACACGCCGAGGACCAGGCCGACCAGGACCTTCTTGGCCAGGCTCCAGTTGCCATGACGGGTTTGCGCCAGGCCTAGCAGCAAGGCCAGGAACGCCAGCAGATTGAGAGACAACGGCAGATTCATTGAAGCTCCAGGAAAAAAGGCGGGGCATCGCCTCTGTGTGCGATTGCGAACAGAAATGCTAACAGCATGAAAACGAACGAATTTATATCGAAATGGAATTTCGATAGTCGTTTTTGGAATAACGTTACGTCGCAAACAGAATGCTTGTGGCCGCTCAGGGGCGTGCCGGTGTCGCTGTCGGGTCGGTGTGCATTACAGGCTTTGCTAGCGTGGGCGGGCCACTTTTCTGGAGAAATGCACATGACGTCTGCTCCGAAAATCCTCGCCGCCGGCCTGGCCCTGTTGCTGGCCGGGCACAGCTGGGCCACTGAACTCAAGCACTGGCCGGCCGAGGCTGCCAAACAACTGGACACAATGATTGCCGCCAATGCCAACCAGGGCAACTACGCGGTTTTCGACATGGACAACACCAGCTACCGCTTCGACCTCGAGGAATCGCTGCTGCCGTTCATGGAGAACAAGGGCCTGCTCAGCCGCGACAAGCTCGATCCGTCGCTCAAGCTCATCCCCTTCAAAGACACCGCCGAGCACAAGGAGAGCCTGTTCAGTTACTACTACCGGCTCTGCGAAATCGACGACATGGTCTGTTATCCCTGGGTCGCCCAGGTGTTTGCTGGCTTCACCCTCAAGGAGCTCAAGGGCTATGTCGACGAGCTGATGGCCTCGGGCAAGCCGGTGCCGAGCACTTACTACGAGGGTGATCAGGTCAAGCGCATCGACGTGCAGCCGCCGAAAGTGTTCGCAGGCCAAGCCGAGCTGTTCAACAAGCTGATGGCGAACGGCATCGAGGTCTACGTGATCAGCGCCGCCTCCGAAGAGCTGGTGCGCATGGTCGCCGCCGATCCCAAGTACGGCTACAACGTCAAACCGCAGAACGTGATCGGCGTCAGCCTGCTGCTCAAGGACCGCAGCAGCGGCGCCCTGACCACCGCGCGCAAGCAGATCAGTGCCGGCAGCTACGACCCGCAAGCCAACATGGGCCTGGAACTGACCCCGTACCTGTGGACCCCGGCGACCTGGATGGCCGGTAAGCAAGCCGCGATCCTCACCTATATCGATGAATGGAAAAAGCCTGTGCTGGTCGGTGGCGATACCCCAACCAGTGATGGCTACATGCAGTTCCATAGCGTCGACGTGGCCAAGGGCGGCATCCACCTGTGGATAAATCGCAAGGCCAAGTACATGGACCAGATCAACGGCATGATCGCCAAGCATGCAGCGGCGCAGGCCAAAGAGGGGTTGCCGGTGACGGCTGATAAGAACTGGGTGATCGTTACGCCGGAGCAGATTCAGTAAGCAAAATAGATATCAATTGCGAATTCATCTCATCTTCTGCTAGCGTGCGCTCACCTTGAGGTCCACCGCCAGGAAGTACCGTGTCTTCGTGGAATACGCAGATTGCCCGCTTGTTCGCCGAGCACAAGAAAGCGCTGGAAGCCTTTGTTGCGCGCCGCACGGGCAATTCGCAGGTGGCAGCCGACCTGACGCAGGAATCGTTCCTGCGCCTGGCGCGGCTGCCTGCCGACAAGAAGATCGACAACCTGCCGGCCTTTCTCTTCACCATTGCCAGCAACCTGGTACGTGACCACCAGCGTCAGTCCATTCGCCGCGAGCGCCTGGACGGCGGTGAACCCAGCGAGGAGCTGGCCTGCGAAACGCCCGGGGTCGACGAGCAATTGTCTGCGCTGCAGGAGCAAGCGCTGATGCACGAGGCCATCCAGGCCCTGCCCGAGGCGACCCGGCATATCTTCCTGCTTTATCATGTCGACGAATGTTCCTACCGGGAAATTGGCCAGCGGCTGCAGATTTCCCCGCGTAGTGTCGAATACCAATTGCGCCGTGCGCTGATCGACTGCCGGGCCTTTATCAAGGCGCGCTTGCTCAGCGGCACGCCGAGGTCGTGCCCATGAGCCGGCCAATTGCAGCGACGGATACCCCGATGACCGACCCACACGCCACAGAGGCCGACGACCTGTTCGCCGAAGCCAGTGGCTGGTACTACCGCCTGCAGGCCGAGGACGTCACGCTCGCTGAGCGCGAGGCCTTCACCGCCTGGCTGGCCCGGGGCCCGGCACAGGTCCAGGCCTGGGACGAAGTGCTTGGCCTGCTGGGTGCGTTACGTGAGCCGGCGCGGCAGATACGCGACGCCCAGCGTGCGCGCTGGCGCCGGCCGCGGTTGCAGGTCTGGGCCAGTGCTGCAGCAGTGTTGTTGATGGTCGGTTTGCTGGCGTACAGCCCCTGGCCGGACCGCTGGCGCGCCGACTTTGCCACCAGCACCGGAGAGTCGCGCAACATTGCCCTGGCGGACGGTTCGCAACTTCAGCTCAACACTGACACGGCGCTGCAGGTCGAGTTGGCTGATGGCGAGCGGCGGGTGCGTCTGTTGCGTGGCGAGGCCTGGTTCGATGTCAGTCATGACCCGGCGCGGCCGTTCGTGATTCGCTCGGGCGATGGCTGGGTCAAGGTCGTAGGCACGCGCTTCAGCGTGGCCCGGCAGGGTGACCAGACGCGCGTGCGGGTAGCTCAGGGCAAGGTCCAGGTCAGCGCCGACAATCACCGGACAGTGCTGCTCGAACCCGGTCGCGCAGTTGAGTATCGCGGCGCTCAACTGAGTTCCGAGCATGCTTTCGATGTGGCCGCCGAGTTCGCCTGGCGCCAACGCCAGCTGGTATTCCGCGAGCAGCCGCTGGTCGAAGTGGTCGATGCCCTCAACCGTTACTGGCCGGGGCAGACCCTGGTGCTGGGCGAGAGCCTGCGCCAGCGCAAGGTCTCGGGGGTGTTTGAGATCGACAAGCCCGAGGCCGTGCTCAAGGCCTTGACCCACACCCTGGGCCTGCGCGCCGAGCACTACACCTCGTACCTGCGCGTATTGCGTGAGGGCTGAAAAAATTCTTACGAAAGTTTCAGGGTTTCCCCAGTAGCTGACGTCCTTGATCTCGTAGGCGCAAATAATAAGCACTCTCAGACAGTGCGGCGCCACTTAACGACTTCGACGATTCTGGGGAGCATCACTGATGGAACACACCACCGCCACCCGGCGCCTGCCCGGCGTGCCGACCCTGCTGAGCCTGGCCATTGCCCTGGGCTGCGGCACACTGGCACTGCCGACCCTGGCCGCGCCTGCCGCGCAAGCGCAGGTCTATCGCTTTGAGATCCCGGCGCAATCGCTGGATGCGGCGCTGGCAGCCTTCAGTGCGGTAACCCGGGTGCAGGTGCTGGTCGGCGCCGAGGTCACTCAAGGCTTGCGCTCCCCGGGCTTGAGCGGCAGTTATCCACAGGACCAGGCACTGGCCCGGCTGCTGGCCGGCACTGGCCTGAGCGCAACCTACATCGATCGCGACAGCGTAACCCTGGAAAGACGCCAGGGCGATGACGCCGCGTTGCAGTTGGGCGCGACCATGGTCGGCGGCAAGGTGCTGGGCGCCACTACCGAAGGCAGCCAGTCCTACACCACAGGTGCGCTGACCATCGGCAAGGGGGAGCAAAAGCTCAAGGACATTCCGCAGTCGGTATCGGTCGTCACCCGTCAGCGCATGGACGACCAGAACATGAACAGCCTGCAGGACGCCATGCGCCAGGTCACCGGGGCGACGATCAAGAGCTACAACTCCGGCTCCAGCCTTAATGACGTGTATATGCGCGGTTTTCTGGTCGATCAGGTGCAGGTCGATGGCGTCTCGCAAATGACTGGCCAGGGCGACCTGATGACCAGCTTCGACCTGGCGATGTTCGACCGCGTCGAAGTGTTGCGCGGGCCTTCCGGCCTGTATCAGGGCGCCGGCGAGCCTGGTGGTACCATCAACCTGGTGCGCAAGCGCGCCCTCGGGCAGTTCGCCCTGAGTGGCGAGCTGTCGGCAGGCTCTTACGATCGCTACCACTCGACCGTGGACATCACCGGCCCGCTCAACAGCGACGGCAGCCTGCGCGGGCGCTTCGTTACCGCTTATGAGGACAATAAGTCCTTCGTCGATTACGCCCAGAACGAGCGGCCAATGGTTTATGGCCGGTTGGAATACGACGTGACCCCGGACACTACGCTGTCGCTGGGCGGCGCCTATCAGAAAAACCACTCCACCCCGGCGTTCGGCCTGCCGGCTTACGCCAACGGCAAGCTGCTGGACGTCAAGCGCTCGACCTTCGTCGATGCCAAGTGGAATGAACTGGACGAGCACGTCTGGGAGAGCTTCTTCGAAGTCGATCACGCGCTGGAGAACGGCGGCCAGTTCAAGACCTCGTTGACCTACCGCGATGCCGAAACCCCGACCCGCAACTTCACCTGGAGCGACGGCGCGGTAGACCCGGCCACCGGCGCCAGCTCGGCCGTGGCCTACTCCTACTACACCCACATCAAGACCCTGGGCCTGGACAGCTTCGTGACCGTTCCGGTGGAAGCGTTCGGCCGTACCCACGAGCTGACCGTGGGCGCCGAGTACCAGCACCTGGACAAGGATTTCACCTACGGCGGCGGTGAATACTTCGACACCAATGTGTTCGACCCAGGCAGCATCAATATCCCCAAGCAGAAGTACGAAATGGACAACGGCAACTGGTCGAAATCGCACCAGTACGGCCTCTACGCCCGCACCAAGATCAGCGCCACCGACTGGCTGGACGTGATCCTTGGCAGCCGGGTGACCTGGTTCGAAAGCGATGCGCACAACGCCAACGCCTTTTTCAACAACTTCAACAGCACCGAGACCAGCATCAACCGCAAGGTCATTCCCTACGGGGCGCTGGTGGCCAAGCTGACGCCGGAGCTGTCGGCCTATGCCAGCTACACCAGTGTGTTCAAGCCGCAGACCGATGTGAATGCCGGTGGCCAGACCATCGCCCCACGCAAAGGCAAACAGTACGAAATCGGCCTCAAGCGTGAGTTTTACGATGGCCGTTTGAATGGCAGCGTGGCGCTGTTTCGCATCTACGACGAGAACCGCGCCGAGCTGGTGGCCAACAACCAGTACTACGAGCCGCAAGGCAAGATTCGCAGCCAGGGTTGGGAAACCGAGCTGAGCGGCAACCTCACCGACAACTGGAGCATCAGCACCGGCTACGCCTTCACCATGCTCAAGTCGCTGAGTG
The DNA here is from genome assembly GCF_054788455.1 of Pseudomonas sp. ZL2. NCBI lineage: Bacteria > Pseudomonadati > Pseudomonadota > Gammaproteobacteria > Pseudomonadales > Pseudomonadaceae > Pseudomonas > Pseudomonas sp. ZL2. Next base: position 144,410 of record NZ_JBGOGX010000047.1, on the reverse strand, counting down.
GCGAAGACACCAACCAGGGCACCACCATCACCCCCAAGCACAACTTCAACCTGTGGACGCGCTACGAATTTGCCGATGGCCCGCTGAAGGACTTCAGCGTCGGTGGCGGGGTGCGGGCAGTGAGTGCCACTTACTACAAACGTGACGTGGACTTCGTCCAGGGCGGCTACAGCATCGCCACGGCCCAGGTGGGGTACAAGTTCAACCAGAACCTGTCGGCGACGCTGACGGCCAACAACCTGTTTGATCGTACTTACTATGAGCGGGTGGACAGTTCGTGGGGGTCGAACTTCTATGGCGAGCCGCGCAACCTGACCTTTAGCGTGCGGGCCAAGTATTGAGTGGGGCTGCCTTGCAGCCCATCGCTGGCAAGCCAGCTCCCACAGTGGCCCGGTGTACACAGCCACTGTGGGAGCCGGCTTGCCGGCGATAGGTCGCACCGCGTAAACCACAGGCATAAAAAAACCGGCGCACAAGGCGTCGGTTTTTGCACCGCCAGAACGACTTACAGCCCGTCGAGCAGCGCCTTGTTGCGGACCGCGCCCTTGTCGGCGCTGGTCGCCAGCAGGGCATAAGCCTTCAGCGCAGTGGTCACTTTGCGTGGCCGCGCTTCGACCGGTTTCCAGCCTTTCTTGTCCTGTTCCACTCGGCGCGCGGCCAGCTCTTCATCGCTGACCAGCAGGTTGATCGAGCGGTTGGGGATGTCGATCAACACCTTGTCGCCGTCCTGCACCAGGCCAATCGCGCCGCCGGCTGCGGCTTCTGGCGAAGCGTGGCCAATCGACAGGCCCGAGGTACCGCCAGAGAAACGGCCGTCGGTGAGCAGTGCACAGGCTTTGCCCAGGCCTTTGGACTTGAGGTACGAAGTCGGGTAGAGCATTTCTTGCATGCCCGGGCCGCCCTTCGGGCCTTCGTAGCGGATGATGACGATGTCGCCTGCCTTCACTTCGTCAGCAAGGATGCCGCGTACGGCGCTGTCCTGGCTTTCGAAGATCTTCGCGTTGCCTTCGAAGACGTGGATCGACTCGTCGACGCCGGCGGTTTTCACCACGCAGCCGTCCAGGGCGATGTTGCCGTACAGCACGGCCAGGCCGCCTTCTTGCGAATAGGCGTGCTCGACGCTGCGGATGCAGCCGTTTTCGCGGTCGTCATCCAGGCTCGGCCAACGGGTCGACTGGCTGAACGCGGTCTGGGTCGGGATACCGGCCGGGCCCGCCTTGAAGAAATGGTGAACCGCTTCGTCGCTGGTCTGGGTGATGTCCCACTTGGCGATGGCTTCTTCCATGCTCGGGCTGTGCACGGTCGGCAGGTCGGTGTGCAGCAGACCGCCACGGGCCAGCGACCCAAGGATGCTGAAGATGCCACCGGCGCGGTGGACGTCTTCCATGTGGTACTTCTGGATGTTCGGCGCCACCTTGCACAGTTGCGGCACTTTGCGCGACAGGCGATCGATGTCGCGCAGATCGAAAGCGATCTCGGCTTCCTGGGCGGCGGCCAGCAGGTGCAGGATGGTGTTGGTCGAACCACCCATGGCGATGTCCAGCATCATGGCGTTCTCGAACGCCTTGAAGTTGGCGATGTTACGCGGCAGCACGCTCTGGTCGTTGTCGCCGTAGTAGCGCTTGCACAGCTCGACGATGGTACGGCCAGCCTGCAGGAACAGCTGTTCGCGATCGCTGTGGGTGGCCAGGGTCGAACCGTTGCCCGGCAGGGCCAGGCCCAGGGCTTCGGTCAGGCAGTTCATCGAGTTGGCGGTGAACATGCCGGAACACGAACCGCAGGTCGGGCAGGCGCTGCGCTCGTACTCGGCGACTTTTTCGTCGCTGGCGGTGGAGTCGGCGGCAATGACCATGGCGTCGACCAGGTCCAGGCCGTGGCTGGCCAGTTTGGTCTTGCCGGCTTCCATCGGCCCGCCGGAGACAAAGATCACCGGGATGTTCAGGCGCAGCGCGGCCATCAGCATGCCGGGGGTGATCTTGTCGCAGTTGGAGATGCAGACGATGGCGTCGGCGCAGTGGGCGTTGACCATGTACTCGACCGAGTCGGCAATGATCTCGCGGCTAGGCAGCGAATAGAGCATGCCGTCATGGCCCATGGCGATGCCGTCGTCGACCGCGATGGTGTTGAATTCCTTGGCCACGCCACCGGCGCGTTCGATCTCGCGGGCGACCAGCTGGCCCAGGTCCTTCAGGTGCACGTGGCCCGGGACGAACTGGGTGAACGAGTTGGCGATGGCGATGATCGGTTTCTTGAAGTCTTCGTCCTTCATCCCGGTGGCACGCCAGAGGGCGCGGGCGCCGGCCATATTGCGGCCGTGGGTGGACGTTTTCGAGCGGTAATCAGGCATGAAGCACTCCTGGCGGCTAATCAGGTAACAAAAAGGGGAGTGAGCTTCTCTTGTCCTTTGCACCGAAGGCAGGTGGCCGCTGGTACGGATGAAGCCGAGATCGCCGCGGGATCGCCGTGCGCTCGGCCAGAGCTCATAAACCCGCCGGGGATGACTGGCGATGAATAGCCCGATTCTACACCGCCACGGCCTTGAGGGAATGGCGTTGTGATAATTGGCCGTTGGCGCAGCCAGCAAGGTAAAGGCCTTGGCGTCGGTTGCCAGGCTTTAGGTAGACTTGCGCCCTTCGCACCCCACTGGCCAAAAGGATTTGCAATGCCTGCGATAAGTCGATCTTTACTGTTCTACCTGGCTATCGGCCTGATTCAGGGCCTGGTGTTCCTCTACGCCAGGCACGTCCAAATCGATATCGCCGGGCTGCCATTCGGCCTGTGCGCCGCCGTGCTGGTGGCCGGGGTCAACCTGCAACTGCTTGGCAGTGCAGTGCTGCATCGCGGTACGGGCTGGCTGGTACTGGGCTTGACGCTGCTGATCGGCTTTATCAGCAGCTGGACCTTCAGTCAGGACACCCTGGGCTGGGTCTGGCAGAGCTCATGGGTGGCTGCGGTTGCCGTCACCTACATCGGCACCGCCTTCATCCTCAGCTGGCCGACCCGCGAAGGCCTGCGGCTGCGCTATGAAGACCTGTTCCGGCATGCCTGGAACAACATCTTCATCGTCCTCCTGGCACTGCTGTTCACCCTGTTGTTCTGGCTGCTGCTGTGGTTGTGCGGACGCCTGTTCCTGATGCTCGGCATCCCCCAGGTCGAAGACGTGCTGACCTCGGCGCCAGTAGTGCGCATCGGCCTGGCGGTAGTGTTCTCCCTGGGGATGCGCATGGGCCTGGAGAACGAAAAAGTCATCGGCCTGCTGCGCGGCGTGCTACTGACCCTGTGTCGTGTGTTGCTGCCACTGAGCGCACTGATCGCCGTACTGTTCAGCCTGATGCTGCCGTTTACCGGGTTGCAGCCGATCTGGAGTACCGGCTACTCGACCACCATCTTGTTGTTGCTGGTGGTCATCAACCTGTTTTTGGTCAACGGCGTGTTCCAGGATGGCCATCAGGCCAATCCCTATCCGAGCGTGCTCAAGCGCCTGGTCGAGGCCTGCTTGCTGTGCTTGCCGGTACTGGTGGCGCTGGCGGGCTATTCAAGCTGGTTGCGGGTAAATCAGTATGGCCTTACGCCTGAGCGCATCCTCGCCCTGTTGCTGATCGGTGTGATGCAGGTTCACAGCCTGGCCGCACTCTGGGCAGTGTTCGCCTCGCGCCAGGGCTGGTTGCACAGCCTGCGGGTCAGCAACCCGTGGATTGCCCTGCTCAGCGCGGTGCTCGTGGTGCTGTTCTATACGCCGCTGCTGAACCCTTTGCAGCTCAGTGCAAACAACCAGGTCGAGCGTCTGCTTAGCGGGCGTACCGCGATCCAGGAATTCGATGCCAGAACTTTGTACCACCGCCTGGGCAAGCCGGGACGTGAGGCGTTCAAGGCGCTGGAAGCGCGGCTCAAGACTGACGAACTGTTCGACGCCGAAGGACGGAAAAAGCTGCAGTGGATCATGGATGAAGCCCACCCGCTGTACGCCGACGACAGTCACGCCCCGAACCTTGAATGGCTGGGGCCTGAGCAACCTGGCAGCGAGGAGTTCGCCACGATGGTCATGGCCCTGAGCCAATGCGGCGGCAAGGGTTGTTTCCTGTGGGGGGTGGACATGGATGGCGACGGGCGCAACGAAGTGTTGATGATCCCGCGGCACACCTACGCATCCAGCGTTTTCCTGTTTGCCCGCGAGGGCAAGGGGGAGTGGCGCGAAGTCGGTAGCCTGCACAGTATTCGCGATAACACCGAGCGACTGGTTCAGTTGATCCGCAGTGGGCAGATGAAACCGGTGATGCCACGTTACAAGACGCTGACCCTCGATGGTATCGATTTGACCTGGCAGCCCAACCGCTAGCGTATTGCAGGCAAAAAAATCCCGGCACCTGGCCGGGATTTTTTATTGCACCACGCCTTAGCTGTTCGGCAGCAGGCGGCAGGTGATGCTCTTGATGTAGCGGGTTTCCGGGATCGCCGGGTGGACCGGGTGATCCGGGCCCTGGCCGCCGCGTTCGAGCAGTTGGATGTTGCGGTCCAGGTGGCGGGCGCTGGTCAGCAGGATGTTCTGCAGGTCGTCTTCCGGCAGGTGCATCGAGCAGGATGCACTGACCAGGATGCCGTCCTTGGTCAGCAGGCGCATGGCTTGTTCGTTCAGGCGGCGGTAGGCGCCCTCGCCGTTTTTCAGGTCTTTCTTGCGCTTGATGAAGGCGGGCGGGTCGGCCACGATCACGTCGAAACGCTCTTCGGAGGCCTTGAGCTCTTTCAGCGCTTCGAACACGTCGCCTTCGATGCAGGTCAGCTTCTCGGCAATGCCGTTGAGCCCGGCGTTACGCTCGACGCCGTCCAGGGCAAAGCCCGAGGCATCGACGCAGAACACTTCGCTGGCGCCAAAGGCACCGGCCTGTACGCCCCAGCCACCGATGTAGCTGAACAGGTCGAGCACGCGCTTGCCTTTGACGTACGGCGCCAGACGCGCGCGGTTCATGCGGTGGTCGTAGAACCAGCCGGTCTTCTGGCCTTCCATGACCGGCGCTTCGAACTTCACGCCGTTCTCTTCCAGGGCCACCCACTCCGGTACCAGGCCGAACACGGTTTCGACGTAACGGCCCAGGCCTTCGGCATCGCGCGCGGCCGAGTCGTTCTTGAACAGGATGCCGGTCGGCTTGAGCACCTGGACCAGGGCGGCTACGACGTCATCCTTGTGCTGCTCCATGGTCGCCGAAGCAAGCTGGACCACCAGGATGTCGCCGAAACGATCGACCACCAGGCCCGGCAGCAAGTCGGAATCACCGTACACCAGGCGGTAGAACGGCTTGTCGAACAGGCGCTCACGCAGCGACAGGGCAACGTTGATGCGGTGCACCAGCAGCGACTTGTCCAGGGCCAGCTTGGCGTCACGCGACAGCAGGCGGGCGCAGATCAGGTTGTTCGGGCTCATGGCAACGACGCCCAAAGCCTTGCCGCCGGCGGTTTCGAGGATCGCCTGGTCACCGGCCTTGAAGCCATGCAGCGGGGTCGCGGCGACGTCGATTTCGTTGCTGTAGACCCACAGGTGGCCAGCGCGCAGGCGGCGGTCGGCATTGGCTTTGAGACGAAGGCTGGGCAGGGACATGACGTCGCTCCGGGAAAAAAGAGCGGGATTATAGCGCGATGCCTGCCGTGTCGATGGGGAATAGCGACAAATTGCAACAGAGCGGTGGCCTTTAGCTTCACCCCTGGCCAGTACGATCGGGTTAGAATCGCCGCTCAGCCCCGAGTGTGTACTTATGTCCCAGGAACTCTCCGCCGAACAGATCCAGAACGCCCTGCAAGGCATCAGCGTGCCGCCGCAGCCGCAGATCATGGTTGACCTGCAGTTCGAACAATACATGCCCGACCCCGACCTGGAGGTGATCGCCAAGCTGATCTCCCAGGACCCGGGCTTGTCCGGGGCATTGCTCAAGCTGGTCAACTCGCCGTACTACGGCCTGAGCAACAAGATCGCCTCGATCCAGCGTGCGGTGAATCTGCTCGGCAGCCGCTCGATCATCAATCTGATCAATGCGCAGTCGATCAAGGGCGAGATGAGCGACGACACCATCGTCACCCTCAACCGTTTCTGGGACACCGCCCAGGACGTGGCCATGACCTGCCTGACCCTGGCCAAGCGCATCGGCTCCCAGGCGGTGGACGAAGCCTATGCCCTGGGCCTGTTCCACGATTGTGGCGTGCCGCTGATGCTCAAGCGCTTCCCCGAGTACATGAGCGTGCTCGAGGATGCCTACGCCAGTGCCGGCGCCGAACAGCGGGTGGTCGATACCGAAAACCAGGTGTTCAACACCAACCATGCGGTGGTCGGGTACTACACCGCCAAGTCGTGGCGCCTGCCCGAGCACCTGAGCAATGCCATTGCCAACCATCACAACGCCCTGGCGGTGTTCAGCGATGACTCGGCGCGCAACAGCCAGTTGAAGAACCTGCTGGCGATCCTGAAGATGGCCGAGCACATCTGTGCCTCCTACCGGGTGCTGGGCAACCAGAGCGTCGACCACGAATGGAATACCGTCGGGCACCTGGTGCTCGATTATGTCGGCCTGTCCGAGTATGACTTCGAGAACCTCAAGCAGACCATTCGCGAACTGGGCGGTCACTGATCCATGCCGGAATTGCCAGAAGTCGAAACCACCCGGCGCGGTATTGCGCCTTACCTGGAAGGCCAGCGGGTCAGCCGGGTGATCGTGCGCGACCGGCGCCTGCGCTGGCCGATCCCCGAGGACCTCGACATTCGCCTGTCCGGGCAGCGTTTCGTCAAGGTCGAGCGGCGCGCCAAGTACCTGCTGCTCAATGCCGAGGTTGGCACCCTGATCAGCCATCTGGGCATGTCCGGCAACTTGCGCCTGGTCGAGATCGGCCTGCCGGCGGCCAAGCACGAGCATGTGGATATCGAACTGGAGTCGGGCCTGGCCCTGCGCTACACCGACCCGCGGCGCTTCGGGGCGATGCTGTGGAGCCTCGATCCGCTCAATCATGAGCTGCTGATCAAGCTCGGCCCGGAACCCCTGACCGATCTGTTCGACGGCGAGCGGCTGTTCCAGCTGTCACGCGGCCGCTCCATGGCGGTCAAGCCGTTCATCATGGACAACGCGGTGGTGGTCGGGGTGGGCAATATCTATGCGACCGAGGCGCTGTTCGCCGCTGGCATTGATCCGCGCCGTGAAGCCGGGAGCATTTCCCGGGCGCGTTACCTGAAGCTGGCGATCGAGATCAAACGCATCCTGGCCTGCGCCATCGAGCGCGGCGGCACCACCTTGCGCGACTTTATCGGTGGCGACGGCCAGCCGGGCTACTTCCAGCAGGAACTGTTCGTCTACGGGCGTGGGGAAGAGCCGTGCAAGGTGTGTGGCAGCATCCTGCGTGAGGTCAAGCTCGGCCAGCGCGCCAGCGTCTTCTGCCTACGCTGCCAGAAGTGAAGGTGTTTAGCGCGGGCTGAGCACCTGCGCGGCGCCCACGCCGCGGGGGTCGCTGGCGGCTTCGAGGGTTTGCCCGGCCTTGTCCCAGTACAGTACTTGCTGATTGCCGTAGGTCCGCCCCAGGTCCTTGAGCTGGTAGCCGCGTGCCTGCAGTTCACGCTGCTGCCCGGTGCTGAACGCCCCCGGCTCGTGCTCGACCACATCCGGCAGGTACTGGTGGTGATAGCGCGGCACCGCCGGCCAGTCGGCCACCGGCTTGCCCTCAAGAAAGCCCATCATCGACAGCAGCACCATGCTCGGAATGCGGCTGCCGCCCGGTGTGCCGAAGGCGGCGAACTGGGTCGGGCTCTCGATAAAGCTCGGGCTCATGCTCGACAGCGGCCGTTTACCGGCGGCCACGGCGTTGGCCTGGCTGCCGGCCAGGCCATAACTGTTGCTGCCACGCGGGTCGGCGGCAAAGTCATCCATTTCGTTGTTCAGCACCACACCGGTACCGGGGGCGCTGAAGGCGGCGCCGAACGGCAGGTTGACCGACAGTGTCGCGGCCACGGCATTGCCGTCGGCATCGATCAGCGCAAAGTGAGTGGTGTGATCACCTTCGCGCCAGGCCGGGGCGGGCGGCAGGCTGTTGCTGGGCGTGGCCTGGTGCGCGTCGATGCTGTCGGCCAGCGAAGTCAGGTAATTGCGTGCGAGCAGTTGTGGCAACGGGTTGGCGACGTAGTCCGGATCGCCGAGCAGACCGCGGTCGCGATAGGCCCGGCGCAACACTTCCAGCACGTAATGACTGCGCTGCACCGGCTCGGCGCTTTGCCAGGGCAGGCGCTGCAGCATCGCCAGGCTCTGGGCCAGGGCCACGCCACCGGCCGAGGGCGGCGGAGCGCTGATCAGTTCACGCTGGCCGGCAAGCTGGTAGCGCAGCGGCTCGCGTTTGGCGGTGCGGTAGTTGGCCAGGTCATCCAGGCGCCAGATGCCCCCTGCAGCTTGTACGCCCTCAACCATGGCCTGAGCGGTAGGGCCGGCATAGAAGCCGTCGCGGCCCTGGCTGGCGATGCGCTCAAGGGTAATGGCCAGTTGCGGTTGGCGGATCTGAGCGCCAAGGGCCGGTACTTCACCATTGATGAGGAACAGCCGGGCGCTTTCCGGGTCGTCGCGCAATGCGCTCAAGCGCATCTGCGCGCGGTCGCGGTAAATGCGGTCGACGGCAAAACCCTGGTTGGCCAGACGAATGGCAGGAGCCAGGGTGCTTTGCAGCGGCAGCTTGCCGTAATGGGCAGCGAGATCCGCGAGTGCTGCCGGCAAGCCGGGAATCGCTGCCGCCAGCGGGCCATTGATCGACAACCCCGGTTGGACCTTGCCGTCCTTGAGGTACATGGCTTCGCTGGCTCTGCCTGGCGCGCGCTCGCGAGCGTCGATAAAGGTATAGCGGGCGGGCGTTTCGCCTTCGCGCAGAAGGAAGAATCCGCCGCCGCCAAGGCCGGAGCCATAGGGCTCGACCACCGCCAGCGCGGCGCTGACGGCAATGGCGGCGTCAAAGGCGTTACCGCCCTGCTCGAGAATTTCCCGCGCAGCGGCGGTGGCTTCGGCATGGGGTGTGGCAATCGCCGCGCGACCCGGGCCTTCTGCCTGGGCACAGGCAGCCCCTAGCGCCAGGGTGGCGCCCAGTACCAGCGGTATGAGTCGGGCGACGAACGGCATCAGGCCTTGCCGGTGATTCGGCGGTATTTTTCCATCAGCTGCGCTTCGGTCTCCGGATGGGCTTCATCCAGAGGGATGCAGTCTACCGGGCAGACTTGCTGGCATTGCGGCTCGTCGTAGTGACCCACGCACTGGGTGCACAGGTTGGGGTCGATCACGTAGATCTCTTCGCCTTGAGAGATCGCAGCGTTCGGGCACTCGGGTTCGCAGACGTCGCAATTGATGCAATCGTCGGTGATGATCAGGGACATGGGGACTCCGGCCAGGGCTCAGAACCCAGGCATTTGAAAACCAATGGGCATAATTGTGCCGCATTAGCGCCCGCAGTGCACGCGGGCGCCGTGGTCAAATCGCCAATGTCACTTTTTGAAGCGTTCGGTCAGGGCCTCGGCCACCACCGGGTGGACGAATTTGGTGATGTCGCCGCCCAGCGCCGCGATTTCCCGGACCAGGGTCGAGGAAATGAACGAATAACGCTCCGAAGGGGTAAGGAACAGGCTCTCGACGTCGGGGGCCAGCTGGCGGTTCATGTTCGCCAGCTGAAACTCGTACTCGAAGTCCGAAACAGCCCGCAGGCCGCGCAGGAAAACATTGGCCTGCTGTTCCTTGGCAAAATGCGCCAGCAAGGTGGAGAAGCCGAGGACTTCGACATTGGGCAGGTGCTTGGTGACCTCACGAGCCAGTTCCACCCGTTGTTCCAGCGGGAACAATGGGTTTTTCTTCGGGCTGGCGGCGACCGCAATGATCACTTGGTCGAACAGCCGCGAGGCTCGCTCGACCAGATCGCCATGGCCCTTGGTAATAGGGTCGAAAGTACCTGGGTACAACACTCGGTTCATCGCGTCGTCCTGGCAGGAGTGCGTTGGGGAGTCGGATGGTATCGCAGCAATGGCGGTCGGCCAAGTCGCCCGCGCACGCTGAAGGCACTATAGACAGTGAGGCCATTTGTTGTCATCTGCCGGCTGCCAGGCGCTCGGCCAGGGCGTCACTGAGCCGCGCAGTCAGGCCATACACCGACAATTGCGGGTTGGCACCGATGCTGGTGGGGAACAGTGAACCGTCGTGGATCGACAGGTTGGCCAGCTGATGATGCCGTCCCAGGCTGTCACACACTGCCTGGCGTGGGTCCTCGCCCATGGCGCAGCCGCCCATGACATGGGCGCTGCCCAGGCGGGTACGAAACAGCTCAAGATTCAGCCCGTCGATCATTTGCCGGGCTTCGGCCAGGGTTTTCACATGGCGGGCATCGCTGTGCACCGGCAGCACACTTTCGGCACCCGCCGCGAACTGGATCTCGGCCATGCTCTGGAAAGCCCGGCGCACGCCATCCCAGGCATAGGGCGAGACCTGATAGTCGAGCACCGGCGAGCCATCGCCACGCAGTTGCACCTCGCCACCGACGCTGTCCGGGTGAAAACCGTCGCGCAGCAGGGCGAGCATTACGTGGGTATGCGGCAGTTGCTCCATGCGCAGGGCGTTTTCTTTGCCGAAGCTGCCCAGCAGGGTGCTGGCCAGCGCTGGATGCAGGGGCGGTACTTCGAGCTTGTAGCCAATCGGCCCGCTAACGCCGTCGCGCCACTGGAAATGGTCGGAATAGATCGACTGCGGCGCACCGTAGAACGGGTTGACCTGGTCCTTGAACAGCCCGGCGCTGAAGTTGACCAGGTGCAGGAAGGTGCGTTTGCCCAGGCGCTCGTGGGGGTCCGGAGCCTCGGAGCGCAGCAGCAGGCCCGGGCTGTTGATACCGCCACCGGCGAGGATGTAATGCCGGGCCTTGACCCGGATTTTGCGGCCGGTCGGCTCGACGCAGCGCGCGTCCATGGCCACGCAGTGCAGACCGCTGATCTGTTCACCGTTGTGTTCCAGGCGCTCGGCCCGGGCCAGATAAAGCAGCTCGCCGCCGTGCTCGAGGGTCGCTGGAATGCTGGTGACCAGCATCGACTGCTTGGCGTTGACCGGGCAACCCATGCCGCAATAGCCCAGGTTCCAGCAGCCGCGCACGTTGCGCGGGATCACCTTCCAGTTGTAGCCCAGCGCTTCGCAGCCGCGGCGTAGCGCCTCGTTGTTGGCGTTGGGCGGCATGATCCACGGCTCGATGCCCAGGCGTTGCTCCATACGTGCGAACCACGGCGCCAGTTCGGCGCTGCTCAGGCCCTTGACGCCATGTTCCCTGGCCCAGTGCTCCAGCGTGGGCTCGGGTGTACGAAAGCTCGAGGTCCAGTTGATCAGGGTCGTGCCGCCGACCGCGCGGCCTTGCAAAATGGTGATGGCGCCGTCCTTGCTCATACGGCCGATCCCTTCCTGGTAGAGGCTGGCGTAGGCCTGGTCTTCGAGCATGTGGAAGTCGCTGCTGGTTTTCAGCGGGCCTTCTTCGATCAGCAGCACCTTGAAACCGGCGGCGCTGAGCAGCTCGGCACTGGTGGCACCCCCGGCGCCGCTGCCGATGATGGCGATATCGGTTTCCAGGCTCAGGTCCTGGTCCAGGCGCGAGGCGTCACGGGTTTTCCAGCCACGGCCAAGGCCGTCGCGGAACAGGTCGGGTACGGGCATCTTCAGCCTCTTGTCGTTATGGGGGGATCAGACCTTGGGTGGCCCCGGGTAGCCGCAATGGGCCCAGGATTCAGGCAGTTCGTACCAGGCCATGTGCAGCAGTTGCAGCAGCGAGGCGTGGCCCATGCGCAGCAGGTTCAGCGAGCTGTCCTGCCAGCGTTGCAGAAAGGCTTCGATTTGCGTGCTGCTGGCGTTGTCCCAACTGCCCCAGATGCCGGTCAACGGCCCGCGGGTGACCGCCATGGCAAGCACGTCGAACAGCTGCCGGGTCAGCTTGAGCATGGCCGGCGACAGGGCAGCGAGCTTGTTGTCCAGCCTGCGTAGCAAGGCTTCGCGGTTGTCCGCCGCCTTGGTGCCGGCCAGAACTACCGGAATCAGGGCCTGAACAATCGGCAGGTCGTTCTGGCGCAGGGCAGTGAAGCCGCTGGCCGGTGTTTGCGCCGAGCAGCCGCTGAGGCTGGCACCCAGCCCGGCAGTGGCGAGAAAAGCGCTGGCGCCGAGGCTGAGCTTGAGCAGCCCGCGCCGGCTCAGCGCGGGGTTTACAGGCAGGCTTGTGGTCATTGTTATCAGGCCCGAAGATGGTTTTTCAGCGAATGAACAGTTTGTACACCAGCTTCAGCAGCGCCTTGCCGTAGGGCGGGTAGATCAGCCGCGCGGCATTCAAGCGCTGCTTGGCGAACACCGCCTTGGCCTTGCTGAAGGTCAGGAAGCCCTCATGACCGTGGTAATGGCCCATGCCCGATGGGCCGATACCGCCGAACGGCAGGTCGTCCTGGGCGACGTGCAGCAGGGTGTCGTTGAGGCACACGCCACCGGAGTGGGTCTGCTCCAGTACCCGTTGCTGTTCGCTGCGTTCGTAGCCGAAGTAGTACAGCGCCAGCGGGCGCGGGCGCTGATTGATGTAGGCCAGCGCCTGGTCGAGGTTGTCGTAGGGCACCAGCGGCAGCAGCGGGCCGAAGATCTCGTCCTGCATCACGCGCATCTCGTCGCTGACCTTCAGCAGCAGGTGCGGCGGCAGACGGCGCCCCTGGCGCGGCTCTTCGGGATACAGATCAATGATCTCGGCGCCCTTGTTACGCGCATCTTCCAGGTAGCTCTCCAGGCGGGCCAGGTGGCGTGGGTTGATGATCGCGCTGTAGTCCCGGTTGTTGGCCAGGGTCGGATAAAAGCGCCGCACCACGTTCTGGTAGGCACTGGCGAAATCGTCCAAGCGCTCGCGTGGCACCAGCACGTAGTCGGGTGCCACGCAGGTCTGGCCGGCATTGAGGGTCTTGCCGAAGGCGATGCGTTCGGCGGCGTCGGCCAGTGGCACGCTGGAAGAGACAATGGCCGGCGATTTGCCGCCCAGCTCCAGGGTTACCGGGGTGAGGTTTTGCGCGGCGGCGAGCATCACCTGGCGGCCGACACTGGTGGCACCGGTAAACAGCAGGTGATCGAACGGCAGGCGCGAGAAGGCCTGGGCAACGTCGGCTTCACCCAGCACCACGCTGACCAGGTCTTCGGGGAATACCTTGTCGAGCAATTGCTGGAGCAGCAGGCCGGTGGCCGGTGTGGCTTCGCTGAGCTTGAGCATCACCCGGTTGCCGGCGGCCAGGGCGCAGGTCAGCGGGCCGATGGCGAGAAACAGCGGGTAGTTCCACGGCACGATGATGCCGACCACGCCCAGCGGCTGGTACTGCACCTCGGCGCTGGCTGGCTGGAAGGCCAGGCCGACCTTGCGTTTCGAGGCTTTCATCCACTGCTTGAGATGTTTTTCAGCATGGCGCAGGCCCTGGATGCTCGGCATCAGTTCGGCCAGCAGTGTTTCGTCGGCGCTACGCCCGGAAAAGTCCTCGTTGATCGCTGCGATCAGGGTGTCCTGCTGGCCGAGAAGCGCAGTGCGCAAGCTCTTGAGCCATTGCAGGCGTTGTGCAGCCGTGGGCCGGGGGTTATCGGCAAAGGCCTGGCGCTGCTTGGCAAACAGCGCGTCGAGGGCGTCGAATTCAGTGAGCGGCAGGGAGCGGGTAGCGTCGGCGAGCATGCGAAACTCCACGGCAAGGCAGGTTTTCTAGAGCATATACTCTAATATGTGTGCTGTGCGACTGTTTTTCACAGCGTCTGCAGGTACATACCGGTGTGGATACACCGTAAGATGGACCTATTCATTCAAGCTCAACGCCTGGAATTGATCATGGCCCCGCGTATCAAGACCCGCGAGCGCATCGTGCAGAACAGCCTGGAGCTGTTCAACCAGCAGGGCGAGCGTAGTGTCAGCACCAACCACATTGCCGCGCACATGGAGATTTCGCCCGGCAACCTGTACTACCACTTCGCCAACAAGCAGGAAATCATCGCTGTGCTCTTCACTCAGTATGAAGAGCTGGTGGAAAGCTTCCTGCGCCCGCCGCAAGGGCGTCTGGCCACGGTGGAAGACAAGCGCTTCTACCTCAAGGCGCTGCTGGCGGCGATGTGGAACTACCGTTTTTTGCACCGCGACCTGGAGCACCTGCTCGACAGCGACAAGGAGCTGGCCGCCCGATACCGGCGTTTTTCCCAGCGCTGCCTGCTGCAGGGCCAGGCGATCTACCGCGGCTTTGTCGAGGCCGGCATCGTCGAGATGGATACCGTGCAGATCGAGTCGCTGACCCTCAATGCCTGGATCATCCTCACTTCCTGGGTGCGCTTTCTCTGCACCACTCGCGAAAATTCCGCGCACCTGAGTGAAGAAGCCTTCAAGCGCGGTGTCTATCAGGTACTGGTGCTGGAGCTCGGCTTCGTCACCGCCAAGGCGCGCCCCGCGGTGGATGCCTTGTGCCAGGAATTCTACGTTTCGCTTAACCAGGCGCTGGAGCAATAACGCCCGGGCCTTATCCGTTCAATCGTTCAGGAGACTGTCATGCCCCTCGCGCAACTGATCACCGCCCAGCAATTGGCCGAACGCCTGGAGGCGCCGGCGCTGGTGATTCTCGATTGCCGTTTTGCCCTGGAAGACATCGATTATGGTCAGCGCAGTTACGCCGAGGGGCATATCGCCGGAGCGTATTTTGCCGACCTGGAACGCGACCTCAGCGGGCCAATCATTAAGGGCGTGACCGGGCGTCATCCGTTGCCGGAGCCAGAGCAACTGGTCGAGCGGCTGCGGGCCTGGGGCATCGACAATGACAGTGCGATCGTTCTTTACGATGACGGCCCGGGCGCCTTCGCAGCCCGGGCCTGGTGGCTGCTGGCCTGGCTAGGCAAGCGCAGCGGCGTATCGATCCTGGATGGCGGCCTCAAAGCCTGGCACGCGGCCGGGCTGCCGTTGAGCCTCGACCCGCCAGCCAAACGTGAAGGCACCTTCAGCGGTGAGCCGGACGACAGCCTGGTGCTGGATGCCGCGCAGCTGGGCGAGCGCCTGGGCAAGCCCGAGCTGACCCTGATCGATGCCCGTGGCTTGCCGCGTTTTCGTGGCGAGGTCGAACCCATCGACCCGGTCGCCGGGCACATCCCAGGCGCGCAGTGCGCGGCATTTACCGACAACCTGGGGGCGGATGGACGGTTTTTGCCGGCCGAGCAGCTCAAGCAGCGTTTTGCCGAGAAACTGGGCAAGCGTTCGCCAGAGCAGTTGGTGGCTTACTGTGGCTCCGGCGTGACGGCTTGCCACAACCTGTTTGCCCTGGCGCTGGCGGGGTATCCGCTGGGCAAGTTGTATGCGGGCTCGTGGAGTGAGTGGATTACCGATCCCAAGCGGGCGGTGGCCACCGGCGACTGAGTAAGCCCTTGTTGGGCTGCAATGCAGCCTTTCGCCGGCAAGGCCGGCTCCCACAGAACTGTGCAACACCACAAATCCTGTGGGAGCCGGCTTTGCCGGCGAAGCTTTTCAGTCAGCTCGATTTATCGCCAGCCACTGCGGAATCCGCCGTTCCAGGTAGTACCCCGGGTTGCGCACACTGCCATCGACAAACCCCACATGCCCGCCACGTGTGTGCAGCTCGAAGGTGGTCTGCGCCGCCAGCTCATTGGCCCCTGGCAGGCTGTGGGCAAACACGAACGGGTCATCGCTGGAGTGGATGATCAGCGTTGGCGTACGGTTCTCGCCCAAAAAGTACCGGCTCGATGCGCGCCGGTAATAGTCCTTGGCGTCAGCAAAGCCATTGAGCGGCGCGGTCACCCGACCATCGAAATCCCAGAATGTACGCAGGTTTTCCAGCGATCCCAGGCGCTCCAATACAGCCAGCCCTTCATGGTGCCCGTGATGCTGGAAGTGGCGCTGCTTGTCTTTCACATAAGCGAGCATGGCGCGCATGAAGTGCGCCTGGTACACCCGGGAAAAGCCCAGGCCGATGCGGTCGGCACACTGGTCCAGACGAAATGGCACCGATACCGCTACCGCCGCCTGCAACTGGCTGGTCGAACCGGCTTCACCCAGGTGCTTGAGCAGCACGTTGCCACCCAGCGAGTAGCCCACCGCATACAGCGGCGCTTGAGGCCGTTGCGCACGCAGATGGTTGATAGTTTCAGCCAGGTCTTCGCTGGCGCCGGAATGGTAGCTGCGTGGCAGCAGGTTGGGCTCGCCCGAGCAGCCGCGCCAGTTCAACGCCACGCTGGCCCAGCCACGGTCGGCCAGGGCCTGTTGCATGCCAATCACGTAAGGTGAGCTGGAGGAGCCGGTGAGCCCGTGCAGCACCAGCACCACTGGCGTTGTCGCTTCATGGGGGCCGTGCCAGTCGAGGTCGAGAAAATCGCCATCAGCGAGCCACAAACGTTCGCGCTGGCGGCTCAGGGCCGCTGATTTACGCCACAACGGTCCCCATAGCGTCTGCATATGCGGATTGCCCAGCCCCAGGGCGGGTTTGAAGGGGCTGGACGGGGCAGATGACATCGGAGGTATCTCGGCAGAAAAGCGCAACGGTTGTCTTGAAGTGTAACGCCCGTTGCGCCTTCCTGCTGTGAATCAGCTGCGTTGCCAGAGTGCGTAATACACCTGGCCGGCTTTCTTCTCTCGGTGCAGGCGCCAGTTGCCGGGCAGCTGCAGGGTCGATGGCGGGGTTTCGCTCTCGGTGTAGATCCAGGCGTTCTCGGCCAGCCACTGACGCTCTTCAAGCAGGGCGCAGGTGGTGGGCAGCAAGCCCTGGTTGAACGGCGGATCGAGGAACACCAGGTCGAAGGCCAGCTTCGGCTCGCCCTGCAGGTAGCGCTGGGCGTCGGTCTGGATCACCTGGCCGCGTGGGCAACGCAGGGTTTCCAGGTTCTGCCGCAAGCTGGCGATGGCCGCCGGGTTGCTGTCCAGGGCCACGGACTCGCCCGCGCCACGGGACAGCGCTTCGAGGTACAGCGCGCCGCTACCGGTGTAGGCGTCGAGCACTTTTGCCCCTTCGATGTGCGGGGCGAGCCAGTTGAACAGGGTCTCGCGGACCCGGTCCGGGGTCGGCCGCAGGCCCGGCGCGTCAGGGAAGCCGAGGCGCCGGCTGCGCCATTCGCCGGCAATGATGCGCAGCTGGCCCTGGCCGTGGTGCGGCTTGGCCGATTTTGCGGATGGACTGGCCATTAATGCTCCGGTACGCCAAGCGGTTGCTCGGCGGGTTTGTCAGTGGGCGGCGGCAGTGGTTTTTGCGGCACGCTTGGCCCGGCGGTGACGATGACCATCTTGTCAGCGGCCAGGTGTTTGTTCAGCGCGGTCTTGACCTGTTCGGTGGTCAGCGCCTGGGATTGCTGCATGTAGTCTTCCAGCCAGGTCAGCGGCAGGTGGTAGAAGCCGATGGCGCCCAACTGGCCGACGATACTGGCGTTGCTGGCATTGGACAGCGGGAAGCTGCCGGCCAGTTCGCGCTTGGCATCGTCCAGCTCTTGCTGGGTCGGGCCGCTCTTGAGGTAGTCGGCGAGGATGTCCTGAACCAGCTTGAGGGTGCCCTCGCTGAGCTCGGCACGGGTCTGCAGGTTGATCATGAATGGGCCCCGCACCTGCATCGGGCTGAACACCGAGTACACGCCGTAGGTCAGGCCGCGCTTCTCGCGCACTTCGCTCATCAGGCGGGTGCCAAAGGTGCCGCCGCCGAGGATCTGGTTGCCGAGCGAAAGCGCAGCGTAGTCCGGATCGTTACGGTCGATGCCCAGTTGAGCGAGCATCAGGTGGGTCTGCTTGGACGGGAAATCGAGGTGCGTGGTGCCAGCTTTGGGCTCGCTAGGCTGTTCAACCTTGGCCAGTGCCGGGCCTTTTGGCAGGGCAGAGGAAACTTGCGCGGCAATGGCTTCGGCTTCGCTGCGGCTCAAATCACCGACCAGGGCGATGACTGTGTTGCCGGCGGCATAGGCCTTGGCGTGGAAGGCGCGCAGTTGCTCCAGGGTAATCGGCGGGATGCTCTTGGCTGTGCCGTCACTCGGGTGGGCATAAGGGTGGGTGCCGTACAGGCGCTCGAACAGCTCGATACCGGCCAGTTTGCCAGGGTTCTGCTTCTGGTACTCGAAGCCGGCCTGCATCTGGTTCTTGATGCGTGCCAGGGCGTCCTGCGGGAAGGTTGGTTTGCCGACCACTTCAGCGAACAGCTTCAGCGCCGGCTCGCGCTTGTCGGCGGCGCTCAGGCTGCGCAGCGAAGCCACGGCCATGTCGCGGTAGGCGCCATTGCCAAAGTCGGCGCCCAGGCCTTCGAAGCCTTCGGCGATGGCGGTGACGCTCTTGCCGGCTACGCCTTCGTTAAGCATGGCGTTGGTCAGGGTCGCCAGGCCCGGGGCATCGCCGTCCTGGCTGCTGCCGGCGGCGAAGGTCAGGCGCAGGTCGAACATTGGCAGCTCGCGGGCTTCGACGAACAGCACGCGGGCGCCTTCGGCGGTATTCCAGGTCTGGATGTTCAACTGTCGGCGGCTTGGCGCCTTGCCGTCCAGCTCAGCCAGCGATTGCAAGGTGTTGGCCGCCTTGGCGGCGGTGCTGGTGGCCGGTTGCGCGGCGTTATCCGACTGCGCCGGCTTGGCCAGGAAGAAAGCCAGCAAGCCCAGCAGCAACAGCAGGCCCAGGCCGATCAGGGTGTAGCGGGGTGCGCTGCGTTCACTCATGAGCGTTCTCCTCGGGCAGTACATGGGCAACGCTCAGGCGTTCACGGGTGAAGTAGGTGCGGGCGGCGCTCTGGATGTCTGCCGGGGTCACGCTTTTCAGCTCGTCCAGCTCGCTGTCGATCAGCTTCCACGACAGGCCGACGGTTTCCAACTGGCCAATGGCGGTGGCCTGGCTGCTGATGGAGTCACGGTCGTAGACCAGCCCGGCGATGACCTGGGCACGTACGCGCTCAAGCTCTTCAGCCGAAGGCGGGGTGGTCTTGAGCTCGTCGAGCAGCTTCCAGATACCGGCTTCGACGTCGGCCAGGGTTTTGTGTTTCTGCAGGTTCGGCGTGGCCGAGATCAGGAACAGGCTGTCGCCGCGGGTAAATGCGTTGTAGCTGGAGGAAGCGCCGGAGACCAGCTCCTGGCCACGCTCCAGGCGGCTCGGCAGGCGTGCGCTGTAACCGCCGTCGAGCAGTGCCGAGATCAGCCGCAGGGCGTGCACGGTGCGGGGGTCCTTGGCAGTGGCGAGGCCGGGGGCGTTGAAGCCGTAGATCAGGCTCGGCAGCTGGGTTTGTACATGCAGGGTGGTTTCCCGCAGGCCAGGCTCGGCCAGCTCCAGCGGCAGCTTGGCCGGTGGCACCGCGCGTTTCGGGATGGCGCCGAAGAAGCGCTGGGCCAGGCCCTTGACCTCCTCGACAGTGACATCGCCGACCACCACCAGGGTGGCGTTGTTCGGCACGTACCAGGATTCGTACCAGTGACGCAGCTCCTCGACCTTCATACGGTCAAGGTCAGCCATCCAGCCTATGGTCGGGGTGCGGTAGCTGCTGGCCGGGAAGGCCATGGCGCTGAACAGCTCGAAGGCCTTGGCATTGGGCTGGTCGTCGGTGCGCAGGCGGCGTTCTTCCTTGATGACCTCGATTTCGCGGCTGAACTCGTCGGCCGGCAGACGCAGGCTGGCCATGCGGTCGGCTTCGAGCTCAAGCGCTACCGGCAGGCGGTCGCGGGCCAGCACCTGGTAATAGGCGGTGTAATCGTCGCTGGTAAAGGCGTTCTCTTCGGCGCCCAGGTCGCGCAGGATGCGCGAGGCTTCGCCGGGGCCGAGCTTCTCGCTGCCCTTGAACATCATGTGTTCCAGGGCATGGGAAAGGCCGGTCTGGCCGGGGGATTCATAGGTCGATCCGACCTTGTACCAGATTTGCGAGACCACCACCGGCGCCCGGTGGTCCTCGCGCACGACCACTTTCAGGCCGTTGTCGAGAATGAACTCGTGAGTGGGTTGCGTATCGGCGGCGAAGGCCGCGAACGGCAGACAAACTGTGCTGAGCAACAGGCCAGCGGCGCGGCGGGCTAGAGCATTCATACGTTGTTTAACCTGTAGGACTGCCCGCGTGGTCTTAGCGTCAGCGGGCTTGGAGGTGCTAGGATACTGATCCGGTTGCCTGAGGACCATGCCTGTCGTGGATCCAGCCCGTAGGCTTGATGACAAAATGCTGCGCAAGAACGAGCCGGATTAAAAGTAGACTGTTCTGCGTTAAAAGAATTTACGAGGCGCCGCAGTGGCGCATCGCTACCCTGAGATAGCCGTCTTCCATGTTTGGTTCCAACGACGACAAAAAGACGCCGGCCGCGGCTGGTGAAAAGAAAGGCCTGTTCGGCTGGTTGCGCAAAAAGCCCCAGCAACCCGTAGCTGAACAGCCGCAAGCCCCTGCACCGATTGAAGCGGAGCAACCTGCTGCGTTGCCTGCCGAGGTTGCGGCTGCCGTTGCACCGGTCGAGGCTGCACCTGCACCTGCACCTGCACCTGCACCTGCACCTGCACCTGTTGCTGTGCCAGAAGCCGTGCATGTCGCTCCAGTTGCCGTGCCGGTCGAAGTTCAGCCCGCGCCTTCCGTCGGCCTTGTCCTGCCTGTGCCTGAAGAGCCGGTGGCCCTGGTTGCCGACCTTGAGTCGCATACCCCGCCGCCGATTCCCGAGCGTGCGCATCCCGCTCCCATGCCGGTCATCGAGCCTGAGCCTGAGCCGGTTGTAGTTGCGCCTGAGCCCGTCGTCATTGCACCTGAGCCTGTTGTCGTGCCTGCGCCAGTCGTCGCACCGGAGCCCGAGCCTGTACCCGTGGCCGCTGCCGTGGAAGTGGCTGCCCCGGTTGCCGAACCAGCCGCTCCAGTGCGTAGCGAAGAGAGCAAAAGTGGCTTTTTCTCCCGCCTCAAGCAGGGCCTGTCGAAGACCAGCGCCAGCATCGGCGAGGGCATGGCCAGCCTGTTCCTCGGCAAGAAAGCCATCGATGACGACCTGCTGGATGAAATCGAAACCCGCCTGCTGACCGCCGACGTCGGCGTCGAAGCCACTTCGGTGATCGTCCAGAGCCTGACCCAGAAGGTCGCGCGCAAGCAGCTGGCCGACAGCGATGCGCTGTACAAGTCGCTGCAAGGCGAGCTGGCCGACCTGCTCAAGCCGGTCGAGCAGCCGCTGCGCATTCATAACCAGAGCAAGCCGTTCGTGATCCTTGTGGTCGGCGTCAACGGCGCCGGCAAGACCACCACCATCGGCAAGCTGGCGAAGAAGCTGCAGCTCGAAGGCAAGAAGGTCATGCTCGCCGCCGGTGACACCTTCCGCGCTGCTGCGGTCGAGCAACTGCAGGTCTGGGGCGAGCGCAACCAGATCCCGGTCATCGCCCAGCACACCGGCGCCGATTCGGCTTCGGTGATCTTCGATGCCGTGCAGGCCGCCAAGGCCCGTAATATCGATGTATTGATCGCCGACACCGCCGGTCGCCTGCACACCAAAGACAACCTGATGGAAGAGCTGAAGAAGGTCCGTCGGGTGATCGGCAAACTCGATGCCGACGCACCCCACGAGGTGCTGCTGGTGCTCGACGCCGGTACCGGCCAGAACGCCATCAACCAGGCCAAGCACTTTAACCAGAGCGTCGAACTGACCGGCCTGGCCCTGACCAAGCTCGACGGCACCGCCAAGGGTGGGGTGATCTTTGCCCTGGCCAAGCAGTTCGGCCTGCCGATCCGCTATATTGGCGTGGGCGAAGGGATTGACGATTTGCGCACCTTCGAAGCCGAACCCTTCGTGAAAGCACTGTTTGCCGAGCGGGAGCATCCATGATTCGATTCGAACAGGTCGCCAAGCGCTACCCCAATGGTCACGTTGGCCTGCATGAGTTGAGTTTTCGGGTGCGTCGGGGCGAATTCCTGTTCGTTACCGGCCATTCCGGCGCCGGCAAAAGTACCTTGCTGCGCCTGTTGCTGGCCATGGAACGTCCCACCAGCGGCAAGCTGCTGCTGGCCGGGCAGGACCTGGGGCAGATCAGCAACGCGCAGATCCCGTTCCTGCGCCGGCAGATCGGCGTGGTGTTCCAGAACCACCAGCTGCTGTTCGACCGTACCGTATTCAACAACGTCGCCCTACCGCTGCAGATCCTCGGCCTGTCCAAGGTCGAAGTGGCCAAGCGGGTCGACTCGGCGCTGGAACGCGTGGCCCTGTCAGACAAAGCCGAGCTGTACCCCGGCGACCTGTCCACCGGCCAGCAACAGCGCGTCGGCATTGCCCGCGCTATTGTCCACCGCCCGGCCTTGCTGCTGGCGGACGAACCTACCGGTAACCTCGACCCGCGCCTGGCTGCGGAGATCATGGGTGTATTCGAAGATATCAACCGCCTGGGTACCAGCGTGCTGATCGCCAGTCACGACCTGGCGCTGATCGCGCGCATGCGCCATCGCATGCTGACCCTGCAGCGCGGCCGCTTGATCGGCGACGGGGAGGCCGGGCAATGAGTGCGACACGTAGTCCCAAGGTTTCCGAGCGGGTAGCACCCAAGGCGGCGGACGCTGCACCGGAAAAAAACAAACGTGGCGGTCACGATGATGACGGCCCGGATTTTCGTACCCTGCTGCATGCCTGGCTGGAAAGCCACCGTTCGAGCCTGCTCGACAGCCTGCGGCGCCTGGGCAAGCAGCCGATCGGCAGCTTCTTTACCTGCCTGGTGATGGCGGTGGCCCTGAGCCTGCCCATGGGCCTGTCGTTGCTCCTGAGCAACGTCGAACGCCTGGGTGGCTCCTGGCAGCGCGCGGCACAGATTTCCCTGTACCTGAAGCTCGATGCCAGCAGCCACGAAGGCGAAGCCCTGCGTGAGCAGATCAAGGGTTTGCCCGGGGTTGCCGAGGCTGAGTATGTCAGCCGCGAGCAGGCCCTCAATGAGTTCCAGCAGCAGTCCGGCCTGGGCGAAGCCCTGCGTGAATTGCCGGAGAACCCGCTGCCTGGCGTGGTGGTGGTAACCCCGGCGGAAGTCGACAAGCCGGCGCTGGAAGCCCTGCGTCAGCGCCTGGCGGAGCTGCCCAAGGTCGAAGCGGCGCAGCTCGACCTGGTTTGGGTCGAGCGGCTGGCGGCGATTCTCAAGCTGGGTGACCGCTTTGTCTTCGGCCTGACGGTTTTGCTGGTATCGGCACTGCTTTTGGTAATTGGTAACACAATTCGCCTGCACATCGAGAACCGCCGTACCGAGATCGAGGTAATCAAGCTGGTCGGTGGTACCGACAGCTATGTGCGCCGGCCTTTCCTGTACATGGGCGCCTTGTATGGCCTGGGTGCCGGGGTGTTGGCCTGGGGCGTGCTGGCGTTTGGCCTGAACTGGCTGAACGACGCGGTTATCGGGCTCTCCGGACTGTACGGCAGTGATTTTGCCCTGGCCGGGGTTCCGTCAGCCGATGGTCTATCCCTCTTGCTTGGAGCGGTATTGTTAGGGTATATCGGTGCTTGGATTGCGGTCGCCCGCCACTTGAGCGAGCTTGCACCGCGATAGTGTCTTTTTGCTGGTATTGACTCTTTTCATTTTTAGGGAACTTGTTTCGCGGTTCCCGGTCAATGTTGGCAGTGCCTATGGCACGAGTTTAGTGAGTCGGAGGTTTTTTCGTATGACCACTTCGTTGCAACCTGCCTATGCCCTGGTTCCCGGCGCAAACCTGGAAGCCTATGTGCACACGGTCAACAGCATTCCATTGCTGACGCCCGAGCGGGAGCGTGAACTGGCCGAGAGTCTCTACTATGAGCAGGATCTTGGGGCGGCTCGGCAGATGGTGCTCGCCCACCTGCGTTTTGTTGTACACATTGCTCGCAGCTATTCCGGCTACGGGCTGGCCCAGGCCGACCTGATCCAGGAAGGTAACGTTGGCCTGATGAAAGCGGTCAAGCGTTTCAACCCGGAAATGGGTGTGCGTCTGGTGTCCTTTGCGGTGCACTGGATCAAGGCCGAGATTCACGAGTTCATCCTGCGTAACTGGCGCATCGTCAAGGTCGCTACCACCAAGGCTCAGCGCAAGCTGTTCTTCAACCTGCGCAGCCAGAAAAAACGCCTGGCCTGGCTGAACAACGATGAAGTCCATCGTGTCGCCGAAAGCCTGGGTGTCGAGCCGCGTGAAGTGCGTGAGATGGAGAGCCGCCTGACCGGTCAGGACATGGCCTTCGACCCGGCCAGTGAAGCCGACGACGACAGTGCATTCCAGTCGCCGGCCAACTACCTGGAAGACCACCGTTACGACCCGGCGCGTCAACTGGAGGATGCCGACTGGAGTGACAACTCCACCAGCAACCTGCACGAAGCCCTGCAGGGCCTGGATGATCGCAGCCGTGACATCCTCTACCAGCGCTGGCTGGCCGAGGAAAAGGCCACCTTGCATGACCTGGCCGAGAAATACAGCGTGTCTGCCGAGCGGATTCGCCAGCTGGAAAAGAATGCGATGAACAAGGTCAAAGCCTTGATCGCAGTCTGATTCGCGATACGGCAATAACCAAAAAGCCCCGACGTGTCGGGGCTTTTTCATGATTCTCCGCCACCCTGTCGAGACTGTTATGACCATTTCCTTGTACGCCGCTTCTGTTCCTGTTTTCAAGCAAATGCTCAACGCCTTGAGTGATGTTCTGAACAAGGCCGAAGCTCACGCCACGGCGAAAAACATTGATCCGAGCGTCTTCCTCCAGGCTCGCCTGTATCCGGATATGTTTCCACTGGTTCGCCAGGTGCAGATCGCTGTTGATTTCGCCAAGGGTGTATCGGCGCGCCTGGCTGAGGTCGAGTTGCCGAAATACGATGACAGCGAAACCACCTTTGCTGAACTGCAAGCGCTGATCAGTAAGGTTCTGGCTTTCCTGGATGGCGTTGCGCCGGCGCAGATCGACGGCAAGGAAGGCATCGAAATCGTGACCCGTCCGGGCACGCCGAAAGAGAAGCGCTTCAGTGGCCAGGCTTATTTGCTGACCTACGGCCTGCCACAGTTCTTCTTCCACGTCACCACCACTTACGCAATCCTGCGTCACAACGGTGTCGAAGTGGGCAAACGTGACTATATGGGCGCGTTCTAAGGCGGTTACCCAGTAATCAGCCAATAAAAAACCCGGCAAAGTGTGCGCTTTGCCGGGTTTTTTATTGGCTCCAGGGCGCCCGGCGCGGGCTGTCCAGCTGCGCCAGATAACCACTACCGCCCAGCTGGCGCATCTGCTGGCGAATCCAGCCGGCACGTCGCGCCACATAAGTGCTTGGCCGGCTGGCACTCCAGTTCAACGGGCTGGGCAGCACCGCAGCCAGCAGGCTGGCCTGTTGGCGCGATAGTTGACGGGCATCAACGCCAAAGTGGTGCCGCGCTGCGGCCTGCGCGCCAAACACGCCTTCACCCCATTCAGCGCTGTTGAGATAGACCTCAAGAATCCGCTCTTTCGACCACAGCAGCTCGATCAACGCGGTGAACCAGGCTTCCAGGCCCTTGCGCAGCCAGCTACGGCCAGCCCAGAGGAACTGGTTCTTGGCCACTTGCTGGCTCAGGGTGCTGGCGCCGCGGATACTGCCACCGCGTTCGTTATGGGCCAGCGCCGCCTGGATGGCATTGAAGTCAAAGCCCCAGTGGTAGGCGAACTTCTGGTCTTCGCCGGCGATCACCGCCAGCTTGAGCTCATCGGAGATCTGCTCCCACGGCTCCCAGTCCCGTTGCAGGTCGATCGGCTGGCCGTTGAACCAGGACTCGACCTTGCGCTCGACCATCAGCGCGGTACCTGGCGGCGGCACCCAGCGAAACACCAGCACCAGCAGGGCGCTGCCAGCGGCGAACCACAACAGGGCACGGGTGAGACGGCGGAAAATGGAAGACAGCATAGGTGATGGCTTGGCCGAACCGATGGAGCGGGCCATTATACAGACCCTGTGATGACTAGGAGTCTTCCCAATGCTTCGTAGCTTTCTGCTGCTCTCGGCATTTTTCGGATTCACCGGCGTGGCCCTGGGGGCCTTTGCCGCCCATGGCCTCAAGGGCCGGTTGAGCAGCGAATACCTGGCGATCTTCCATACCGGCGTGACCTACCAGCTGGTGCATGCCCTGGCCCTGCTCGCGGTGGCCGTGCTCTCGGTGCACCTGCCCGGGCGCCTGGTCGGTTGGGCCGGTGGTCTGTTCGCCCTGGGGATCCTGCTGTTTTCCGGTAGCCTGTATGTGCTGACGCTGAGCGGCATCGGCAAGCTTGGCATCATCACCCCCTTTGGCGGTCTGGCGTTTCTCGGCGGATGGCTGTGCCTGGGCCTTGCAGCCTGGCGCCTGAGCTGACCCGCGAGTCCGGATCGAGACGAATGGCGCGGCCCGGCCTTGGGTTTGCGCCCTGATCAGGGCTAGAATGCGGGCCCCTAAAAATAATGGCGGCCGTGCGCATGCGCATTCAACTGAACGGTGAACCTTTCGAATTGCCCGATGGCGAAAGCGTCGCGGCCCTGCTCAACCGGCTTGACCTGGCGGGTCGCCGGGTGGCGGTCGAACTCAATCTGGACATCGTGCCGCGCAGCCAGCACGACAGCACCGCGCTGAACGAAGGCGACCAGGTTGAAGTGGTACACGCTATTGGCGGTGGCTAGGCCTTCGCGATTTACCTGCAAGTCCCTCAACCTTCAAGAGGATTACCGATGAGCAACGTTCGTAGCGACAAGCCCTTCACCCTGGCCGGTCGTACCTTCCAGTCGCGCCTGCTGGTCGGCACCGGCAAGTACCGTGACCTGGAAGAAACCCGCCTGGCCATCGAGGCCTCCGGTGCCGAGATCGTCACCGTGGCCGTGCGCCGGACCAACATCGGTCAGAACCCGGGCGAACCGAACCTGCTCGACGTGCTGCCACCCGATCGCTACACCATCCTGCCGAACACTGCGGGTTGCTATGACGCGGTCGAAGCCGTGCGCACCTGCCGCCTGGCCCGTGAACTGCTCGATGGCCACAACCTGGTCAAGCTCGAAGTGCTGGCCGACCAGAAGACCCTGTTCCCTAATGTGATCGAGACCCTCAAGGCCGCCGAAGTGCTGGTCAAGGACGGTTTCGATGTGATGGTCTACACCAGTGACGATCCGATCATTGCCCGTCAGCTGGCCGAAATCGGCTGTATCGCAGTGATGCCGCTGGCCGGTCTGATCGGTACGGGCCTGGGGATCTGCAACCCGTACAACCTGCAGATCATCCTCGAAGAATCGAAAGTACCTGTGCTGGTCGACGCTGGAGTCGGTACCGCATCGGACGCCACCATCGCCATGGAAATGGGTTGTGAGGCGGTGCTGATGAACTCGGCGATTGCTCACGCACAACAGCCGGTCATGATGGCCGAAGCCATGAAACACGCCATTGTCGCTGGCCGTCTGGCCTACCTGGCCGGGCGTATGCCGAAAAAACTCTATGCCAGCGCCTCGTCGCCGCTGGATGGTCTGATCAAGTAAGAGCCCCTGATGACTGAATCGCAAGAAACGCCGATCACCACCGAAGGCGAAGAGCGCCAACACCGCCGCATCAAGAGTTTCGTGATGCGTGCCGGGCGCATGACCGAAGGCCAGCAGCGTGGCCTGGACCAGGGTGGGCCGTTGTTCATCCTGCCCCTGGCCGAGAGCCCGGTGGACTACGACCAGGTCTTTGGCCGCTCGGCGCCGCGGACCCTGGAGATCGGTTTCGGCATGGGCCATTCCCTGCTGGAAATGGCTGCTGCCGCACCGGAGCAGGACTTCATCGGTGTCGAAGTGCACCGTCCGGGTGTCGGCGCGCTGCTCAACGGCGTGCTGACCCAGGGCCTGAAGAACCTGCGGGTGTATGACTGCGACGCCATTGAAGTGCTGAACAAGTGCGTGGCTGACAACAGCCTCGACCGGCTGATGCTGTTCTTCCCCGACCCATGGCACAAGAGCCGTCACCACAAGCGCCGCATCGTTCAGCCGGAATTCGCCGCGCTGGTGCGCAGCAAGCTCAAGGTGGGCGGCGTGTTCCATATGGCGACCGACTGGGAGCCCTATGCCGAATACATGCTGGAAGTGATGAACGTGGCCCCGGGTTATCGCAACCTGGCCGAAGACGGCAAGTGCGTAGAGCGCCCGGCCGAACGCCCGATCACCAAGTTCGAACGCCGCGGCGAGCGGCTTGGGCATGGGGTGTGGGATCTGAAGTTCGAGAAGCTGGCGTAAACCTTGCGGTCGATCGCCGGCAAGGCCGGCTCCCACAGGTGCTGTGATTGCCTGCAGTGTTAAATTGTCAGGAGATCTGTGTGGGAGCCGGCCTTGCCGGCGATGGGCTGCGAAGCAGCCCTGAAAGCGCCCTGATCTTCAGCGTCGATCAGCAACCACGCCAATCAACACCAGCACAATCAGCAACACCGGCGCCAACGCATAGTTGTTGAACTGCGCGAGCCCCTTCACTACCCACGGCGTGGCATAGATCAGCGCCGCACCGCTGCCGATCATCACCAGCAGGGCCATGAACGGCACGCGCAAGGCGCCTGCAAGGCCGCCCAGGCGTTGTTCGACCCAGCCTTTGATGTCGGTGCCGAACAGCACCAGCAAACAGCCCACCAAGGCCAGGGAAATCTCCGACAAGTTGCTGCGACTCCAGCGGGAAACGGTCGAGAGCAAGTCGAGTACCAGGTCCATTCGCAATCCTTAGGTCAAGAAATACTGCAGCAGGTCGTTGAGGAACAACTGGCCACGCGCGGTAGCGACCAGTCGCGTCGGTTCGACCTGCAAAAGCCCTTTTTGTTCGGCTTCACGCCGCGCTGCGGTGAGCTGCTCCAGTGGCAAGCCGGTGCGCTGGCTGAACAGCTCGATGTCCACGCCCTGGGTCAGGCGCAGGGCGTTCATCAGGAACTCGAAGGGCAGTTCATCCACCGGCAACAGCTTCTCGCCGGCCTTGAAGGCCTTGGCCGGGTTCAGATAGTCCTTGGGCAGGCGGGTTTTCCAGGTGCGCAGGATGCGCCCGTCGGGGTGGCTGAGCTTGCCGTGGGCGCCAGCGCCAATGCCGATGAAATCGCCAAAGCTCCAGTAGTTGAGGTTGTGGCGGGCGGCGCGGCCGGGCTGGGCGTAGGCCGAGACTTCGTACTGGGCGTAGCCGTGGCTGGCCAGTAGCGCCTGGCCGGCTTCCTGGATGTCCCAGAGGATGTCGTCTTCGGGCAGCAGCGGCGGCTGGTTCCAGAACACCGTGTTCGGCTCCAGGGTCAACTGGTACCAGGACAGGTGCGTGGGGTTCAGCGCGATGGCCTGGCGCAGGTCGCCCAGGGCGTCGTCCAGCGACTGGTCGGGCAGGCCATGCATCAGGTCGAGGTTGAAGTTGTCGAACCCGGCATTGCGCGCCATATCGGCGGCACGAATGGCCTCGTCACCGTTGTGGATGCGGCCCAGGGCTTCGAGCTTGGCCTGCTGGAAGCTCTGGATGCCGATCGACAGGCGATTGATGCCCAGCTGCCGGTAGGCTTTGAACTTCTCCTGCTCGAACGTTCCGGGGTTGGCTTCCAGGGTGATCTCGATGTCCCTGGCAAACGGGATGCGTTGCTCCACACCCACCAGCAAGCGGCCCAGGGCGCGGGCGCTGAACAGGCTCGGGGTGCCGCCGCCGAAGAAGATC
The DNA here is from genome assembly GCF_054788455.1 of Pseudomonas sp. ZL2. Classification (NCBI taxonomy): domain Bacteria; kingdom Pseudomonadati; phylum Pseudomonadota; class Gammaproteobacteria; order Pseudomonadales; family Pseudomonadaceae; genus Pseudomonas; species Pseudomonas sp. ZL2. The sequence goes on along the minus strand of NZ_JBGOGX010000047.1, from coordinate 114,850 downwards.
GAGCTGATCGGGCGGCCATAAACGGCGCCCAGTTCCTGGTCCAGGTCGGCCAGCAAGGCATCGACGTAGGCTTCTTCAGGCAGCTCGGGGGTGGCGGCGTGGGAGTTGAAGTCGCAGTACGGGCATTTGCGCACGCACCAGGGGATATGGATGTACAGCGCCAGGGGCGGCAACTGCGTCAATGCCGCCCGCGGTGCTTGGGAAGAAAAGCCAGCCTCGCCCAAGTGCAGTGGCTGTGCCGGCGAACGCTCGGTCATGCCAGGCCCAGACGTTGACGCAACAGGCTCATGGCGCGGGCACGGTGGCTGATCTGGTTCTTGTCGGCAGGGCTCAGCTCGGCGCTGGAGCAATCGAGCTCCGGCACCCAGAACAGCGGGTCATAGCCAAAACCGTGGGCGCCGCTGGCCTGGGTCAGGATGCGACCATGCCACAGCCCTTCGCAGAGGATCGGCAGCGGGTCGTCGGCATGGCGGACCAGGGCCAGGACGCAGACGAACTGGGCGCCGCGCTGTTCTTGCGGAACGTCCTTGAGCACATCGAGCAATTTGGCGTTGTTCGCTGCATCGCCTTTACCGTCGGCGTAACGTGCCGAATAGATGCCGGGCGCGCCGCCCAGGAAGTCCACGGCCAGGCCCGAGTCGTCGGCCAGCGCCGGCATGCCGGAAATGCGCGCGGCATTGCGCGCCTTGAGAATGGCGTTCTCGACGAACGACAGGCCGGTTTCTTCCGGCTCGACGCTGCTGAATTCGCCAATGGAACGCAGTTGCACGGTGTCACCGAGCATGGCCTGCAGTTCCTTGAGTTTGCCGGCGTTGTGGCTGGCCAATACGATTTGCTGAAAAGTCATCATTCGCCTGGGAAAAGCTCTTGGTTGAAGCTGATGGTTTCGGTCTTGCCGTTAACCCCAACGTTGATGGTGAAGGTACGGGTTTCCTGTTGCTCAACAGGGAACTGGGCGATGTAATAGATCGCGCCTTGTTCGGTGATCTGCTTGAACTTCAGCGGTACCGAGTTGCTGGTCAGGTCCTTGACGGTACCGTTGACCTGGGTGACCACCGGCTTGCCGGCCTTGATCACCGAGACGTTGATCACGCCCTGGTTCTTGCTGCGCACCAGTTCAGTCGCCTTGGCGGTCTCGGGCGTCAGAAAGGTGGAAATAAAGGTGCTGTAGTGCACGGTGGTATCGCCGAACACTTCTTTGCGCTCGCCCTTGATGGCATCGGCGGCAACCGCCGACAGGCTCAGGCAGGCAACCAGTAAACAGCTCAACAAGCGACCCATGATCGTTCTCCTCCGGTGTGCGGGTTAAACCGCGACCTTGTGTTCGGTAAGGCCGGGGCTGCTGACACGGTAAATGCCGATCTCACCTAGAAGATTAGGCCATAGCTTGCTCGCCCACCCGTGGCGGTGCAAATGGTCGACCGCCAGGCGGTCGAGGACCTGGGCGCGGCGTTCGCTGCACAGGGCCTCGAAGTCTTCAAAGGTGCAGAAGTGGATGTTCGGCGTGTTGTACCAGGTATACGGCATGAAGTCGGAAACCGGCATGCGGCCTTTGGTCGCCAGGTACCAGCGGCAACGCCAGTGACCGAAGTTGGGGAAGGTGATGATGCACTGGCGGCCGACGCGGAGCATTTCGTCGAGAATCCGGTCGGGGTACTCCACGGCCTGCAGGGCCTGGGTCATGACCACCACGTCGAAACTGTTGCTGGCGAAGTTGCCCAGGCCCTTGTCGAGGTCCTGCTCGATGACGTTGACGCCCTTGGCCACGCACTGGGCGATGTTGTCGGGGTCGATTTCCAGGCCGTAGCCGGCGACCTGCTTGTGGTCGCGCAGCGACGCCAGCAGTTCACCGGTACCGCAGCCGAGGTCGAGTACCCGGCTGCCGGCGGGGATCCAGTCTTGGATGATTTCCAGGTCGGCTCTCATAGGGTCCTCAGCAGACGATGCGGTTCATGTAGTTCGTGAAACCCGTGATGTAGCGCGGGGTCGGGATCAGGAAGGCATCGTGGCCATAGGGCGAGTCGATATCCAGGTAACAGACGTTCTTGCGGGCGGCGATCAGCGCGTCGACGATCTCCCGCGAACGCGCCGGGGAAAAGCGCCAATCGGTGGTGAACGACATCACGCAGTAGTCCGCCGTGACAGGGGCCAGGGTCGCCGCCAGGTCACCGCCGTGGCTGGCGGCCGGGTCGAAGTAGTCCAGCGCCTTGGTCATCAGCAGGTAGGTGTTGGCGTCGAAACGGCCGGAGAACTCCTCGCCTTGATAGCGCAGGTAGCTTTCGACCTGGAACTCGACGCTGTGGAAGTCGTAGTTGAGCTTGTCGCTTTTCAGCTCGCGGCCGAATTTCTCACCCATGGAGTCGTCGGACAGGTAGGTGATGTGCCCGACCATGCGCGCCAGCATCAGGCCGCGCTTGGGGATCACACCCTGGTCCTGGAACGAGCCGCCGTGGAATTCCGGGTCGGTGAGGATGGCCTGGCGCGCTACCTCGTTGAAAGCGATGTTCTGCGCCGAGAGCTTGGGTGCCGAGGCGATGTCCAGGCAGTGACGCACGCGATCCGGGTAAGTGATGGTCCACTGCAGCGCCTGCATGCCGCCCAGGCTGCCGCCAACCACCGCAGCCCATTGCTGGATGCCCAGGCGATCGGCCAGGCGCGCCTGGCTGTGCACCCAGTCTTCCACGGTCAGGACCGGGAAATCGGCGCCGTAGGGCTTGCCGGTGAGCGGGTTGATGCTGCTGGGGCCGGTGCTGCCGTTGCAGCCGCCGAGGTTGTTGAGGCTGACCACGAAGAAACGATTGGTATCGATCGGCTTGCCGGGGCCGATGCAGCTGTCCCACCAGCCCGGCTTGCGGTCGTCGGGGCTGTGGTAGCCGGCGGCATGGTGATGGCCGGACAGCGCATGACAGATCAGCACGGCGTTGCTGGCCTTGCTGTTGAGCGTGCCGTAGGTTTCGTAGATCAGTTCATAGGTGGCCAGCGAGCGACCGCAGGCCAGCGCCAGCGGCTCGCTGAACTGTGCCAGTTGCGGTGTTACCAGACCGACCGAATCTTCGGGAAAGACAGTGGACATCGACCCTGCTCACGCTTGAATGAGGCGTAAGTCTAAAGACCACCGGGGTGGGCGGCAAGCAATGTGCCAAGGCTTGAAAAACATCGCTGGCAAGCCAGCTCCCACAGGTTGTTGAGAACCTTGTGGGAGCTGGCTTGCCAGCGATAGGGGCGCTGCGGTTACCGATCAGACCAGCAGACGCAGAATCTCCGGCATCCCGCTCATCGCCGCCAGGTTGTTGATCACCAGCATGTCGATCAGTTTGAGCGCCATGAACGCCAGGATCGGCGAGATATCCAGGCCGCCCAGGTTCGGCAGGATACGGCGGAACGGCGCGAGGAACGGATCGCAGATCTGGTTGATCAGTTCGGCGCCCGGGTTATGGCTGCCCGGCGCGACCCACGAGAGGATCACGCTGATGATCAGGGCGAAGAAGAAAATCTTCAAAAACAGCGAGGTCACGCCAATGATCGACCAGACCAGCAGTTGCAGCGGGTTGCCAGTGGTGCCGTAGGCCAGCAGCAGGGTCAGGCCCATCACCAGCAGTTGGATGATGATCGCCAGCAGCAGCGACGACATGTCCAGGCCGAACAGGCTCGGGATCACCCGGCGCATAGGCTTGAGCAGCGGTTGGGTGGCGCGTACGGCGAACTGGCTGAGCGGGTTGTAGAAGTCCGCGCGCACCAGTTGCAGGACAAAGCGCAGGACCACGATCAGCAGGTACAGGCTGCCGAGGGTCTGCAGCACATAGATTGCAGCGGTGTTCAATCCGATCATCTTCGGCTCCTTAGTTGCCCAGTTGTTCGGCCATTTCGGCCGAGCGGTGCGCAGCGGCACCCAGCGCCTGTTCCACCAGCGCTTCGAATCCATTGGCCTGGAACGACTTGATCGCCGCTTCCGTGGTGCCGGCCGGCGAGGTTACCCGGCGGCGCAGTTCGGCGGCGTCGACATCGCTGTTGACGGCCATGTGCGCCGCGCCCAGGGCGGTTTGCAGGGTCAGCTTGGCGGCGGTTTCCCGTGGCAGGCCGAGTTTTTCGCCGGCGGCGGTCATGGCCTCGATCAGCAGGAAGAAGTACGCCGGGCCACTGCCGGACACGGCAGTCACCGCATCGAGCTGTTGTTCGGTGTCCAGCCACAGGGCGATGCCCACGGCCGACAGCAGTTGCTCGGCCTGCTGGCGCTGGGCCGGCGAAACCTGGGCGGTGGCGAACAGGCCGCTGACGCCTTGGCGCAGCAGCGCCGGGGTGTTGGGCATGCAACGCACGATCGGTTGGGTGCCGAGCCAGTTGTTCATGCTCGCGCAGGTGATCCCGGCGGCAATCGAGACCACCAGCTGCTCGGGCTTGAGGCTGGGTTTGAGGGCTTCGCACACGGCTTTCATCGCCTGTGGCTTGACCGCCAAGACCACCACATCGGCACCTTCGATGGCCTGGGCGTTGTCAGCGAACATCTCGATGCCGTGCTCGGCATGGATTTTCGCCCGCTGCTCGGCGCCCGGATCGCTGGCGCGGATCTGCGAAGCTTCCAGGCCCTGGGCACGCAGGCCGCCGATCAGGCTGGCAGCCATGTTGCCGGCGCCGATAAAGGCAATACGAGTCTTGCTCATGTCAGGTCCTTGATAGGGAAATAGGGAAAAAGCATGGGTCAGGGCTGGCCGTAGTCGCGGGCACCGAACAGCGCGGTGCCGATACGCACCCAGGTCGCGCCCTGGGCAATCGCGGCTTCCAGGTCATGGCTCATGCCCATGGACAGGGTGTCGAGTTCCAGGCCAAGGCTCGCCTGCAACTGGCGAACCCGGGCGAAGGCAGCTAGTTGCGCGGTCTCGTCGTCGGTTGGCTCGGGAATCGCCATCAACCCGCGCAGGCGCAGGCGTGGCAGCGCGGCAATGGCGCTGGCCAGGGCCGGCAGCTCCTCGGGAGTGCAGCCGGACTTGCTCGCTTCGCCGCTGACGTTGACCTGCAGGCAGATGTTCAGCGCTGCAAGGTGCTCGGGGCGTTGCTCGGACAGGCGTTGGGCGATTTTCAGGCGGTCCACGGAATGTACCCAGTCAAAGTGCTCGGCAATTGCACGAGTCTTGTTCGACTGAATGGGGCCGATGAAGTGCCAGGTCAAGGGCAGGTCGGTCAATTCGCCCTGTTTGTTCAGGGCTTCCTGCAGGTAGTTCTCACCGACATCGCGCACCCCGGCGGCGAAGGCTTCGCGCACGGCAGCGGCGGGTTTGGTCTTGCTCACGGCCAGCAGCTGGACGGCCGAAGGCTCGCGCCCGGCGGCCAGCGCGGCGGCACGGATACGTGCGGCGAGCGTGGAAAGGTTGTCTGCTATGGTGGACATTGATCGATGCCAGCGGCTCTTTGGGTCTGCGGCATTCTACCTGCTTGGCGGCCTTTGGGGAGTCTCATGGATGTGACTGAACTGCTGGCGCTGGCAGTGCGGGCCGGTGCTTCCGACCTGCACCTGGCGGCGGGCGAGGTGCCGGCGCTGCGTCTTGAGGGGCGTTTGCGGCCAATGGAGCTGGCGCTGCTGACGCCGGACCACATGGCTGAAATGCTCGGTCAGATCATGTCCGAGGCGCAGCAAAAGGATTTTGAAACACATCTGGATATCGACTTTGCCTTTGCCGTGTCAGCATTGGCGCGCTTTCGGGTCAATGCATTCCAGCAACTGCACGGTGCCGCTGCGGTGCTGCGGGTGATTCCGGCGCAGGTCAGCAGCCTGGCTGACCTCGGTCTCGGGGATGTATTTCGGCAGATTGCCGAGCTGTCGGGCGGGCTGGTGCTGGTCACCGGGCCCACCGGCTCGGGCAAATCAACTACCCTGGCGGCCCTAGTCGATCACCTGAACCGCGAGCGGCCGCTGCATATCGTCACCCTCGAGGACCCCATCGAGTTTATCCACAGCTCGCAGCGCAGCCGGATCAGCCAGCGCGAGATCGGCCGGCACAGCCATGGCTTCGCCCAGGCCTTGCGTGCCGCGTTACGCCAGGACCCGGATGTGATCATGCTCGGTGAGCTACGCGACCCGCAGACCATTCGCCTGGCCCTGACTGCGGCGGAAACCGGGCATCTGGTGCTGGCCACGGTGCATACCGGCTCGGCGGCGAAAACCATCGATCGCCTGGTGGATGTATTTGCCGCCGAAGAGAAGCAACTGGTGCGCGCGATGCTGGCGGAGTCGCTGCAGGCGGTGGTGTCGCAGGTGTTGGTCGAGCGTGTTGGCGGTGGGCGGGTGGCGGCCCACGAGATCCTGCTGGCGACGCCTGCGGTGCGCAACCTGGTCCGAGAGGGCAAGGTGGCGCAGTTGTATTCGGCGCTACAGACAGGCGGGGCGCAGGGTATGCAGACCCTGGACGGTTGCCTGCAGGGCCTGGTGCGGCGAGGGCTGGTCAGCCCAGATAGCGCCCGTGAGCGGGCGCCGGGGCGATTCTAGCGCTTGGCCAGGGCCAGTTGCTGGCTTTTTGGCAAGACGCGTTTGGCAACCACGTAACGGCTTTTCCAGTACGGCTTGTCAAGGGTGTCGATGCTGACCCGCTTGCCGGTGCGCGGCGCATGGATGAAGCGGTCGTTGCCCAGGTAAATGGCCACATGGTTGACCCGGCGGCTCTTGATGTTGAAGAAGATCAGGTCGCCGGGCTTGAGGTCGTTGCGATCGACCTTGATGCCGTGGCCGCTGGCCATGGCGTTGGACGTGCGTGGCAGGTCGACTTCATCGATGTCGTTGAAGGCGTACTTGACCAGGCCGCTGCAGTCAAAGCCCTTGCTTGGGCTGCTGCCGCCCCAGCGGTACGGGGTGCCGAGCACGTTGACCGCACGGCTGAGCACATCGCTGCTCTGCTGTGGCGACATGGCAGCGGCGACCGGCAGCGGCCTGCTCGAACGGGCACTGCGCTTGGAGCTGTGCTGGACTTGGTTGCTGCTGACGTTCTTGTGTGGACGCACAGCAGTGGAATTGGAGGTGTACCCGGAGAAACCGTTGGGTAACCGTTGCTCACGATTGGTGGCGTGGGCAGCCAGTGGCAATAATAGGCAGATGGTCAGCCATGTCTTGAAAAAAGGACGCATAGGCAGGGCTCTAGGTGGGTTGGCGCGCAACTTTATAACAGCTTTTTGATCAAATTTTGATCCGTTGGTCGATTCCGGGCTGCGCCAGAAACCGGCAAAAGCGGCGATTGGCCTGCATTGGAAAGGCGCGGGCCAGACAGGATAGGGGTTTGCGGCGGGAGGGATGGCAAATGACCACACGTCGGGTTGCCACAGAAAAGTCACATTTTTCTTTAGAAAATTTATCGATAACCCACAGGGGCTATGAATGAACAGTTATCAACAAGGCGGTCCGTTACACGACACTCACAGCAAAGTGATCGGCTATCTGCTGTGGATTTTCGGCTTCACCGGGGCGCACCGCTTCTACTACGGCAAGCCAGTTACCGGTACCCTCTGGTTCTGCACCCTGGGCCTGCTCGGCATCGGCTGGTTGATCGACCTGTTCCTGATTCCGGCAATGGACCGCGAGGCTGACCTGCGCTTTCAGCCTGGTCCTCTGGACTACAGCCTGGCGTGGATCCTGCTGACCTTCCTGGGGATATTTGGCGTGCACCGCATGTACCAGGGCAAGTGGATTACTGGCCTGATCTACCTGTGCACCGGCGGGCTGTTTCTGGTCGGGGTGCTGTATGACTTCTGGACGCTCAATACCCAGGTGTCACTGGCCAACGCCCAGCGGCGTTAAAGCCTGAGGCCTTGTCGCAGCGCTCTGCGACAAGGCCTTGGGGCGGGGTTACTGGCGGGTCTGGCGCTGTTGCAACAGCAGGTTGCTGAAGCCGCTGCCGGCCAGTTGCTTCTGCGCCACGGTCAGCTGTTCACGGTTGCTGAACGGGCCGACCAGCACGCGGTACCAGGTTTCTTCCTTCACCGTACCGGACTCCACCTTGACCGCCTGGCCGAGCAGGATGATCTGCGCGCGGACCTTGTCGGCATCGGCCTGCTTGCGGAACGAACCGGCCTGCAGGAAGAACTGGGTGGTGGCCGCCGGCTTGATCACCGGTGGTGCTGGCGGTGGCGTCTGCCCCATCAGCGCTGCCTGGGCGCGGGCGGTGTCGATCTTCGCCGCTTCCGCCGGGGTGACCGGAGGTTGCGCCGGCACCGGCGGGGTTTTCTCCGGTACCGCTTCAGGCGGCACGATCACTTCCGATTCCGGCAGCAGGGTATAGAAGTCGTACTTCGGCTTCACCGGCTGCTGCGGGCTGGGTGCGGTCTTGTTGGCTTCGGCGACCTTCTCGGCCTTCTGTTGCTCGGGCTTGGTACGCTTGACCTCGCCGTTGCCCGGCTCGAGCTTCATCAGGAAAACGACAAAGGCGCCCACCGACAGGCCGATTGCCAGCCACAGCCAGCCCGGGATCGGTTGCTTGGCAGGTGCCTGATAGCGGCTGGCGCCGCGCTTGGGTGCAGGTTTTTTCTTGGCAGCCAACTTACATGCGCTCCAGGGTTTCCAGGCCGAGCAGTTCCAGACCTTGCTTGAGGGTACGACCGGTCAGGGCCGCCAGACGCAGGCGGCTCTGCTGCTGTTCAGGGGTGTCGGCGCCGAGGATCGGGCAGTTCTCGTAGAAGCTGGAGAACAGGCCGGCAACGTCGTACAGGTAGGCGCACAGCACGTGCGGGGTACCTTTTTCGGCAACGTTGTTGAGGATCTCGCCGAACTGCGCCAGGCGTGCAGCCAGGTCCTGCTCCTGTGGCGCTTGCAGGATGATCTGGCCGTCGACTTCGTCGAAGCTCTTGCCCAGCTTGCGGAACACACCGGCAACGCGGGTGTAGGCGTACAGCAGGTAAGGCGCGGTGTTGCCTTCGAAATTGAGCATCAGTTCGAAGTTGAAGCTGTAGTCGCTGGTGCGGTGCTTGGACAGGTCGGCGTACTTCACCGCGCCAATCCCGACGACTTCGCCAATGGCGCGCAGGTCGGCCTCGGGCAGCTCAGGGTTTTTCTCCTTGACCAGGGCGTAGGCACGTTCCTTGGCTTCGGTGAGCAGGTCGATCAGCTTCACCGTGCCGCCGTCGCGGGTCTTGAACGGACGGCCGTCGGCGCCGTTCATGGTGCCAAAGCCCATGTGTTCCATGTGCATCGGGTGGCCGACGAAACCGGCGCGGCGGGCCACTTCGAACACCTGGTTGAAGTGCAGGGCCTGGCGCTGGTCGACGAAGTACAGGGCGCGGTCAGCCTTGAGTACGTTGCTGCGGTAGCGCACGGCAGCGAGGTCGGTGGTGGCATACAGGTAGCCGCCGTCGGCTTTCTGCACGATGACCGGCAATGGCTCGCCTTCGGCGGTCTTGAACTCTTCAAGGAACACGCACTGGGCGCCCTTGCTTTCGACCAGCAGGCCCTTGGCCTTGAGGTCGTTGACGACATTGGCCAGGTCATCGTTGTAGGCGCTTTCGCCCATGACGTCAGCCATGGTCAGTTTGACGTTGAGCAGCTCGTAGGTCTTCTGGCAGTGCGACAGCGAGATGTCCTTGAAGCGAGTCCACAGCTTCAGGCATTCCGGGTCGCCGGCTTGCAGCTTGACCACCAGGCCACGGGCACGGTCGGCGAACTCTTCGGATTCGTCGAAGCGCTTTTTCGCCGCGCGGTAGAAGTTTTCCAGGTCCGACAGCTCGTCGCTGGTGATCGGGTTTTCCTGCAGATAGGCCATCAGCATGCCGAACTGGGTGCCCCAGTCGCCAACGTGGTTCTGACGGATCACGTCATCGCCGAGGAACTCCAGCACGCGCGACACGGCGTCACCGATGATGGTCGAGCGCAGGTGGCCGACGTGCATCTCCTTGGCCAGGTTCGGTGCCGACAGGTCGACTACCACCTTCTGCTGCGGGCCGGCTTTCTTCACGCCAAGCTTGGCGTCGGCCAGGGCAGCATCCAGGCGCGAAGCCAGGGCCTGGGTGTTCTGGAAGAAGTTGAGGAAGCCTGGGCCGGCAATCTCGACCTTGCTGACCTGCTCGTCGGCAGGCAGCGCGGCGATGAGCTTCTCGGCCAGGTCGCGCGGCTTCATGCCGGCCGGCTTGGCCAGCATCATCGCGATGTTGCTGGCGAAGTCGCCGTGGGTCTTGTCCCGGGCGTTCTCCACCTGGATCGCCGGCGTCAGCCCTTCAGGCAGCACACCGTCGGTGACGAGTTGGGTGAGGGCTTGCTGGATCAGCTGGCGAATGGTGTCTTTCATGGGCTTCTCTTTCGACCGCAAGCGCGGCGGCGCTTCGATGCGCAGGTGGAAAAACTGGACATTATCCGTTGCCGGGGCGAGGTTGCCAACCTTTGGGGCGTTCTGTTCGGCCCTCATCGCTGGCAAGCCAGCTCCCACAGGAGTCTCTGGGGATTTTCAATTGTGCAGTCACTGTAGACATTGTGGGAGCTGGCTTGCCAGCGATGGGGCCATCTCTGTCAGTACAAATCCACCGGATCGACATCCAGCGACCAACGCACCTGCCGCCCGGACGGCATCTGCTCCAACACTAGCAACCAGGCGCTGATCAGTCGATGCAAAGGTGCCCGGGCATTGGCCTGGAGCAACAATTGCGCACGAAACCGCCCGGCACGGCGCTCCATGGGTGCCGGTACCGGGCCGAGCAGCTCGATACCGTGCAAGTTCTGTTCGGCCAGCAACTGCTCGGCGGCGCTGCAGGCTTCATCGAGAAAACCCTCGGCTTGCCCTGGCTTGTGCGCTTCAGCGCGCAGCAGGGCCAGGTGCGCGAAAGGCGGCAAACCGGCGGCGCGGCGCTCGCTCAAGGCCTGTTCGGCAAAGGCGAAGTAGCCTTGTTCGGTCAGTTGCACCAATAAAGGATGGTCGGCCAGGTGGGTCTGGATGATCACCTTGCCCGGCTCTTCGGCGCGCCCGGCCCGGCCGGCGACCTGGACGATCATCTGCGCCATGCGCTCGCTGGCGCGAAAATCGCCGGAGAACAGTCCGCCGTCGGCATCGAGGATCGACACCAAGGTCACCCGCGGAAAGTGATGCCCCTTGGCGAGCATCTGGGTGCCGACCAGGATGCACGGCTGGCCGCGCTGGATGGTGGCGAACAACTGGTTCATCGCATCCTTGCGCGAGGTGCTGTCGCGGTCAACGCGCAGTACCGGGTAATCCGGAAAGAGAATGCTCAGGCGCTCTTCGGCGCGCTCGGTACCGGCGCCGACCGGGCGCAGGTCGACCTTGTTGCACTGCGGGCACTGGCGCGGCACCCGCTCGTCATAGCCGCAGTGGTGGCAGCGCAGCTCGTTGGAGCGCTGGTGCACGGTCATCCGTGCATCGCAGCGCGGGCATTCGGACATCCAGCCGCAGTCATGGCACAGCAGTGTCGGGGCAAAGCCGCGGCGGTTGAGGAACACCAGTACTTGCTGGCCGGCAGCCAGGGTCTGGCCAATGGCTTGCTGCATCGGACCGCTGATTCCGCTGTCCAGCGGCCGGCTTTTTACATCCAGGCGCAAGAAGCGTGGCTGCTGGGCGCCGCCAGCGCGCTGGTGCAGGTGCAGCAGGCCGTAGCGGCCGCTGTGGGCGTTGTGCAGGCTCTCCAGCGAAGGCGTGGCCGAGCCCAGCAGGATCGGGATGTTCTCCTGGCGCGCGCGTACCAGCGCCAGGTCGCGGGCGTGGTAGCGCAGGCCTTCCTGCTGTTTGTACGAGCCGTCGTGCTCTTCATCGATGATGATCAGCCCCGGGTTTTTCATCGGTGTGAACAGTGCCGAACGGGTGCCGATGATGATGTCGGCTTCACCGTCACGGGCGGCCAGCCAGGCATCCAGGCGCTCGCGGTCGTTGACCGCCGAGTGCAGCAAGGCGATGCGCGCGTTGAAACGCTGCTCGAAGCGCGCCAGGGTTTGCGGCCCGAGGTTGATCTCCGGGATCAGGATCAGCGCTTGCTTGCCGGCTTCCAGGGTTTCGCGGATCAACTGCAGGTAGACCTCGGTCTTGCCGCTGCCGGTGACCCCGGCCAATAAAAAGGCATGAAAGCTGTCAAAGCCCGAACGCACGGCGTTGAAGGCAGCGCGCTGCTCGTCGTTCAGTGGCAGCTCCGGCTGCGCCAGCCAGTGTTCGTGGCGCTCCTGGGGCAGGTGGCGGCGTACTTCGACCTGAACCAGCTCCTTGGCCAGCAGCAGGTCGAGGCTGTCCTTGCTCAGCATCAGTTTGCTCAGCAGTGTGTGGGCCACGCCGTGGGGGTGCTGCGCCAGGGTCGCCAGGGCTTCGCGTTGCCGTGGCGCGCGGGTGATGCGCGGGTCGTCCAGGCGTGCCCCCGGGGCCACTTGCCAGAATCGCTCCTGGCGCGCCTCGGCCGGCTCGCCCTGGCGCAGCAGCACCGGCAGCGCCCAGCTAAGGGTGTCGCCGAGGCTGTGCTGATAATACTGCGCGGTCCACAGGCACAACTTGAACAGTGCCGGCGGCAGTGGCGACACCGGGTCGAGCAGGGCAATGGCCGGCTTCAGTTTGTCGGCCGGTACCTCGCTGGTTTCGCTGATTTCGATGAGGATGCCGATCATCTCGCGTCGACCGAACGGTACGCGAATACGCATGCCCGGGGTCAGTGCCTGGCGCGCCATGCTCGCCGGTGCCCTGTAGTCGAACAGCCGCCGCAGGGGCGAGGGCAGGGCAAGGCGTAGAATGACGTCGGACACGCGAAAGGTTCTCTGCAGGGGAATTCCAGGGTCCGGCGAGCCTAGCAGACGACCGCCGGTGTAAGCGACAACTTGCGTTGGCTGTTTGCTCTGGTATTATTCCGACCCTATTTTGCGTGCGGTATTCAACAATGGTGTTGAGTGGCGGCACGTCAGCACTGAGGAAACACCATGAAAGCCGATATCCATCCGGTATACGAAGCTGTAGAAGTTACCTGCAGCTGCGGTAACAAATTCGAAACTCGTTCGACTCTGGCCAAGGCCCTGCCGATCGACGTTTGCAACCTCTGCCACCCGTTCTACACCGGTAAGCAGAAGGTCCTGGACACCGGCGGCCGCGTACAGAAGTTCGCCGATCGCTTCGGCATGTTCGGTGCCAAGAAGTAAGATTGCGCGAAGCTGGCCCCATGGGTTTGGCATTGCTGCTGAAAAAGGCGTCCCTCGCGGGCGCCTTTTTTATGGGCGCGATTTGGCAGTTGCCGGCCCTGGCGTTCTGCACGGCACCCGTCGATGCGCAGGTCGTCAGCGTGCGTCAGGTGGTCGACGGCGATACCTTGCGTCTGAATGATGGTCGCAGCGTTCGCTTGATCGGCATCAATGCACCGGAAATCGGTCGCAAGGGTCGCACCAGTGAAGCCTTCGCCGAGGCCGCACGCCAACGCTTGCAGGCCCTGGTCAAGGCCAGTGGCGGCCAGGTTGGCCTGGTTCCCGGGGTCGAGGCGCGGGACAAATACGGCCGCACTCTGGCGCATGTCTACGGCCGCTCTGGCGACAATTTCGAAGCACAACTGCTCAGTGAAGGCCTTGGTTACCGGGTTGCGGTGGCGCCAAACGTCTCACTGACAGTCTGCCAGGAGCAGGCCGAGCGCGCCGCTCGTCAGGCCGGCAAGGGCCTGTGGCGGCAAGCGCCACAGACCCCGGCAAGCGAGTTGCGCCAGTCTGGCTTTGCACTGATAAGTGGAAAGGTGATGGATATCGAGCGCAATCGCGGTGGTATCTGGATCGAAATTGACGATTCTCTGGTGCTCCAGGTGCCGGCGCGCCTGCAGCGCAATTTCCCCTCTTCCTTCTTTACTGATCTGAAAGGTCGGCACATCGAAGCCCGCGGTTGGGTGCTGGATCGTTCCCGCAAAGGTGGCCTGAAGCCTGGTCAGCAGCGCTGGTTGCTACCGCTGACCGATCCTTCGATGCTGGAAAGGGTCGAAAGATAAAAAATTGTCTACATTTTTAATTTCGATTGTACACATCGAAACCCTTGCAGACTGCGGCTCTTGGCGGAAAGTCGTAGGTTAAAGGCCTTGACACAAGTGACCGACCAGTCTTGTCGGCCCTTTGCTCTTTGCGTATCCTCGGCGGTCCGTCAGAACAGTAAATAGCGGAATGCCCACCATGTCAGATCTGAAAACCGCCGCTCTCGAATATCATGCTCAGCCTCGTCCGGGGAAACTGAGCGTCGAGCTCACCAAACCTACCGCGACTGCTCGCGACCTGGCGCTGGCCTATAGCCCAGGCGTTGCTGAGCCGGTACGCGAAATTGCTCGCGATGCAGAGCTGGCGTACAAGTACACCGGCAAGGGCAATCTGGTAGCAGTCATTTCCGACGGCACCGCCATCCTCGGCCTGGGTAACCTCGGCCCACTGGCGTCCAAGCCGGTCATGGAAGGCAAGGGCGTTCTGTTCAAGCGTTTCGCCGGTATCGACGTGTTCGACATCGAAGTCGACTCCGAGAGTCCGCAGGCCTTCATCGACACCGTCAAGCGCATTTCCATCACCTTCGGCGGCATCAACCTCGAAGACATCAAGGCGCCAGAGTGCTTTGAAATCGAGCGCGCGCTGATCGAACAGTGCGACATCCCGGTATTCCACGATGACCAGCACGGCACCGCGATCGTTACCGCCGCCGGCATGATCAACGCCCTGGAAATCGCTGGCAAAAACCTGGCCGACGCCAAGATCGTCTGCCTGGGCGCCGGTGCTGCCGCCATCTCCTGCATGAAGCTGCTGGTGAGCATGGGCGCACAGATCGAGAACATCTTCATGGTTGACCGTACTGGCGTGATCCACGCTGGCCGTGACGACCTGAACCAGTACAAGGCAGTGTTCGCCCACGCTACCGACAAGCGCACCCTGGCTGATGCCCTGCAAGGCGCTGACGTGTTCGTCGGCCTGTCCGGTCCGAACCTGCTGAGCGCTGAAGGCCTGAAGTCGATGGCGCCGAACCCGATCGTGTTCGCCTGCTCCAACCCTGACCCAGAGATCTCCCCGGAGCTGGCTCACGCCACCCGTGATGACGTGATCATGGCCACCGGTCGTTCCGACTACCCGAACCAGGTCAACAACGTACTGGGCTTCCCGTTCATTTTCCGCGGTGCCCTGGACGTTCGCGCCAAGCGCATCAACGAAGAAATGAAGATCGCCGCCGCCAACGCCCTGAAAGACCTGGCCAAGCTGCCAGTGCCGAAGGAAGTTTGCGCAGCCTACGGCGTCGACGCCCTGGAATTTGGCCGTGAGTACATCATTCCGAAGCCAATGGATGCCCGTCTGATCACCGTCGTTTCCGATGCCGTGGCCAAGGCCGCAATCGAGACTGGCGTAGCGACCCTGCCGTATCCGAAGAACTACCCGCTGAAAAGCGTGGATGACGTGTTCAACGGCTAAGCTGTTGTAGCGTTGTAACCAAAAGCCCCGGCTCGCGAGAGTCGGGGCTTTTTTGTGGGGGATCGTCTGTGGGTGGGTGTTGGCGTCATCGCTGGCAAGGCCAGCTCCCACAGGTTCAGCGTATGCAGCGCGATTGTGGGAGCCGGCGTTGCCGGCGATGGGCTGGCGAAGCAGCCCCATTGGCCATCAGAACAGGTCGATCGGTGCCGCTTCGTCCGCTGGCAGCGGGCTGCCTGGCGCACTGCCGTTGCCCAGCTCATTGACCGACGGTGGCGTATCTTCGGCCTTGAACAGTTCGAAGTAGGCATTCGGTGTACCCGGTGCCGCTGCCCGGCCACTGACCGGGTCGACGCGCAGGCTGAGGATGCCTTCCGGCTCGGCCGGGGCATGGTTGGGTTTGTCCTTGAGCGCGGCGCCCATGTAGCTCATCCAGATCGGCAGCGCCACCGTGCCGCCATACTCGCGGCGGCCAAGGGTTTCCGGCTGGTCGAAACCAGTCCACACCGTGGTTACGTAATCGGCGTTGTAGCCGGAGAACCAGGCGTCCTTGGACTCGTTGGTGGTGCCGGTCTTGCCGGCCAGGTCAGTACGGCCCAGGGCCAGGGCGCGGCGCCCGGTGCCGCGCTTGATCACGTCCTGGAGCATGCTGGTGAGGATGTAGCTGGTGCGACCGTCGATGATGCGCTCGGCCACGGCCGGCGGTTGAACGATGGCAGCAGGTTCGTTGCTGGTGACGGTACTTAGGCCTTCACCTGGCAGTTGGGTGCTGATTGCCTGCTCTGGTGCGGCGATGCCGGCTTCGACCTGCTCGGCTTGCGGCACACGTGGCGGGTTGGCGGTGAACAGGGTCTCGCCGTTGCGGCTTTCGATGCGCTCGATCAGGTACGGGCTGATCTTGTAGCCGCCGTTGGCAAAGGAGCTCCAGCCGGTGGCGATTTCCATCGGCGTCAGGGTTGCGGTGCCCAGGGCCAGGGACAGGTTGGGCGGCAGGTCCTGCTTGTTGAAGCCGAACTTGCTGATGTAGTCGATGGTCGAGCTGACACCCATGGCCTGCAGCAGGCGGATCGATACCAGGTTGCGCGACTTGTACAGCGCCTCGCGCATGCGGATCGGGCCGAGGAAGGTGTTGGTGTCGTTCTTCGGCCGCCAGACCTTGTCCAGGTACTCGTCGACGAACACGATCGGCGCGTCGTTGACCAGGCTGGCGGCGGTATAGCCGTTGTCCAGCGCGGCGCTGTACACGAACGGCTTGAAGCTCGAACCTGGTTGGCGCTTGGCCTGCATGGCGCGGTTGTAGTTGCTCTGTTCGAACGAGAAACCGCCGACCAGGGCGCGGATCGCGCCGCTGTTCGGGTCCAGCGATACCAGTGCGCTCTGCGCCCCTGGCACCTGGCTGAACTTGAGGCTGCCGTCGTCCAGGCGCTGTACGCGGATCAGGTCACCGACCTGGGCAACGTCCGAGGGTTGCTGCGGCGCACGGCCCTGGCTGTTGGTGTTGAGGAACGGGCGGGCCCACTTCATGGTGTCCCAGGCTACGCTCTCCTGATTGCCGGCGCGGGTCAGCACCTGCAGGCCGGCCTTGCTGACTTCGGTGACGATCACCGGTTCCAGGCCGCCCAGCGGGCGTTGCTTGCTCAGTTCCTGCACCCAAGCGTCGCGGGTCTTGCCCGGGAAGCGCGACTCGGGGCCACGGTAACCATGGCGCTCGTCGTAGGCCGTCAGGCCGTTGAGTACGGCTTTGTTGGCGATTTCCTGCAGGTCGCTCGGCACCGTGGTGGTGACGCGGAAGCCTTCGGTGTAGGCATCGCTGCCGTAGCGGCCGACCATTTCAGCGCGGGCCATTTCGGCGATGTAAGGGGCGTTAACTTCTGGAGTCGGTACGTGGTAGCTGGCGTTGATCGGCTCGGCCAGGGCCGCCTGGTAGCTGGCTTCGTCGATCTTGCCGAGCTTGTACATGCGCCCCAGGATCCAGTCGCGGCGCTCTTTGGCGCGCACCGGGTTGGCCAGCGGGTTGAAGCGCGACGGTGCTTTCGGCAGGCCGGCGATCATCGCCATCTGCGCCAGGCTCACATCGCGGATCGATTTGCCGTAGTACACCTGCGCTGCGGCCTCGATGCCGTAGGCGCGGTTGCCCAGGTAGATCTTGTTGACGTACAGCTCGAGGATCTCGTCCTTGGTCAGTTCGCGTTCGATCTGCAGGGCCAGGAGAATCTCGTTGGTCTTGCGCGAGAAGCTGCGTTCGCTGCTGAGGAAGAAGTTCTTCGCCACCTGCATGGTGATGGTGCTGCCGCCGGTCTGGATATGCCCGGACTTGAGCAATTGTGTTGCAGCACGCATCAGGCTGCTGGGGTCGACGCCGTAGTGATTGGCGAAATTGTCGTCTTCGGCCGACAGCAAAGCCTGGATGAAATGCGGCGGAATGTCGGCGAAACGGATGGGCGAGCGGCGCATTTCGCCGAACTCGGCGATCAGCTTGCCGTCGCTGCTGTAGACCCGCAAAGGGATCTGCAACTGGATGCTTCTGAGGGCCTCTACCGAGGGCAAGCTGGGGCTAAGATACAGAAATGCGCCGCTCAGACCGAGCACGAGCGCGCAGATGACTGCGACGAAAGACCACCAGAAGAACTTCAGCAGGCGTATCAAGGCTTTTGGGCGTCCAGATAGAAGAATGGGTTGCGCGCGGGGCCAGCGGACAAAGGATAAACGCTGGGCATTATAAGCATTTTTCAACTCGCCGCGTTACGCGCGCGGCTGTCGTCAGCAAGGAAAAAACCAATGCTTGGACGCTTCGGCATGGATGCCGGTTCACTCCTGGGGATAGAAATTGCCCCTCCGTCTATCCGACTGGTGCAGTTGCACCGACGCAAAGGCGCCTGGCACGTGCGGGCCTGGGCGCTTGAGCCGCTGCCTGCAGGGGCCATGCTGGACGGCTGGATTGCCGACCCCGAAGTGGTCGGCCAGGCCTTGAAACGCGCGCTGCAGCGCAGTGGTAGCCGCTGTCGGCAGGCCGCTGTGGCATTGCCGGCCACGCGGGCCATCAGCAAATTGATGACGCTGCCGACAGGCCTGAGCGATGCCGAAGTCGCTGCACAGGTGCGCGATGCCGCCGAGCAGTTCATCCCCTTTGACCTTGAAGACACCGCTCTGGATTACCGGGTGCTGGAGCCGCCTGCCGGCGATGCTGTGAGCGTGCAGGTGGCTGTTGCGGCCTGCCATCGCGGGTTGCTGGATGTGCTGGAGGGCACCTTTGAAGTCGCAGGGCTGAGCGCCAGGGTGCTGGAGGTTGATAGCCATGCATTGCAGCGTGCGACCACTGACGATGCGGCAACGCTGCAGATCGACGCCGATCTTTCCCACGAGGCATCGAGCCTGACCGTTGCCTGCGGCCTGGCCATGCGGGGTGTGCGGCTAAACCTGTTGCCATGGCGCGAGCGCCGCCATCAACTGCGTATTCGAAGGTTTCAGGCAGGCTGTGCCGGTGTTGTGCTGCTGGCGGCTGTTGCCACCGGGGTTGTTGATTACCATTTTCGGGGCGTGTTGCAGGAACAGGCGTTGAGTCAGGCCGCGCTCAAACAGGGCGGTGGGCAGCGGGAGCCTGAGGCCTTGTTGCATGAACTGCGTCAGTTGGAGGGCTTGCAGGCCGGTCGCTATTTCGCCGTGGATTTGCTCGAGCAGGTCGAGCGGGCCATGCCCGACGGACTGTACCTCACCGCCCTGAGCCAGGAGCCGACTGCGCTAAGGCTTGCCGGGATGGCTCAGTCGGCTTCAGCGGTTGCGCAGTTGGCAGGCAGCCTTTCGTCTTCACCCTTGATCAGTTCTGCCGAATTACAGCAGGTGAGTGCAGTCGAGGAAGGCCATGCGTTCGAGCTGGTCGCAGCCCTGAAGGTTGAGCCTTGAGCTTCTGGGGTCGGGTAGCACGGTGCATCTGGCCTGTGCAGGTTGTGATGCTGATAGGGTTGCTGGCACTGCTGGCGGGCTTGGCTTACACCCTGCATTTGCGGCCGTTGATGACGCAGGCAGCCCAAGTGGCCGATCAATCGCCGCGCGAGGGTGCAGGCAGCGTCGAGCAGGCCGCAGCAGTGCGCAGCCGACTGCAACAAGCCCGCTGGCAATTGTCGGTGGGGAGTGACGAGCCTGCGGTGTTCGAAACCCTGTCCCGCCTGGCCGAGGCCCATGAGGTGGCCATCGAACAGTTGCAGGTACTCGAAGCGTCGTCCGCGGAGCACTACCTTGAACTCCCCCTGCAACTGCGTCTGCGTGGCGCCTTTTCGGCCCTCGCCGCGTTCTTTGCTGACCTGGCCGGGCAATCGCGGCTGGTGACCTTGCATGGCCTTTCGCTCAAGCCGGCCGATGCGGGGCTTATGCACATGGAGCTGCAAGCCCGGTCCTATCGTCAGCACTCGCTGCATGCCTTGGCAGAGGGGCTGCAGCCGTCGCTTCCCGAGCGACGAGCAGTCACTGTGCTGCGCGATCCCTTTGCGCCTTCTGCTCTGCAGCCGTATGCCGATGGGTTGCAGCGCCTGGCGCTGGAGCGGCTAGAGATGGTCGGTAGCCTGGCCAGTCGCGGAGTCCGCTACGCGCTGATTCAGGCCGATGGCCGGGTGCATCGGCTGCAGGTCGGCGACCGGCTGGGCCGTGATCAGGGGCAGGTTGTCGAGGTCGGTGAGCGCCAGATCGAAGTCATCGAGCAGGTTTTTGTCGCCGGCCAAGGCTGGCAAGCGCGGCGGCGAATACTCGCCCTGCGATGAAGGTGCTGACCAGGGAGGTCATCGATGGGCAAGGGAGGTGTTGTTGCCGCGCTGATAGGGAGCTGCCTGTCTGCCGGTGCGTTTGCGGGGAAGCAGCTGTACGGCGGTGAGCCGCTGTCGTTGAATTTCCAGGATGTCGAGGTACGCACGGTGTTGCAGGTGCTGGCTGACTTTTCCGGGGTCAACCTGGTGGCCAGTGATGCGGTGCAGGGCAAGGTGACTTTGCGTTTGCAGGATGTGCCCTGGGATCACGCGTTGGACCTGGTGCTGCGCAGCAAGGGCCTGGAGCAACGCAAGGACGGTAATGTGCTGTTGGTCGCGCCGCTTGCCGAGCTGGCCGGATCAGTGCCGTCACGGCGCGAGCTGATCCCGATTCACCACGCCAAGGCCACTGATATTGCCGAGCTTTTCCATGCCCTGATGGCCCATGAGGCCGGGGGCGCCAGCCACGGCTCGCTGAGTGTCGACGAGCGCACCAACACCCTGGTCGCCAGTCAGCCGCCGGAGCGCCTGGAAGAGCTGCGCAGGCTGATCGGCGAACTGGACGTGCCGGTTCGTCAGGTGATGATCGAAGCACGCATCGTCGAGGCCAATGTCGATTTCGAGAAGAGTCTTGGGGTGCGCTGGGGTGGGGCTGTGCAGGTGGGCAAGGGCTTGAGCCTTGGCAGCGCCGAGACTTTTGTCGACCTCGGTGTCGATCGGGCGGCGGCTAGCATCGGGGTTGGCCTGGTGCGCAATAACATACTGCTCGATCTGGAACTCAGCGCCATGGAAAAGACCGGCAACGGCGAAGTCATCTCCCAGCCCAAGGTGGTTACCGCCGACAAGGAAACCGCGCGGATCCTCAAGGGCACCGAAGTGCCGTACCAGGAAACCAGCGGCAGCGGTGCCACGTCCGTGACCTTCCGCGAGGCGTCGCTGTCTCTTGAGGTGACCCCGCAGATTACCCCGGACAACCGGGTGATCATGGCGGTCAAGGTGACCAAGGACGAGCCCGACTACCTCAATGCCCTTGATCACGTGCCGGCGATTCGCAAGAACGAGGTCAACGCCAAGGTACGCATCAATGATGGCGAGACCATCGTGATCGGCGGCGTGTACTCGACGGTGCAAAGTAAAGTTGTCGACAAGGTGCCATTTTTCGGCGATGTGCCGTATGTTGGGCGGCTGTTTCGTCGCGATGTTCTACAAGAGAAAAAATCCGAGCTGCTGGTCTTCCTGACTCCGCGTATCATGAGTGACCAGGCGATTGCTGTGAGTCGTTGATTCTGTGCGAAATTTGATACTTGTGGGGCCGATGGGTGCTGGCAAAAGCACCATCGGCCGCCTGCTGGCCAAAGAGCTGCGCCTGCCGTTCAAGGATTCCGACAAGGAAATTGAATTGCGCACCGGCGCCAATATCCCGTGGATCTTCGATAAGGAAGGCGAGCCGGGCTTTCGTGACCGCGAGCAGGCGATGATCGCCGAGCTTTGCGCGTTAGATGGCGTGGTGCTGGCTACCGGTGGTGGCGCGGTGATGCGCGATGCCAACCGCCAGTCCCTGCATGCCGGCGGGCGGGTGGTGTACCTGCACGCCTCGGTCGAGCAGCAGGTCGGGCGCACCTCGCGTGATCGCAACCGGCCGTTGCTGCGCACGGCCAACCCGGAGGCGACCTTGCGCGCGCTGCTGGAGGTTCGCGACCCGCTTTACCGCGAGATTGCCGATCTGGTGGTGGAAACCGACGAACGGCCGCCGCGGATGGTGGTGCAGGATATTCTCGAGCGCTTGCAGAAGTTGCCGCCCCGTTAAGCCAGGACTATCCTCGGCGACCAGTCATGCCGTGACAGGGCACACCGTTATCGCGCGGTTCGAGCCATCGATGCCGCGCCTAGTTCATTGTGGGGACACATGCAGACACTAAAGGTCGAATTGGGCGAACGTAGCTACCCGATCTACATTGGCGAAGGCCTGCTGGATCAGCCTGAACTGCTGGCGCCGCATATCGCTGGCCGGCAGGTCGCCATCGTGTCCAACGAGACTGTCGCGCCCCTCTATCTCGACCGTCTGCGCAAGACCCTGGGTGCCTATTCGGTGCTGCCGGTGGTTTTGCCGGATGGTGAGGCTTACAAGAACTGGGAAACCCTGCAGCTGATCTTCGATGCGCTGCTGACTGCCCGCCACGACCGCCGTACTACCGTGGTCGCGCTTGGCGGCGGGGTGATTGGCGACATGGCCGGCTTTGCTGCTGCCTGCTACCAGCGCGGCGTGGATTTCATCCAGGTGCCGACGACCTTGCTGTCCCAGGTCGATTCGTCGGTGGGTGGCAAGACCGGTATCAACCACCCGCTGGGCAAGAACATGGTCGGTGCCTTCTATCAGCCCAACGCGGTGCTGATCGACACCCGCAGCCTCAATTCCCTGCCACCGCGCGAGCTGTCGGCGGGCCTGGCCGAAGTGATCAAGTACGGCCTGATCTGTGACGAACCGTTTCTTGGCTGGCTCGAAGAGCACATGCAGGCCCTGCGCGGCCTCGACCAGGCGGCGCTGACTGAAGCCATCCGCCGTTCCTGCGCGGCCAAGGCCGCGGTGGTTGGCGCCGATGAACGCGAGTCGGGCGTGCGCGCCACCCTGAACCTGGGCCACACGTTTGGCCACGCCATCGAGACCCACATGGGCTATGGTGTGTGGCTTCACGGTGAGGCCGTCGCTGCTGGCACCGTAATGGCCCTGGAGATGTCCATGCGCCTGGGCTGGATCAGCCAGCAGGAGCGTGACCGTGGTATCCGTCTGTTCCAGGATGCAGGCTTGCCGGTTGTGCCGCCGGCACAGATGTCCCCGGCGCAGTTCATGGAACACATGGCAGTAGATAAAAAGGTACTCGACGGTCGTCTGCGTCTGGTCCTGCTGCGCCGCATGGGCGAAGCGGTGGTCACCGACGACTATTCAAAAGAGATTCTTCAGGCCACGCTGGCCGCGGATTACCGCGCGATCGTGGCCCAGCTTTGAGGTTGATGAGCGTCCGATGACTAGTTTGCATGCCGACGAGGCCTTTCTCGGCCATTACCAGTTGAACCACGACCCCTTCGCTGCACGGGTGCCGGGTTTCAAATTCTTCCCTGCCCAGCGCAAGCCGGTGCTCGGTCAACTGCACCACCTGGCCCGTTACAGCCAGTTGCTGCTGGTGGTCACCGGCCCTCAAGGCAGTGGCAAGACCCTGCTGCGCCAGGCCCTGGTGGCCAGCACCAACAAGCAATCGGTGCAGAGCGTGGTGGTTTCCGCCCGTGGCGCCAGCGATGCCGCCAGCCTGCTCGCCCAGGTTGCCCAGTCGCTGGGCGTGGCCCAGGCTGAAGTTCCGGACATTCTTGCCCAGGTGGTGCAACTGGCACTGACCGGGCAGGAAGTCTATCTGCTGGTGGACGATGCGGAACAACTTGGCGAGTCGGCACTCCAAGCCTTGCTGGAGTTGGCGGCGGGCACTCCGGAAGGGCGTCCGCATGTCTTCCTGTTTGGCGAGCCGTCACTGATCGCCGGGCTGGAAGAGCTCAATGCCGAGCAAGAGCGGTTTCACGTCATCGAGCTTGAGCCCTACAGCGAAGAAGAAACCCGTGAATACCTCGAGCAGCGCCTGGAAGGTGCCGGGCGGGGCATCGAGGTGTTCAGCAGTGAGCAGATCGTTGATATTCACCAAAACTCTGACGGCTGGCCTGGGGCAATCAACCAGGTCGCCCGCGATACCTTGATCGAAGCCATGATCGCCAGCCGCACAACGGCGAAGCGACCATCAATGGGGTTCAATATGCCGAAGAAACATGTGCTGGCGTTGTCTGCAGTCGTTGTGGTCGCCGTTGCGGCCGCCGTGCTGATGCCGAAGAAGGGTGACCAGGCGCCTACTGCCCCTGCCGAGCAGGCGCAACTGCCACTGGGCGAAGGTCAGCCAGGCAATGCCCAGTCGAACAATGGCGGCCCGGCGATCGAATTCGCCGGCAACTCGCAGCCGATGCCCCTGCCGCTGGTAGGCCAGTCGCAACCGGTCATGCGTGGCCCGCTGGCCGAGTCCACCGGCATGGGTGAAGGCGAAGAATCCACGCCGGCTGGCGAAACCGCTCTGCAACCGCCGACCGTCACCACGATTGCACCGCCAGCGGGTGTCGCCGCTGGCCCGGCGCCAACGCCAGCACAGCCTGTTGCTGCGGCACAGCCGGTTGCACCTGTGCAGCAGCCGGTAGCGCCAGTTGCCAGCAAGCCGGTTGCACCGGTGGCCAAGCCTGCGCCAACCCAGGTTGCAACCGCCAAGCCTGCGCCTAAACCTGCAGAGAAGCCGGCGGCCAAGCCTGCGGCCGGTGGTAGCTGGTATGCCGGGCAGAAACCGGGCAATTATGTCGTGCAAATCCTCGGTACCAGCTCCGAAGCGTCGGCCCAGGCCTTCGTCAAGGCTCAAGGTGGCGACTATCGCTACTTCAAGAAAACCCTGCAGGGCAAGCCACTGTACGTCATCACTTACGGCAACTTTGCCAGCCGTGATGCTGCTCTGGCTGCAATCAAGGCCTTGCCAGCCAAGGTCCAGGCTGGTAAACCTTGGCCACGTACCGTCGCCAGCGTCCAACAAGAACTGGCCTCGACCCGCTGATATAGCCTGGTGGCACTACCCCCGCCACCTGCTGAGCGACTCCTGAACATCGGTCAAGCCTGCTGCGTACTGCGCGGCAGGCTTTTCTGTCCCAGACTGCCGGCCACAAGCCCATCTTGCAGTCCAGGCTGAAACGCTTCAGACTCAAGCCATGCCGTTACCACGGCGCACGCTTAAAAACATTCAAAAACGCGACATGGATTTACGGCAATTCGTCGTAAATTTGTGGGCTTCCCTGTCGCTGTGCAACAATGGCTCCCCTATTGCCCCCGCAAAGCTGGCATTCGTTCGGCGTGGATGGTAAGTGGTTGTACTAAAAAAAGATTTGCCTTGGTGAGAGGCGAACCTGGTGAGAAAGTGTCTATGAAAACAGGTCTGTACCATCCCGAAGAATTCAAGGATAACTGTGGTTTCGGCCTGATCGCCCATATGACGGGCGAACCCAGCCACCACCTTTTGCAAACGGCCATCCAGGCCCTGACCTGCATGACCCACCGCGGTGGGATCAACGCCGACGGCAAGACCGGCGACGGTTGCGGTCTGCTCATGCAGAAGCCCGATCAGTTCCTGCGCGCCGTGGCCCGCGAACAGTTCGGCAATGAGCTGCCCAAGCAGTACGCGGTAGGCATGGTGTTCTTCAATCAGGACAACGCCAAGGCTGAAGCCGCGCGCGCCAACATGAACCGCGAGATCCTCGCGGCGGGCCTGCAACTGGTGGGCTGGCGCAAAGTGCCGATCGACACCAGCGTCCTCGGCCGCCTGGCCCTGGAGCGCCTGCCGCAGATCGAGCAGGTGTTCGTTGGCGGTGAAGGCCTGAGCGATCAGGAATTCGCCATCAAGCTGTTCAGTTCCCGTCGTCGCTCTTCGGTGGCCAATGCCGCCGACACCGACCACTACATCTGCAGCTTTTCGCACAAGACCATCATCTACAAAGGCCTGATGATGCCGGCGGACCTCGCCGCCTTCTATCCGGACCTGAGCGACGAGCGCCTGCAAACCGCGATCTGCGTGTTCCACCAGCGCTTCTCGACCAACACCTTGCCGAAATGGCCGCTGGCGCAGCCGTTCCGCTTCCTCGCCCATAACGGCGAAATCAATACCATCACCGGTAACCGCAACTGGGCCCAGGCGCGTCGCACCAAGTTCGCCAACGACCTGATCCCCGACCTCGAAGAGCTCGGCCCGCTGGTCAACCGTGTCGGTTCCGACTCCTCGAGCATGGACAACATGCTCGAACTGATGGTCACTGGCGGCATCGACCTGTTCCGTGGCGTGCGCATGATCATTCCGCCGGCGTGGCAGAACGTCGAGACCATGGACGCCGACCTGCGCGCCTTCTACGAATACAACTCCATGCACATGGAAGCGTGGGACGGCCCGGCCGGTGTGGTACTGACCGAAGGCCGCCACGCGGTGTGCCTGCTCGACCGCAACGGCCTGCGCCCGGCGCGCTGGGTCACCACCAAGAACGGCTACATCACCCTAGCGTCGGAAATCGGCGTGTGGGACTACAAGCCGGAGGACGTGATCGCCAAGGGCCGTGTCGGCCCGGGGCAGATCTTTGCCGTGGACACCGAAACCGGGCAGATCCTCGACACCGATGCCATCGACAACCGCCTGAAGTCGCGCCACCCGTACAAGCGCTGGCTGCGTCAGAATGCCCTGCGCATCCAGGCTGACCTCAGCGACGACCAGGGCGTGGCCAGCTACGACGCTGACCAGCTCAAGCAATACATGAAGATGTTCCAGGTCACCTTCGAAGAGCGCGACCAGGTGCTGCGTCCGCTCGGCGAACAAGGCCAGGAAGCGGTCGGTTCGATGGGCGACGACACGCCGATGGCGATCCTTTCGCAGCGCGTGCGTTCGACCTACGACTACTTCCGCCAGCAGTTCGCCCAGGTCACCAACCCGCCGATCGACCCGCTGCGTGAAGCGATCGTCATGTCGCTGGAGATCTGCCTGGGTGCCGAGCGCAACATCTTCCAGGAATCCCCCGAGCACGCCTCGCGGGTGATCCTCAGCTCGCCAGTGATCTCGCCGGCCAAGTGGCGTTCGCTGATGAACCTCGACCGTCCCGGTTTCGAGCGTCAGTTGATCGATCTCAACTACGCAGAAGGCCTTGGCCTGGAAGCAGCGGTGCGCAACATCGCCGACCAGGCCGAAGAAGCCGTGCGCAGCGGCAAGACCCAGCTGGTGCTGAGCGACCGCCATATCGCCCCGGGCAAGCTGCCGGTACATGCCTCGCTGGCCGTGGGTGCCGTGCACCACCGCCTGACCGAGCTGGGCCTGCGTTGCGACAGCAACATCCTGGTGGAAACCGCCACCGCCCGCGACCCGCATCACTTCGCCGTGCTGATCGGTTTCGGTGCTTCGGCCGTCTATCCGTACCTGGCCTATGAAGTGCTGGCCGACCTGATCCGCACCGGCGAAGTGCTCGGTGACCTGGACGAAGTGTTCAAGTACTACCGCAAGGGCATCTCCAAGGGCCTGTTGAAGATCCTCTCGAAGATGGGTATCTCGACTGTCGGTTCCTACCGTGGTGCGCAGTTGTTCGAAGCCGTCGGCCTCTCGGAAGAAGTGGTGAACCTGAGCTTCCGTGGCGTTGCCAGCCGCCTGAAAGGCGCCCGTTTCGTCGACATCGAGAACGAGCAGAAGCTGCTCGCCGCCGAAGCGTGGAGCGCGCGCAAGCCGATCCAGCAGGGCGGCCTGCTGAAGTTCGTCCACGGTGGCGAATACCACGCCTACAACCCGGACGTGGTCAACACCCTGCAGGCCGCCGTGCAGCAGGGCGACTACAGCAAGTTCAAGGAATACACCGCGCTGGTCGACACGCGCCCGGTGTCGATGATTCGCGACCTGCTCAAGGTGAAAACCCTGGAGCAGCCGCTGGAGCTGAGCGAGATCGAACCGCTGGAAGCGATTCTCAAGCGTTTCGACTCCGCCGGTATCTCCCTTGGCGCGCTGTCGCCGGAGGCTCACGAAGCCCTGGCCGAGGCGATGAACCGCCTGGGTGCGCGCTCGAACTCCGGTGAGGGCGGCGAAGACCCGGCCCGCTACGGCACCATCAAGAGCTCGAAGATCAAGCAGGTGGCCACCGGCCGCTTTGGCGTAACCCCCGAGTACCTGGTCAACGCCGAAGTGCTGCAGATCAAGGTGGCCCAGGGCGCCAAGCCGGGTGAGGGCGGGCAACTGCCTGGCGGCAAGGTCAACGGCCTGATCGCCCGGTTGCGCTACGCCGTGCCTGGCGTGACCCTGATCTCGCCACCGCCGCACCATGACATCTACTCGATCGAGGACCTCTCGCAGCTGATCTTCGACCTCAAGCAGGTCAACCCGCAGGCGCTGGTTTCGGTCAAGCTGGTGGCAGAAGCGGGTGTTGGCACCATCGCCGCCGGCGTGGCCAAGGCCTATGCCGACCTGATCACCATCTCCGGCTACGACGGCGGTACCGGCGCTTCGCCGCTGACCTCGATCAAGTACGCTGGTGCGCCGTGGGAGCTTGGCCTGGCCGAAACCCACCAGACCCTGCGCGGCAACGACCTGCGCGGCAAGGTCCGGGTGCAGACCGACGGCGGCCTGAAAACCGGCCTGGACGTGATCAAGGCGGCGATCCTTGGCGCCGAAAGCTTCGGCTTCGGTACCGCACCGATGATCGCCCTGGGCTGCAAGTACCTGCGTATCTGTCACCTGAACAACTGCGCCACCGGCGTCGCCACCCAGAACGACAAGCTGCGCAAGGATCACTACATCGGCACCGTCGACATGGTGGTGAACTTCTTCACCTACGTCGCCGAAGAAACCCGTGAGTGGCTGGCCAAGCTGGGCGTGCGCAGCCTCGGCGAGCTGATCGGGCGTACCGACCTGCTGGAAATGCTCCCCGGCGAAACCGAGAAGCAGAAGCACCTGGACCTCAGCCCGCTGCTGGGCAGCGAGCACGTGCCGGCCGACAAGCCGCAGTTCTGCGAAGTCGACCGCAACCCGCCGTTCGACAAGGGCGTGCTGGCCGAGAAGATGGTCGATATGGCCCTGCCGGCCATCCGCGACCTGTCGGGCGCCGAGTTCGCCCTGGACATCTGCAACTGCGACCGCTCCATCGGCGCGCGGATTTCCGGCGAAATCGCCCGCCTGCACGGCAACCAGGGCATGGCCAAGGCACCGATCACCTTCCGCTTCAAGGGCACTGCCGGGCAGAGCTTCGGCGTATGGAACGCCGGTGGCCTGAACATGTACCTCGAAGGCGATGCCAACGACTACGTCGGTAAAGGCATGACCGGTGGCAAGCTGGTGATCGTACCGCCTGCGGGCAGCCCGTTCGCTACCCAGCACAGCGCCATCATCGGCAACACCTGCCTGTACGGCGCCACCGGCGGCAAGCTGTTCGCCGCCGGTACCGCGGGCGAGCGCTTTGCCGTGCGCAACTCCGGTGCCCACGCGATTGTCGAGGGCACAGGCGATCACTGCTGTGAGTACATGACCGGTGGCTTTGTCTGCGTTCTGGGCAAGACCGGTTACAACTTCGGCTCGGGCATGACCGGTGGTTTTGCCTACGTGCTGGACATGGACAACAGCTTCGTCGACAAGCTCAACCACGAACTGGTCGAGATCCAGCGCATCAGCGGCGAGGCCATGGAGGCTTATCGCAGCCACCTGCAGCGCGTGCTGGCTGAATACGTCGAAGAAACCAACAGCGAATGGGGTCGTGAGCTCTGGGAAAACCTGGACGACTACGTGCGGCGCTTCTGGCTGGTCAAGCCGAAGGCGGCCAACCTGAAGAACCTGCTGTCCAGCACCCGTGCCAACCCGCAGTGATATGCGCCTGAAGAGTTTGATGAGGTTTTGAACATGGCTGAACGTCTGAGTAATGACTTCCAGTTCATCGAGGTCGGGCGCAAGGATCCGAAGAAGAAACTGTTGCGTCAACGCAAGAAAGAGTTCGTGGAAATCTACGAGCCCTTCAAACCCCAGCAGTCGGCCGAACAGGCCCACCGCTGCCTGGGCTGTGGCAACCCGTACTGCGAGTGGAAGTGCCCGGTGCACAACTTCATCCCCAACTGGTTGAAGCTGGTCGCCGAAGGCAACATCCTCGCCGCCGCGGAGCTGTCGCACCAGACCAACACCCTGCCGGAAGTCTGCGGCCGGGTGTGCCCGCAGGACCGCCTGTGCGAGGGTGCCTGCACCCTCAACGACGGCTTTGGCGCGGTGACCATCGGCTCGGTGGAGAAGTACATCACCGACACCGCTTTCGCCATGGGCTGGCGCCCGGACATGTCCAAGGTCAAGCCGACCGGCAAGCGCGTTGCCATCATCGGCGCCGGTCCGGCCGGCCTGGGTTGCGCCGACGTGCTGGTGCGCGGCGGGGTGACTCCGGTGGTGTTCGACCGCAACCCGGAAATCGGCGGCTTGCTGACCTTCGGCATCCCCGAGTTCAAGCTGGAAAAGACCGTGCTGAGCAATCGCCGCGAAGTCTTCACCGGCATGGGCATCGAGTTCCGCCTCAACACCGAGGTGGGCAAGGATGTCAGCATGGAGCAGCTGCTCGAGGAATACGATGCCGTGTTCATGGGCATGGGCACCTACACCTACATGAAGGGCGGCTTCCCCGGTGAAGACCTGCCCGGCGTGCACGATGCCCTGGATTTTCTGGTGGCCAACGTCAACCGCAACCTGGGCTTTGAAAAGTCGCCGGAAGATTTCGTCGACATGAAGGGCAAGAAGGTCGTGGTACTCGGTGGCGGCGACACGGCGATGGACTGCAACCGCACCTCCATCCGCCAGGGCGCCAAGGCCGTGACCTGTGCCTACCGTCGGGACGAGGCGAACATGCCCGGCTCGCGCAAAGAGGTGAAGAACGCCAAGGAAGAAGGCGTGAAGTTCCTCTACAACCGCCAGCCGATTGCGATTGTCGGTGAAGACAAGGTCGAAGGCGTGAAGGTGGTCGAGACCCGTCTCGGTGAGCCGGACGCCCGTGGCCGCCGCAGCCCCGAGCCGATCCCGGGCTCCGAAGAGATCATCCCGGCCGATGCCGTGGTCATCGCCTTCGGCTTCCGCCCGAGCCCGGCGCCGTGGTTCGAGCAGTTCAGCATCCAGACCGACAGCCAGGGCCGCGTGGTGGCACCGGAGAAGAACACCTACAAGCACCAGACCAGCAACCCGAAGATCTTCGCCGGTGGCGACATGGTCCGCGGTTCCGACCTGGTGGTGACGGCGATCTTCGAGGGGCGCAATGCCGCCGAGGGGATTCTGGATTACCTGGAGGTCTGATCGGGCCTCATCGCTGGCAAGCCAGCTCCCACAAAGTCACCGCGTACACTGTGGGAGCTGGCTTGCCAGCGATGCTTTTAAGGAAATCTATTGACCTGTCACAAGTCGATAGACAAAAGGCACGGTTGATACCGTGCCTTTTACGTTGGGCTCTGAGAAAATGCCCCCACTTTTTTTCCGGATGCCGACATGACTGCCTTGAAGAACGATCGTTTTCTGCGCGCCCTGCTCAAGCAACCCGTAGACGTCACCCCGGTGTGGATGATGCGCCAGGCCGGCCGCTACCTGCCGGAGTACCGCGCCAGCCGCGCCAAGGCCGGCGACTTCATGAGCCTGTGCATGAACCCGCAGTTTGCCTGCGAGGTCACCCTGCAACCGCTGGACCGCTACCCGCTGGACGCCGCGATCCTGTTCTCGGACATCCTCACCATCCCTGACGCCATGGGCCAGGGCCTGTACTTCGAAACCGGCGAAGGCCCGCGTTTCAAGAAGGTCATCAGCACCCTGGCCGACATCGAAGCGCTGCCGATCCCTGATCCGCAGAAGGACCTGGGCTACGTCATGGACGCGGTCAGCACCATCCGCCGCGAGCTCAATGGCCGCGTGCCGCTGATCGGCTTCTCCGGCAGCCCCTGGACCCTGGCCACCTACATGGTCGAAGGCGGCTCGTCGAAAGACTTCCGCAAGACCAAGGCCATGCTCTACGACAATCCGCAGGCCATGCACCTGCTGCTCGACAAGCTCGCGCAGTCGGTCATCAGCTACCTCAACGGGCAGATCCTCGCCGGCGCGCAAGCGGTGCAGATCTTCGATACCTGGGGTGGCAACCTGTCGGCGGCGGCCTACCAGGAGTTCTCCCTGGCCTACATGCGCAAGATCGTCAGCGGCCTGATCCGCGAGCACGAAGGGCGCAAGGTGCCGGTGATCCTCTTCACCAAGAACGGCGGCCTGTGGCTGGAAAGCATCGCCGATGCCGGCGCTGATGCCCTGGGCCTGGACTGGACCTGCGACATCGGCGAAGCCCGTCAGCGCGTCGGTGGCAAGGTCGCCCTGCAGGGCAACATGGACCCGACCGTGCTGTACGCCAAGCCGGAGGCCATTCGTGCCGAAGTCGGGCGCATCCTCGCCAGCTACGGCCATGGCACCGGTCATGTGTTCAACCTCGGTCACGGCATCACCCCGGAGGTTGATCCGGAGCACGCCGGCGCGTTCATCAACGCCGTGCACGAGCTGTCGGCGCAGTACCACTAAGTAGGAGCGGGCTTGCCCCGCGATTGCGACCTGGCTGAACCAGCGCGATCGCGGGGCAAGCCCGCTCCCACTGCCATTAAGGTTCAATTCAGCCTGCCTGGGTAATCTGGCTCCATCGAAACCCACACAGGATCTTCACCATGAAAGCTCGTTACCTCGCTCTGCTGCTTGCCCCGCTGTTCAGCACCGCTGCCCTGGCTGCCGGCTACACCGGCCCTGGCGCCCAGTCGGTGACCACAGTTGCCGCCGCCAATGATGCCGCTGACGACACCCCGGTTGTGCTGCAAGGCTACGTCATCAAGAAAGTGAACAACGATGACAAGTACGAGTTCAAGGACACCACCGGCACCATCACCGTCGAGATCGATGACGAAGACCTGCCGCCGGTGGCCTTCAACGACAAGACCAAGGTCAAGCTGACCGGTGAAGTCGAGAAGCACCTGATGAGCCGTGAAGTGGATGTTGATCGGGTTGAAGTAATCAACTGATCCAGTGGCAGGCCAGCTCCTGTGGGAGCCGGCCTTGCCGGCGATGGGCCGCGTAGCGGCCCTCAGCTCAAGCCTTGGCCGGCAACCGGCTCAAGTGCACCGCCACCAGCAAGGCCACCACCAGCAAGCTGCCAATGAACAGGCCGATGCCGTTCCACCCCGCCTGATGCCAGAACACCCCGCCCGCTGTCCCCGCCACACTCGACCCCGCGTAGTAACTGAACAGGTACAACGACGACGCCTGGCCCTTGGCCTTGGTCGCCCGTCGGCCGATCCAGCTGCTGGCCACCGAGTGCGCGCCGAAAAAGCCGAAGGTAAACACCAGCATGCCAACGATGATCAGCAGCAAGGGGCTGAGCAGGGTCACCAGCAAGCCGCTGAACATCAGCAAAATGGTGGCCCAGAACACCTTGCGCCGGCCCAGCTTGTCGGCCAGCGCGCCGATCTGTGCCGAGCTGTAGATCCCCGACAGGTACACCACCGACAACAGCCCGACCAGCGCCTGGCTCATGTGATAGGGCTCGGCCAGCAGGCGATAGCCGATGTAGTTGAACAGGGTGACGAAAGCGCCCATCAGCAGGAAGGCTTCGAGGAACAGCCACGGCAGGCCGGCATCGCGAAAGTGCAGGGTGAAGCCATCAAGCAGGCTGCGCGGGTGCAGCGAGCGCGGGCGGAAGTTGCGCGATTCCGGGAGGATCTTCCAGAACACCGCCGCCGCAACCAGCGCCAGGCCGCCGATCACCAGCATCGCCGTGTGCCAGCTGACGAAGTCGATCAGCACGCCGGTGATCAAGCGCCCGCTCATGCCGCCAATGGCATTGCCACCGATGTACAGGCCCATGGCCAGGCCGATGTGCTGGGGGTGGATCTCTTCGCTGAGGTAAGTCATGGCCACCGCCGCCAGGCCGCTCAGCGACAGCCCGAGCAAGGCGCGGGTCAGCAGTACGCCGTGCCAGCTGGGCATCAGGGCGCTGACGATGGTGCACAGCGCTGCGCAAAACAAGGCGAAAACCATCACCGGCTTGCGTCCGATGCGGTCGGAAATCGGCCCGGTGATCAGCAGCCCGAATGCCAGCATACCGGTGGATACCGAGAGGATCAGGCTGCTTTGCGCGGCGCTGATCGAGAACTCCTGGGACAGCAGCGGCATCATCGGCTGCACGCAGTACAGCAGGGCAAAGGTGGCAAAGCCGCCGCAGAACAGCGCCAGCACGGTACGTAAAAAGGCCGGGGTGCCTTTTTCGATCCAGCTTTCGTTGAAGGTGGCGACGATTTCGTCCAGGGGAGCAGGGGGGAGTTCGTGGGAGTGTGGCGCAACAGCAGTTTTCACGGGTGACCTCGGGGGCGCTACGGCCTGGCAGGCAGTGAAAAAAGCATATAGCTGGCTAATGATCATTTCCAATATATTGTTCGACCTGTTTAAGAGGTTTTACGACCTATTGGAGCTGCCATGGAATTGCGTCACCTGCGCTACTTCATCGCCGTCGCCGAAGAGCTGCATTTTGGCCGGGCGGCGCAGAACCTGGGGATCTCCCAACCGCCGTTGAGCCAGCAGATCCAGGCCCTGGAACAGGAGCTGGGGGCACGCTTGTTCGAGCGTACCAATCGTCGGGTCGAGCTCAGCGAGGCCGGGCGCCTGTTCCTCGAAGAGGCACGGCTGGTGCTGGCGCAAGTCGACAAGGCTGCCGATGTCGCCCGACGTGCGCAACTGGGTGAGCTGGGCGAGATGAAGATCGGCTTCACCTCATCGGCGCCGTTCAATTCGAGCATCCCCAAGGCCATTCACGCCTTTCGCCAACGCTTCCCGGCGGTGCACCTGAACCTCAAGGAGATGAGCAGCCGCGACGTGGCCGATGCCTTGCTCGACGAGTCGATCGAAGTCGGCCTGATGCGGCCGCTGGCGTTGCCCGAGAGCCTGAATGCTGTCGAGCTGTTTCGCGAACCACTGGTGGCAGTGATCAATGCCGCTCACCCGTTGGCGCAAAGTAGCGAAGCCGGGGTGCGCATGGCGGCCCTGGCCCACGAGCCGTTCGTGTTCTTTCCGCGCAGCTATGGCAGCGGCTTGCACGCGCAGTTGCTGAGCCTGGCGCGTCAGGCCGGGTTCAGTCCGCATTTTGCCCAGGAGGCGGGGGAGGCGATGACCATCATCGGCCTGGTGGCGGCGGGGCTGGGGGTATCGGTGTTGCCGGCCTCGTTCCAGCGCATGCGTATCGACGGGGTGGTGTACCGGACCTTGCTCGACGACGACGCGGTGACGGCCGTGTGGCTTGTGCAGCGCCGCGATGCGCCGTCAGCGATGGCCAGGGCCTTTGCCGAGCTGTTGACCCGGCAGGCCCTGGAACGCAGCTGAGTTACTGGACCTTGGCCAGGTCGCCCTTCAGCGCAACGCCAGCCATGACCGCACCGGCATGGCATTCGTAGGTGGTGGCGTCCTTGCGCTCGTTGCGCTTGTAGTAGCTGCTGATGTTGGTCACGGCGTTGGCGCCAACCTTGCGCGCGGCGTCCTGCATGGTCAGCAGCGCCGATTGCAGGGCCCATTCACAGGCCGCTTCGTCAGTCTTGTTGAAGGCGTTGGTCTTCTTGTTGGTGACCGCCGCCGGGCTGACTACGGTGACCTTGCCCTTGGGCTGCACGCCGGCCAGGTAGAACTTCACCGAACCGTCGAGCTTGTTCTCGGCGGTCATCTGCGCCACGACTTTCTCGAACGGCAGGTAGTGGGTGGTGTCACGGGCCTGGCTGAGGCCGGGCAGGGCGCAGAGCAGCAGAGTGGCGGTGGCGGTCCAGGTTTTCAGGCGCATCGGGTCGTTCCTTGATTATTTAACAGTGTTCGAATGCTGTTCGTTGATGGCGCGTTGCATGATGTTTTGCGCTTCCATCCTGTTCAGCTCTTGCAGGATGCTTTTGTCGAGGTTGTTCACCCAACGGTTGTAGTTGCGGTGAATCTTGCCGTTGTTGTAGCCCAGCTCGCGGCTGTCGCGGTAATTGATGCGAAAGTTGCTGACGCTGTAGCGGATGTCGACGGCGGCGTAGAAGGTGTTGCGCACCAGGATGTCGGCCTGGATCAGGTTCGGGCTGATCTTGCGGGCGGTCCAGCCACGCTCGGCCACGGCCTTGAGGATGGCCTGCTGTACCTGCTCCTGGCTGTAGTTGTGGCCAACCACCAGTTGCTCTTGCGGGGTCAGTACCGGTTTCGAGGTACAGCCAGCGAGGCCCGCCAGGGCCAGGCCGAGGACAGCGGCGCGAATCAATGAAGACATTCCTTTCTCTCCAGCAGGTTTCAGTTCAGTTCCAGCGACGGAAAATCAGCGAGGTGTTGACCCCGCCAAAGGCAAAGTTGTTGTTCATCACATAGTCGTGACTCATGCTGCGAAACTCGCCGCACAGGTAGTCCAGCTCGCCACAGCGCGGGTCGATGTGCTCCAGGTTGAGGGTGTGCACATAGCGGTCGCTGTTCATCATCTCGATGCTGAACCAGGACTCCAGCGCGCCGCAAGCACCGAGGGTGTGGCCGAGGAAGCTTTTTTGCGAGCTGATCGGCATGCGCGGGCCGAACAGGCTGCTGGTGGCCAGGGTTTCGGCGATGTCGCCCTGCTCGGTGGCGGTGCCGTGGCCGTTCACGTAACCGATGGCAGCCGGCGCGAGGCTGGCGTCTTCCAGCGCCAGCTCCATGGCCCGGCGCATGGTTGCCTGCTCCGGACGGGTGGTGTGCTGGCCGTCGGCATTGCTGCCAAAGCCGACGATCTCGGCGTAGATGTGCGCGCCACGGGCCAGGGCGTGTTCGAGCTCTTCGAGCACCAGCATGCCGCCGCCTTCACCGATCACCAGGCCGTCGCGGCCACTGTCATAGGGGCTCGGGCTGGTGTGGGGGGCATGGTTTTTGAGGCTGGTGGCGTACAGTGCGTCGAAGACCATGGCTTCGGTCGGGCACAGCTCTTCGGCGCCGCCGGCGAGCATCAACGGCAGGCGGCCGAACTTGATCGCTTCATAGGCATAGCCGATGCCCTGGCTGCCGCTGGTACAGGCGCTCGAAGTGGGGATCAGGCGCCCGGTAAGGCCGAAGAAAATGCTGATGTTGGCCGCGGTGGTGTGCGGCATCATCCGCACATAGGAGTTGGCATTGAGGCCTTCGGCCACCGAGTTGAGCAGCATGTTGCCGAACGCCTTGATCTCGTCGGTGCTGCCGGTGGACGAGCCGCAGGCCACGCCCATGCGCCCGTCGCGGATCGACGGGTCGTCGAGCAGGCCGGCATCGCGCAGGGCGTTCTGCGCGGCCGCCACGGCCAGGCGCGAGACCCGGCCCATGCTGCGCAGTTGCTTGCGGGTCCAGCCGCTCGGCACCTTGAAGTCATCGATGGGGCCGGCCAGGCGCGTGTTGAGCTCCTCGAAACGGTCCCATTCGTCCATGCGGCGAATGCCGCTGCGGTTGCTGGCGAAGTTGCCGGCAATGGTCTGCCAGTCGCTGCCCAGCGAAGTGATACCGGCCATGCCGGTGACGACCACACGTTTCATCAGCACAGGCCTCCGTTGACTGCCAGCACCTGGCGGGTGATGTAGGCGGCTTCGGCCGACATGAGGAAATTCACCGCGCCGGCGACTTCTTCCGGGGTGCCCATGCGCTGTGCCGGGATCATCTTCAGCAGCTCATCGACCGGCACGTGCTCGTCGAGCATGGCGGTATCGATCAACCCAGGGGCCACGCAGTTGACGGTGATCTTGCGCTTGCCCAGCTCGATTGCCAGAGCCTTGGCGGCGCCGATCACCCCGGCCTTGGAAGCGCTGTAATTGACCTGGCCACGGTTGCCGATCATTCCCGATACCGAAGTGATGCAAACGATGCGCCCCGCTTTGCGTCGGCGGATCATCGGCATCATCAGCGGGTGCAGGACGTTGTAGAAGCCATCGAGGTTGGTTCGTAGCACCTGGTCCCAGTCCTCTTCGGTGAGCGCCGGGAAGGCGCCGTCGCGGGTCAGGCCGGCGTTGCAGACCACGCCATAGTAGGCACCGTGGGTTTCCACGTCATCGGTGAGGATGGTCGCGCAGGCAGCGCGATCGGCAACGTCGAATTGCAGCACGCGGGCTTGCTGGCCCAGGCCCCGGACTTCTTCTGCAACGGCGTCGGCTTCACTGCGGCCGCTTCGGCAATGCAGGACCAGGTCGAAACCGGCCCGGGCCAGGCGCAGGGCGATGGCCCGGCCAATGCCACGGCTGGAACCGGTGACCAGGATGGTGTCAGTCATGGGGGGACTCCTCTGGGCCCGCTTCGGCCAGGTAGCTGGCAACTTGCGGCGGGCGAAAAACGTTCAAGCGGGCCATGGCATGGATGCCCGGGCCGCGCAGGTGACACTCGAACACGCCCATGCCGTTGTCGTCTTCGAGCGACCGCAGGGCATGGATGCGCAAGTGGGCGCCGGCAGGGAAATGTTCGACATTGCATTCGAATTTGCGCGTGCCGAGCAAAAAGCCCAGCTCCACCGGCCGGCCTTGCTGGCGCGCGCGACAACCGGCGTAGGCGGCGACGCTCTGGGCCATCAGCTCGATGCCGACCCAGGCCGGCAGGCTGCCGTCGGCGCGGTTGAACAGGCCGCCGGGGCGCACGGTCAGTTGAGTGTGGATCTGCTCTTCATCGAACGACTCGACCTGATCGATGAGGATCATGTCGCCGGCATGAGGCAGCAGTTCGGCCAGTGGCCAGGTGATCATGGGGTGTCTCCGAGAATCAGGCTGACGTTGTTGCCGCCGAAGGCGAACGAGTTGCTCATCAGGCGCCGCGGGCCTCGGGCCGGCAGGCGTTGGCTGGCATCGACCAGCTTCAGGGCCGGTAGCTGTGGGTCATCCACGCCATCCCAGACATGCGGCGGCAAGCGCCCTTCGGCATTGTCGGCGGCCAGGCTCAACCAGCAGAACGCTGCTTCCAGAGCGCCGGCCGCACCCAAAGTATGGCCGGTCATGGGCTTGCTCGACGAGCAGGCCAACTGGCTGCCGAACAACTCATGCACGGCCAGGCTTTCCATGGCGTCGTTGTGGCGGGTGGCGGTGCCGTGCAGGTTCAGGTAATCGATCTGTGCTGGTTGCAGGCCGGCATTGTCCAGTGCCTTGCGCATGGCCTGCAAGGCGCCTTTGCCGCCGGGTTCGGGCGCCGAGATGTGATGCGCATCGGAGCTGGCGCCGGCGCCGAGCAGGGCAATGTTGTTGCCTTCAGCGTGGGCTTCACGGGTCATCAGAAACACCACCGCAGCTTCACCGATGTTGATGCCGTTGCGGTTGACCGAAAACGGGTTGCAGCGCTCGGCGCTGACCGCTTCCAGGGCGCTGAAACCGTTGAGGGTCAGCTTGCACAGGCTGTCGACACCGCCGCAGATCACCGCATCGCACATGTCGAGATCAAGCAGGCGGCGGGCACTCATCAAGGCCCGGGCACTGGAGGTGCAGGCAGTGGAGATCACATAGGCCGGGCCGCTCAGTTGCAGCCAGTCGGCGAGGAAATTGGCCGGGGCGCTGAGCTCCTGCTGGGCATAGTCGTAGCTGGCCGGAAACGCGTGTTCGCGCAGGTAGTGAGCGATGTCGTCGCTGGCTTCCTTGATGCCCGAGGTGCTGGTGCCCAGGACGATGCCGATGCGCTGGCGGCCAAAGCGGGCGATGGCCGCTTCGATCGGGGCGCCGATCTGCAGGCAGGCGTCGTACAGCAACTGGTTGTTGCGGCTGTGATGGGCCTGCATCTCGGCTGGCAACTCAGGCAGCTCGCCTTGCACGCCCGCCACCGGCAGGCTGCGGTCCGGCACCCAGCCGTCTTCCACGCGCATCCCCGAGCAGTCGCCGGCAAACAGCTTGCGGGCGACTTCGGCCTGGCCGCGCCCCAGGGCACAGACCAGGCCCAGGGCATTGAGGTAAGCGGTCATGGCGTGTTCTCGCTGGGCAGTGGGCTGACTAGATAACGCAGGCCCTGGCCCAGGTTCAAGGTGAAGTCGTCGGCTTGTCGGTAGTCGACGCGCCAGCGCTCACCCAGCCAGCGCTGCTGGCCTTGCTGGTGGGCACCGGGGTAGAGCGCTTGCAGCTGCCCGGCCGGGGTCAGGGCGAACAGCAGGGCGGCGAACAATTCACGGGCGCCCGGGTTGGGCGGCAGCAGGCCATCGGCTTGCCACTGACCGTCGTTGAGCAACTGCCGGGCTTGCGGAATACCCAGCAAGTCCAGCAACGACCAGCGCAGGCTGGCGTTCTCGCGCTGGATCACCAGCAGCCAGTCCTGACTTTCTCCTGCCTGTTCGCGCTGGATGTGCAGCTGCATCGGCAGCGTCAGCGGCGGCAACTGCGCGGGCAGCGGCGCACGGCTGGCGCAGGCGCTCAACAGGGCGAAGGCGAGGATCAGCAACAGGCGTTTCATGCACTCGGCTCGGCTGGCTTCAAAGGTTTACGGGCAACCACGTTGACCAGGGTTTCTTCGCGCTGGCCGACCGGTGGCGGCTTGCGCAGGCCAAAGCGTTCGAGCAGGCCGAAGTCGCTGGAACGGCTCCACCACAGGTACGGGTAGGAAACATTCTGCGCGCCGAATTCGAAGCCCTGGTCGCGGAGCATCTGCAGGTACTGTTCGGCACTTTTCTGCACGTGCATGGGGTGGCGGAACAGCCAGCGGATCACCCAGGTGTCGATATAGGCTTCGGTGGACTCGGCGAACAGCAGGTAGCCACCGGGCTTGAGTACCCGGTAGAACTCGGCCAGGGCCTGTTCCTGCTCGACCAGGTGGTGGAAGGTCTGGTGGCAGAAAAGGATATCGACGCTGTTGTCGGCAAACTGCAACGCCGCGCAGTCACTGCCGCGCAGTTCGACATTCAGGCCCAGGCGCCCGGCTTCGGCCTGGCTCAGCTCGAGGCTGTGCGGGTCGGCGTCGGTGCCCAGCAACCGGCCGGGGGCGAACACCTGCTGCAGGTACTGGAACGACTTGCCCTGGCCGCAGCCGGCATCGAGCAGCACGGGTGCGCTGGGTGGTGCCTGGTCGAACAGCCGGCGCAGATCGTTGATCGCTACCCGCAGCACATGGTGCTGCCAGGTGTGGCTGCGCAGGAACCAGAAGCCGAAGCGGGTCTCCTCGACGTAGCTGTCGCTGAGGAACCTCATGCCGGCGTCCTGGCACAGACTTCGGCGAGCATGCGCAGGCGCCGCTTGGGCTCGCTGACGAACGGGTTGCGCTGGTCCCAGGCGTAACCGGCAAGGATCGAGCTGATCATTGCGCGGATTTCCGGCGAGCTGGCCGGGTGGTAAATGACGTCCTGGAAGCTGCCGTTGTACCAGCCTTCAACGTAGGC
This sequence comes from Pseudomonas sp. ZL2, assembly GCF_054788455.1. Lineage (NCBI taxonomy): Bacteria > Pseudomonadati > Pseudomonadota > Gammaproteobacteria > Pseudomonadales > Pseudomonadaceae > Pseudomonas > Pseudomonas sp. ZL2. The sequence goes on along the minus strand of NZ_JBGOGX010000047.1, from coordinate 73,849 downwards.
GCGGAAGGTGTCGACGCCGCGCTTGAGCGGCTCGGCGAACTCGCTCTGCCAGTCGACGCTTTCGCCCTGCAACTGACGGTGCAGCACGTCGGCGGCCATGCTCGCCGAACGCATGGCAATGGTCACCCCGGAGGAGAACACCGGGTCGAGGAATTCGGCGGCGTTGCCGAGCAGGGCAAAGCCCGGGCCATGCAGGGTCTTGACGTTGGCCGAATAGCCGCCGATGGTCCGCGCCGGAGTGTCCCATGCGGCATTGGCCAGCACCTTGGCCAGGCTTGGCGTCTGGGCGACGAAGTCCTTCAGGCAGGCATCCAGGTCGGCCGGCGCGGCGGCAAAGTGCTCGGCGGCGGCGACCACCCCCAGGGAGCAGCGGCCATTGCTGAACGGAATGGTCCAGAACCAGATATCACGGTGCTGCGGGTGGGTGGTGATGAGGATCTTTTCCCGGTCGAAAGCCGGGTGGTCGATGCGGTCTTCGATGTGGGTGAACACCGCTTGGCGCACCGGGAAATTCGACGGTGCTTCGAGGTCCAGCAGGCGCGGCAGCACGCGGCCATAACCGCTGGCATCGAGGACAAATTCGGCTTCGACACGGTACTCGCTGCCATCCAGGCGACGCACGCGGACCTGTGGGCGCGGGCGCTCGAAGTCGGCGGCGATGATCTCTTCTTCGTAGCGGATTTCCACGCCCTGGGCTGCCGCCTGGTCGGCCAGCAACTGGTCAAACTGGGCGCGCTGGACCTGGAAGGTGCTCGGCTTGCCATTGCTGAAGGTGTCGCCGAAATCAAAGGCGCTGTACTCATCGCCCCAGGCGAAGGCCGCGCCGTTCTTGCGCTGGAAGCCTGCCGCTTCGAGGGCCGGGAGCATGCCGGCTTCCTCGACGAAGTCGATGCAGTGCGACAACAGGCTCTCGCCGATGGAAAAACGCGGGAAGCGCTGGCGCTCGATGATCAGCACGTCGTGGCCGTTGCGCTTGAGCAAGGCCCCGGCGATGGCGCCGGACGGGCCGGCGCCGATAATCAATACCTGCCGTTGTTGCAGTTCAGTGTTCGGCATAAGGCCTCCTTGCCGGTTGGGCAGTCTTCAATGGAATCCGGTGCAGGCCGGCCAGCGCGGGCATCAGCGTGGCGACCAGGCTCATCAGCATCAGCGCGAAGTACAGCGCCGGGCTGATCAACTGTTGTTGCAGCAGCAGGTTGAGAAAGACGATCTCGCTCAAGCCGCGAATATTGAGCAGCAGGCTTTCCCGCCATTTGCTCGCGCCGGCGAACGACGGCGTCGCCCAGCACAGGCCCAGCCAGTTGCCGAGCAGCTTGCTGACGATCGGCAACAGCAGCAGGGCACTCAACTGGATGGCATCGAAGCCCTGCAGCACGTTGTGGATATCGATCTGGATGATGCCGAAGGTCAGGATCAGCGGGATCGCCACACCGTTCTGCAGGCGTTTTATCCACAGCTCCGATAACGGCATGCGCAGCGGCAACTTGAGCCAGGCCAGGCAGCACAGGTAGCCGATGCCGAAGATCAGCGCGTTGAGCCGGTAGTGCTCGGCGACGAACAGCAGGCCGAAAAAGCCCAGGCTGTAGACCCAGGGCCGACGCACACCGAGGGCATACAGTGGTAACGGCAGGCAGGCACCGAGCAGTGGCAGCAACAGGCTCACGGGTTCGAGGCTGCCCTTGCCCAGGCCGAACAGCAGCCAGCAGGTCAGGTCGATGAGGATCGCCGACTGCATCAGCCGGCGGGTTGCGGCGGGTGGGTAGTCGATGTTGCGCAGGTACAGGTAGAGCACCGGGATGGCGGTGATGGCAAACACCAGGCCGAGGGCCAGGGTGGTCAGCCAGGGCTGTTCGGGCAGCAACAACGCGCCGCAGGCCAGGCCACAGGCGAAGGGCACGAAGAAGCTGGGCAGGGCGATCTTCAGGCTCTGACGGTCGAATTTCAGCTCCACCACGTCAGCCAGAATATGCCCCAGCAGCAGGGCGAAACTCAGGCCATACAGGGTTTTCAGCCAGGACGGCGCCACCAGCGCGGCGCCACTGAGCTGCCAGTGCGGCTCGACCCAGAATAGCATCAGCAGCGGCAGGCCGAGGGTCGCCAGCAGCAACTGGCTGACAATCGGGATCAGCCCCAGGCGCCGGCCGAGCTCACTGGCGATCCAGAACAGTGCCAGGGCCAGGACCCAGAACAACACGATACTCATGCCGCCTGTTCCTTGTGGCCGGTGGCAGCCCAGGGCGCCAGGACAAAACTGAAGGCCAGGCCGAGGCTGACTGCCAGGCCAAAGTTGCTCACCGCCGGGGTACTCGACACCGCCAGCAGGCCGAACGACAGCCAGGTGGTGGTCGCCGCGAGCAGGGTGCCGAGCAGGCTGACGGCGGCGCCGCCGATCTGCTCGTGCATGAGGATCGCGTAGTCGACGCTGATGGCGGTGACCAGCAGCAGGCCGAACAGGCTGAACAGGGTCAGCGGCTGGCCCAGCCAGCCGAGGCAAGCCAGGCTGCAGAGCGCGGCGAGCAATGGCAGGGCGACGATGCGCAGGGCACCGCCGAGGCCAAACGGCAGGATCAACAGCACCACGATCAGCGCGCACGACAACAGCTTGAGCTCTGCAGCACTGACCTGGGTGGCAGCGAACACCCGGTTGAGGTCGCCGAGGCGGTCCACCAGTTGCACGCCTTCAAGGTCGTCGGCTTGCAGGCGCAGCAACGCCGGATCGTTCAAGCCTTGCAGGCTGACGATGGCGGCCACGCCCTGAGCGTCGGTGCCCAGCCACAAGGTGCGCCATGGCTCGCCTAGCGGGCCGCTGAGGGCGTGATCGATGTCCAGGGCAGCCAGTGCCTGCAGTTGTGTCAGTTCGGCCTGTAGCGCGCTTTGCGGCACGCCCAGGGCCAACAGCGGTTGCAGCGGCAGCTTGCCGAGTGCATCGCGTACCTGTTCTTGTTCGCCAGGGCTGGCGACCAGTTGGCTGAGGGCCATGTAGCCCTTGAGCTTGTCGGTTTCGACCAGTTCATCGAGCCGCGTGCTCAGCGCTTGCAGGCGACCCAGCAACTGCGTCTGGTCGGCGCCGCGAACCAGGTAGAACTGGCTGGTCGGCTGGTAGCCCGTGATACGTGCCACAGCCTGGGCTTCTTCGAGCAGTTGCGGCGGGCTGCCGACCCACTGACGGATGTCGTTGCGGCTGTCCAGCTGCCATAGACCGGCAGCGCAGAACAGGATCAGCAAACCGAGCAACACCGGGCTGGGAATCTTGCTCAGTAGTTTCTCACGCAGATCCACCAGCCATTGGGCAATGCGCAGCGGCCACTGCGCCGGCTGCAGGTCGATGCCCTTGAGCAGTGCCGGCAGCAGGCACACGGCACTGAGGTAGGCGCCGATCAGGCCCGCGGCGGAAAACACTGCGATCTGGGTCAGGGCCGGGAACGGCGTGAAGGCCAGGGCCAGGTAGCCGATGCAACTGGTGGCCAGGCTCAGGCTCAGGCCCGGCAAGGTCAGCCGCAAGGCCGGCCAGGCCTGCCAGGGGCGCAGGCTCCAGCTCTTGGACAGATAGTGCAGCGGGTAGTCGACGGCCACGCCGATCAGGCTTGAGCCGAGTACCAGGGTCATCACGTGCATCTGGCCGAACAGCGCCACGCAGGCCACCGCGCCGAACAACATGCCGACCAGTACCGGAACGAAGGCCAGAAGAATGCGCCAACGGCGGAACGCCAGCAGGAGCAGCAACAGGATGCCAACCGTGGCGCCGCCGCCGACCCAGGTGATTTCCTGGCTGGCCTGGCGCTGGCCGTTGGCGGCGTACAGCAAACCACTGGCGGCCAGCAGGCGGGCACCGTTGTGCCCGGCTTCAACCCGGCCGCTGGCGAGCAGGTCGGCGACTTGCAGGGGCAGTTGCATATCGAACGCATTACCCAGGGTGCGGGCACGCAGCAGTACCCAGTTCTGCCCGTCCGCTTCGGCCACCAGCGCGCCGCTGGCGGTGTCCAGCTGTACTGCGGCAGGGCGTGGCTGGCTGTTCTGGATGCGCCCGGTCAGGCCCAGCCAGTCGTCCTGGCTGGGCACCAGGCTGAAGCCGGCAAAGGGGTCGTAGAGGTTCTGTACGCGCTGCTCGATAAAGCCTTGCGGATTGTCGATCAGGCTGCTGCGGTCAGCGCGCGAGAGCATCGCCAGGCGCCCTTGCAGCAACTGTTCACGCAGTGCTTGCAGGTCAGTCTGCAGGCTCCATTGGACCTTCTCGAACAAGCCACTGGCCTGCCATTGTTCCGCCAGGCGCTGGGCCAGGGCAATGGCCTGGTCACGCTGGGGGTGGCCGACCAGTACCAGCATCTCGCGGTTCAGCGGCTCTTGCATGCGCTGCTCGGCGCGTTGCACCAGCGGGTCCTGGGTGGCGCCGGGCACCAGCGTCATCAGGTCGGCAGACAAGGGTGCAGCGCGGTGCCACTGCCAGCCGGCCAGGGCCAGCACAGCGATCAGCAGCAGCAAAAACAGCCGTGGCAACAGGCGCTCACTCGGCAAAATCGCGGCGCTCCGTGTCGGTCAGGCTGGCGCTGCTGCTCGATGGCATGCGCAGTACCGTGCTGTCGCCCTGGGTTTCCAGCAGCTGGATGCGTTCGACGTAGCGCCCGCCGTCGATATCGATCTGCTTGAACACCTGTTTGAGCAGCAGCGAACGCGGGGTCAGGCGCAATTGCCAGTGCTTGGCATCGCCTTGCAGGCTCAGCTCGAAGTCACGCTGCAGGCCGCTGCTGTCGCCTTGCAGCACGGCGAAGAACAGGCGGTTCTGCTCGGCGCCGGCGCTCTTGCCCGGCAGCATCTGCCAACCGGACGGGTCGCGGCGGGCGATGCCCTGGGCGTTGAGGCGGTAGTCCTGCTTGAGCGGTGTTTGCAGCAGCCAGAGCAGGCCGTGGTCACGGGCCAGGACGAACTGGCCCTTGCTGAGCAACGGCTGCGTCAGGGCGCGCAGGTGTTTTTCCTGGATGAACGGGCCCTTGATGACTGCAGGCTCGCCCAATTGCTTGCTCAGGTCATCGAGGCCAAAGGCCTGAGCCAGGGTGCAGCTGGCAAGCAGGCCGATGCACAGCAGGCTACGCAGCAGCGTGTTCATTTGAGCACCTTGTTCACGGCGTCGAGCATCACCTGCGGCGAGGCCAGTTGCATCTCGCCACTGGCGATTTCGACCGCGACCTGCACGGAACTGGCGCGGGTCATGCGTTCGCCGGTGGCGGCGTCGCTGATCAGGTAGTTGATCTTCAGGCGGTTCTCCCACTCCACCAGGCTGGCACGCACGTTCAGGCGCTGGCCAAAGGTGGCGCCACGCATATAGCGCAACTGCAGGTCGATCACCGGCCAGGCGAAGCCGGAGGCCTGCATCTGCAGGTAGTTGTGTTCGAGGCGGTCGAGCAGCGCGCAGCGCGCTACTTCCAGATACTTGACGTAGTGGCCGTGCCAGACCACCAGCATGCTGTCGACATCGAAGAACGGCACCAGCACTTCGGTATCGACGTGCAGCACTCCCTGACTACGCATGCAGCCTCCAGTGTTGTTCGGCAATTCGGCTCAGGCACAGGCGCAGGTCGCCTTCCAGGGCGCGGTCCTCGATCACCGGGGCGAAGTCTTCGAGCAGCGCACTGTGCATCTCGGCCAGGGCCGGTGGCAGGTCACGGGCATCGGCTTCGCGGCTGCGCAGCCAGACGCCCTGGTTGGCCGCCAGCAAGGTCGCGGCGGCAACCTGTTCGGTCAGTTCGAGCGTGCGCAGGGCATCGCGGGCGGCGATGGTGCCCATGCTCACCTTGTCCTGGTTGTGGCATTCGGTGGAGCGCGAGAACACGCTGGCCGGCATGGTGTTTTTCAGGGCTTCGGCGGTCCAGGCGCTGGCGCCGATCTGCACGGCCTTGAAGCCGTGGTTGAGCATCGCCCGCTCGGCGCTGGCGCCCGACAGGTTGCTCGGCAGACCGTGGTTGTAGCGCGTGTCGACCAGCAAGGCGAGCTGGCGGTCGAGCAGGTCGGCGACGTTGGCCACCAGGTTCTTCAGGCTGTCCATGGCGAAGGCGATATGGCCGCCGTAGAAGTGGCCGCCGTGTAGTACGCGTTCGGCTTCGGCGTCGATGATCGGGTTGTCGTTGGCGCTGTTCAGTTCGGTCTCGATAAAGCCGCGCAGCCAGCCCAGGCTGTCGGCTAACACGCCCAGCACATGCGGCGCGCAGCGCAGCGAGTAGCGGTCCTGCAGGCGATGCAGCGGCGCGGTCGGCGCGTCAATGGCCAGGTCATGGCGCAACCAGGCAGCCACCTGCATTTGCCCCGGATGCGGCTTGGCGGCGAACAGGCGCTCGTCGAAGTGTTCCGGGTTGCCTTGCAGGGCGACCACGTTCAGCGCGGTGATCCGTGTGGCGAGTTTGAGCAGGTAATCGGCGCGGGCGAACGCCAGGCAGGCCAGGCCGGTCATCACCGCGGTGCCGTTCATCAGCGCCAGGGCTTCCTTGGGCCGCAGCACCAGCGGCTGCCAGCCCAGTTCGCGGTGTACGTCAGCAGCGCTGCGGCGCTCGCCGCGGTACATGACTTCGCGCTCGCCCGACAGGGTCGCGGCCACGTAGGACAGTGGCGTCAGGTCGCCGCTGGCACCGACCGAGCCTTCCTGGGGAATCAGCGGCAGGATGTCGTGGGCAAGAAACGCCTGCAGGCGCTCCAGCAACTCGACGCGCACGCCGGACACACCATGGCACAGCGACTGCAAGCGGGCGGCCAGTACGGCGCGGGTGGATGGCGCATCGAGCAACTGGCCGAGGCCGCAGCCATGGAAGGTGTACAGGTGCTTGGGCAGGGCCTCGACATGCTCCAGTGGCACCGCCACCACGCACGAGTCACCGTAGCCGGTGGTCACCCCGTAGATCACCCCTTCCTTGTCCAGCAGCGAGTCGAGGAACTGCGCGCCACGGGCAATCCGCGCGCGGTAGTCGCTGTCGTCCTGCAGGCGGGTTTCGGCCTGGCGGTGGGCCAGGGCGAGGACGTCTTCGATTGCCAACGGCAGCGCGCCGAAGGTCACGGGCTTATGCGGATGCATCGTCATCGGTCTTCCAGAAAGGGTAGAAATTGAACCATTGCTGCGGCGCTTGCAGGCAATAGTGGCCCAGGCGTTCGGCGTAGCGCCCGGCCCAGTCGGCGATCACCTGATCGCGCTGGCCGCGGCGCCACTCGATGGCCTCGGCGAAGGGTTCGAGGAGCACCTGGTAGCGGCCTTGCTGCTTGAGGCAGAAGAACAGGTTGAGCCGGCACTTGAGCAGCCCGGCCAGCAGCCACGGGCCCTGCGGGAAGGCGGCGCGGTGGCCGAGGAAATCCGCCTCGACCGTACGCGCGCCATGCAGCGGCACGCGGTCGCCGGCAATCGCCAGCCATTCGCCGCGGTCCAGGCGCTGGCTCAGTTGCAGCATGATCGCCGGGTCCAGCTCGCTGACCTGGATCAGCCGCAGGTTGGTCGCACCCGATTCACCGAGCAGGCGATTGAAGCGTTCGGCGTGCTTGGTGTGCACCAGCACGTTCATGGTCACCTGCTCGCCAAGCTCGGCCAGGGCGCGGCAGACTTCAAGATTGCCCAGGTGCGCCCCCACCAGCATCTGTCCGCGCTCGGCGCGCAGCTGGCCGCGCAACTGCCCGGGGTCGACGATCTCGATCTGTTCCAGGCGCAGCTTGCCGTTCCATACGTCGAGCTTGTCCAGCAGGGCATCGGCGAAGGCCATGAACTGGCCGAACACCCGCGTGTGGCTGGGGCGCAGGCTGGCTTGCCCGCTCCAGTCGGCCAGGCGCTGCTGGTATTGCCAGATACTCTGCCGGGCACGGCGGCCAAACACGAAGAAGTACAGGACGATGCCATACAGCACCGGGCTGAGCAGGCGCCGACCGAGCAGCTTGATGCCCAGGGCGGTCAGCTTCATCAGCCAGAAGCTGCCACGTTCCTGGTGTTCGGCCCAGTGTTGTTCGCCGTTGCTCATGCCTGCCACCGCCGCCAGAGGATGGCCGGGGCGCGCAGCAACATGCCGAAGAACAGCTTGGTGTGCATCTTCGAGATCAATGCGTTGTCGTGGAACAGGCGAAAGTGCGAGAGGCCGTCGGCCGGGTAATGCACCTTGGTGGGCAGCCAGCGCATCGGCTGGTTGCGCCAGGCCAGGCGCACGAGGATCTCCGGGTCGAAGTCCATGCGCTTGCCGAGGTTCACCGCCTCGATCAGCGCCAGGGTCGGCGGCAGCGGGTAGACCCGAAAACCGCACATCGAATCGGGAATCTGCAGCGACAGGCTGTTGATCCACACCCATACGTGGGTCAGGTAGCGCGCATACAGACGGCCCTTGGGCACGCTGGCGTCGTACTGTGGATAACCGCAGATCAGCGCCTGTGGATACGCCTGCGACTGTTCGAGAAAGTGGCTGACATCGGCCAGGTCATGCTGACCGTCGGCATCCACCTGCAGGGCATGGCTGAAGCCCAGGCGTGCGGCTTCGCGCAGGCCGGCCATGACCGCGCCGCCCTTGCCCTGGTTGACCTTCAGCTGTACCAGGAACACCTGCTGGTGCTCGGCCAGCTGGCGCAGCACGGTGGCGCAGGCCGGGCTGCTGGCGTCATCGACCAGTACGCAGGGCAGGCCGGCTGCGAGCAGGTCGGCAACCACCGCCGGCACCGCCAGTTCGTGGTTGTACACCGGGATCACCGCACAAGGCTTATTCACCGACGGCCTCCAGCACGATGCGGCCGCTGGAGCAGGGCGCTCCGGCGTTGCTGTAGGCGAAGTAGAGCTTGCTGCGTTCGGCATCGAAACGCAGGGTTAGCTGCAGCGGGTCGCCGGGGCGCACCAGTTGCTGGAATTTCAGCACTTCCATGCCGGCGAACTGGCGCGGCCGGTCGAGCAATTGTTGTCCCAGGGCCAGCGCCCAGTCGACCTGGACCACGCCTGGCAGCACCGGGGTCTGCGGGAAGTGACCGTTGAAATAGGCCAGGTCCGCCGACACTGCCAGTTGCAGCTGTAGCTCGCCGTCCACCTCGGCCTGGCTCAGGACGTCCGGGCCTTTCGGCCGTGGTGCCAGCAGCAGGGCTTCGAGTTCGGCCTGGGGCAGTTTGCCCTGGGCGTTGAACGGCAGTTGCCGCAGTAGTCGCCAGCGCCGGGGCAGGGCCAGGGCTTCGCAGTGCTGGCTGAGGTGTTGGCGCAGGCCTTCGGTGACCGCACGGCGGCCCTGGTTGCGCAAGGCATACAGGCCTGCGGCGCTGAGCACCAGCAGGGCGCCAAGGCTGGCGCGGTTTTCCTGGATCACCGCCAGGCGCGCTTCCTCGACCCAGACGTGCTCGACCAGGGCCTGTTCCAGCATCGGCAAGGAGATGCGTTTTTCTTCCAGTTTGACGATGCGGTCCAGGCGCCCGAGCAGGCGGAAGCGACCGTCAGCGGCGAACTCGACGGCATCGGCGCTTTGTTCGATATGACCGGGTGGCAGGTAAGGCGATTCAATGCGCAGCGCACCGTCCTGGTTCTGGCTCAGGCGCACCTCGGCAAATGGCTGCCACAGGCTGTCGCCCTGGCGCCAGGCGATGCCGCCGGTTTCCGAGCTGCCAAGGATTTCCGTCGGCCATTGCTGCAAGCGCTGGTGCAAGGCCTGGGCGGCGCTGGCCGGCAGTTCGCCGCCGGAGGAAAACACCCGGCGTACCGCACTCAATGCTGGCCAGTCGAGGTTGTCGCCCATGCGCTTGAGCAGCGCCGGGCTGGCGACCCAGGCAAAGGCCGGGTGCTCGCGGCTGGCGCGCTGCAGGTCTTCGGGGAAGGGCAACTGGCGGCGCACGAACGGGCGCCCGGCGCACAGCGGCCAAAGCACGCGAAACAGCAGGCCGTAGATGTGCTGGGTGGCGACGCTGCCGATGATGCAGGCAGCGCCCAGGTCCTTGCCCCACAGCTGTTCCAGGGCCTGCACTTCATTGGCCAGCTGGCGCAGGCTCTTGTCGATGCGTTTGGCTTCGCCGCTGGAGCCGGAGGTGCACAGGCTCAGCTGGCAGTTGTCCAGGTCCAGGTCAGCGGCGGCCAGGGGCGCTTGCAACAGTGCCTCGAGTGCGGTGTCCTGCGCTTGGTCGCTCAGCCACAGCTCGACCTCGCCGAGCCAGCGCTGGCGGGTCTGGGCTTGCAGGTCGGCAGGCAGCAGCACCTGCACCCCGGCGCGCCAGGCCCCGAGCAGCGCGACGGCCAGTTGCGCGGCGTCTTCCAGGTGCACGGCAATGCGCTTTACACCTCGCTGCTGAAGGCCTGCGGCCAGTTGCAGGGCTTGCTGGCACAAGCTCGCGTGGTCCAGCGCCGGGGCGACGCTGACCGGGCGCGGCGCGCTGGCCGGATGCAGCAGTTGCTCAAGGGCAATCCATTTCATGAGCGTCCTCGCACGCGTTGTCTAATCAGCCATTCAATGGCAAACAGCAGGCCCATCAGCCCGTAGGCGATCAGGCCGTTGTACAGGGTCCACCAGCTCAGTGGCGCCCACAGGGTCAGGGCGGCGGCGACCAGGCCGTTGGCCAGGAAGAACAGGCTCCAGACCTTGGTTACCTGGCGCGTGTAGTGAATTGCCACGGCGGGCAACTCCGGCTCACGCAGCCGCGCCAGGCGCTCGACCACCGGCGGGCCGAATTTCAGGCTCAGGCCAAACAGGCCAAGCATGAAAGCGCTGATCAGCACCGGGTACCAACGCAGCAGCTGCGGGCTGTTGAACAGCGCCAGCAACGCGCAGAAGGCAATCGCCGCCACGGCCATCCAGTGTCCGCCGGGCCGCCGCGGTTCGCTCAAGGCGCGCGCCAGCCACAGGCCGCCAAGCAGCAGGCCGAACTGCCAGGGGGCAAAGTGGGCCATGCCAAAATGCACCGCAAAGGGGTACAGCAGACCGGCCAGCAGCAGGCCGAGGCCGATCAGGCGTTTCATGCCGCAGGGTTGACCAGGCGGTACACCGCCTCGACCACGTCATTGACCGTACGCACGGCCTTGAACTCGTCGGCGGCGATTTTCTTGCCGGTCTGGCGCTTGATGTGATCGATCAGGTCGACGGCGTCGATGCTGTCGATTTCCAGGTCTTGATACAGGTTCGACTCCAGGCTGATGCTGGCCGGGTCCAGTTCGAACAGTTCGACCAGGGCGTCGCGCAGGGTGTTGAAGATGTCTTCGCGGGTTTGCATGGTGCTGTCTCAGGCTGCCTGTTTGGCGGTGACGAAAGCCGCAAGGCTGGCCACGCTGGTGAAATGGTTGCGGGTGTCCTTGGCGTCGGCGTCGATCTTGATGCCGTACTTTTTCTGGATCGCCAGGCCGAGCTCGAGGGCGTCCACCGAATCCAGACCCAGGCCTTCGCCGAACAGGGTCTGCTCGTCGCCGATGTCCTGGGCGCTGATGTCTTCCAGGCCCAGGGCGTCGATGATCAACAGCTTGATGTCGTGGTTAAGGGTGTTCTGTGGATCGCTCATCTTCGGCGAGCTCCTTGGTGAAGTGCTGATGCAGGTGATCATTGAGTTTGCGCGAGGCCTGCGGGGCAGGGCCTTGTGCGGCGAAGGCCTGCGGGTCGATGTCGGCACCGACCTGCAGGCTGAAATGCACCCGGCACTGGGGAATGCGGTACCAGGGTTCGGCCTTGGTCAGGGTGCTGGGGGTGACCTTGATGGTGACCGGGGTGATGATCTTTGCACCGCGCAGGGCAATGGCTGCGGCGCCGCGATGAAAGGCAGGCGGCTGGCCCGGCTGGGTGCGGGTGCCTTCGGGGAAGATGATCAGGGTCTGGCCGCCTTGCAGCGCCGTTACGGCGCTGTCGAGCATGTCGATGCTGCCGTCGTTGCTGATGTATTCGGCCGAACGCACCGGGCCGCGGGTGCAGGGGTTGTGCCAGAGGCTCTGCTTGACCACACAGTTGGCCTGGCGCACCAGGCCGATGAGGAACACTACGTCGATCAGCGACGGGTGGTTGGCGATGATCATCTGCCCCGGGCGGCCGAGCTTTTCGGCGCCCTTGACCTCATAGGTGAGCACGCCGCTGGCGGCCATGAAGCGGATGAAGCGCCAGAACAGCCAACTGATGGTGTGCCGGGCGCGCTGGCGATGGCGTGCGGCATCGCCGGGCAGACAGGCCAGCAACGGGAAGACCAGCAGGCGCAGGCACAGGCCGCCGATGCCGAACAGCAGGAAGCTGATGGCGGTGGCGAGCAGGCGCCAGTAATAGGCGTCACGCGGTCTGCTTATGGCTTGCGTTGCCAGTTCCATGTGCGGCTCTTCCAGGTGTGGGTACAAGTGCGTTGGCCAGTGAGCAGGCAACGCAACCAGCTCAAGGCATGGGGTTCTGTTACCGCAGCAACGGCGGCTTTACCGCCCAGGTCCAGTTGCCAGTCATCGCCGGGGGTCAACAACAGGCCCAGGGCATAGGCGAAAGGCACGTCATCGATCCTTGGGCCATAGGCCGCTGGCGGCTGTTCTTCGGTGACGATCAACAGCACCGCGGGCGCGCCTTCGCGCAGCAGGCAGGCGGCTTCCATTACGCCTTGTTCGAAACCGTCGCCGGCAGCAGCCAGGGCGGTCATTTCACTGGTTTCGCCACGCATGATCGACCACAGGCCGATGACCGCGTTGTGTACCGACAAGCTGAACTGGGTTGGCGACAGCGGCTGCTCATTGGCCAGGTCGCTGAGGATTTCGAAGGTGCGCGGGGTTTCGCCATGCCGGGAAACGAACACCAGCGGCAAATCTTGCAAACCTTCGGCCAGTGGCCAGCCCACGGCAAAAGCCATGCGCGCCAGGCGGCTTAGACGACGGCGTTGCATGGCCGGCAAAAACGACACATCCGGTGCCTGTTCAGCCATTTCTGGCAAGTGGTTTGCCTGGCTCCAGGCCTGCCAATCGGCAGCCGTCTGCAGGCCTGGTGCCCACGCGCGCCACTGGCTGATATTGAATGTGATCACTTTGCTGTACTTCCCGCCCTGAGGGACTTCCTTGCCGAGGGAGTAACTCGGAACAACGACCTGACAGGGTGTGGCGCAATCGCCGAGTGGCGCGCATTATCCCGGTGCCGTCGGCGTGTAGCAAATACTGGTTACAAAACTGCAGTTTGAAACAGACCTCGAATGTTCTGCTTCGTCAGGTAAGCCTGGTTTTTTCCCGACCAACGGCGGTCACGGGTTGTCGGTCGATTCCTCGACAACTTGAGCCCGACGGTGCTGGTCAAGTGGACCCTGTGCACACATACTCGGTCATCCCCAGACACACGGAGGTCATTCCATGCGGCGCGTGGTGTTCAATCAGAAAGGTGGCGTTGGCAAATCGAGCATTGCCTGCAACCTGGCGGCGGTGAGTGCCAATGAAGGCTATCGGACGCTGTTGATCGACCTGGATGCCCAGGCCAACTCGACCCAGTACCTCACCGGCCTGACCGGCGAGGACATTCCCATGGGCATTGCCGACTTCTTCAAGCAGACCCTGTCCTCCGGACCGTTTGCCAAGAAGAACAAAGTCGATATCTACGAAACGCCCTTCGACAACCTGCATGTGGTGACCGCCACCGCCGAGCTTGCGGACCTGCAGCCCAAGCTTGAGGCCAAGCACAAGATCAACAAGCTGCGCAAACTGCTGGATGAGCTGGATGAGGACTATGACCGAATCTACCTGGATACTCCGCCGGCGCTTAACTTCTACGCTGTTTCTGCGTTGATCGCCGCTGATCGTGTATTGATTCCCTTCGATTGCGACAGTTTTTCCCGCCAGGCGCTGTATGGCCTGCTGGCCGAAATCGAAGAACTCAAGGACGATCACAACGAAGAGCTGCAGGTCGAAGGCATCGTCGTCAATCAGTTCCAGGCCCGCGCCAGCCTGCCCCAGCAGATGCTTGACGAATTGATCGCCGAGGGCCTGCCGGTGCTGCCGGTGTACCTCAACAGCTCGGTGAAAATGCGTGAGTCACACCAGGCCAGCCTGCCGCTGATTCACCTGGAACCGCGGCACAAGCTGACCCAGCAGTTCGTCGAACTGCACGCCCTGCTCGAAGAAAACGCTTAAATCCCCTGGCTGCGTAGCCACTCCAGCAGTTGCTGGAGTGGGAATGCACCGCTCTGGCGTGCCACTTCCCGGCCGTTTCTGAACAGGATCAGGCTGGGAATCGAACGAATCGCCAATTGTCCGGCCAGTTGCTGGTTGGCTTCGCTGTCCAGCTTGGCCAGGCGACAGCGCCCGCTCAACTGGCTGGCCGCCTGGGCAAAGATCGGCGCAAACGACTTGCACGGCCCGCACCAGTCGGCCCAGACATCGACCAGCAGCGGCAGGTCGCCCTTGATCTGGCTGGCGTAGTCGCCCTGTTGCAAATCGAACGGCGTGCTCAGCAGGACCGGGTTCTTGCAGCGACCGCATTTCGGACTGTCGCCAAGGCGCTCGCCGGGAATGCGGTTGAGGCCGTTGCAGTGGGGGCAGGGGATGAGTAGTGGGTCAGTCATGACAGCTCCGGAGATTGCGACCGGTTTGCGGTCGTTCGCGGGTCAAGCCCGCTCCTACAGGTTAAATAGTTCAAGTCCGTCACGACGAGCAACTGATCTCCAGGTGCTTGCCCCACTCAGGTGGCCGCTGGGCGTAGGCTTGCATTCCCGGCTGCTCGTCGAATGGCTTGCTCAGCACCTGGTGCAGCCGGCGTACTTCCTCGTAATCGCCCCTCTCAGCCGCCTCGATGGCGCGCTGGGCCAGGTAGTTGCGCAGGATGTACAGCGGGTTGACCGCATGCATGCGTTCGCGCCGGCCTTCGGCGTTGCCGGGTTCGCGCTGCAGGCGTGCGAGGTAGTCTGCTGACCACAGGTCAAAGCCGGCCAGGTCGATGAAGTCGTCGCGCACCACCTGCAGCGCCTGCTCGGCGGGCTGGTCGCCGAGATTACGGAAAAACAGGGTGTAGTCCACCGCGCCCGGTTGCATCAGTTGCAGCAGGCGTTCGATCAGCGGCTTGTCGTCGTCTTCGGCCCGGGTCAGGCCCAGGCGCCGGCGCATCAGGTCCAGGTAATGGGCCTCGTACAGCGGCAGGAATAGCCCGAGGGTTTCCTGCAGCGCTTCGACACTGATGAACGGCGTCAGGGCCTGGGCCAGGGCGCTGAGGTTCCAGTGGGCGATGGGCACCTGGTTGCTGTAGCTATAGCGGCCCTGGTCATCGGAGTGGTTGCAGATGAAGTTGGCGTCGAAGTCGTCGAGGAAGGCATAGGGGCCGAAGTCGAAGGTGATGCCCAGGATCGACATGTTGTCGGTGTTCATCACCCCGTGGCAGAAACCGTAAGCCTGCCAGCGAGCGATCAGCTCGGCATTGCGCTCGACGATGGTGCGGAACATGGCCAGGTACGGCTCGGGCGCTTCGCGGCATTCGGCAAAGTGCGTGTCGAGTACGTGATCGACGAGGATGCGCTGCTGTTCGGGCTGGCGGGTGTAATAGAAATACTCGAAATGGCCGAAGCGTACATGGCTCGGTGCCAGGCGCAGCAGCATGGCCGCGCGTTCCTGGGTTTCACGCCAGACCGGGGTGCTCGAGCCGATCACGCACAGCGCTCGGCTGCTGGGGATGCCCAGGGCTGGCAAGGCTTCGGAAGCGAGGAACTCGCGGATCGACGAACGCAGTACCGCACGGCCATCCCCCATGCGCGAGTATGGCGTCTGCCCGGCGCCCTTGAGGTGCAGGTCCCAGGATTCGCCGGCGTCGTTGTGCACTTCGCCCAGCAACAGGCCGCGGCCATCACCCAGGCGCGGATTGTAGGAGCCGAACTGATGCCCGGAGTAGACCATCGCCCGCGGCTCGGCCTCGGCCCACAGCTTGTGGCCGCCGAACAGTTCGGCAAATACCGGGGAATGGGCTTCGGTTGGCTCCAGGTCGAGCAGCGCCATGGCCGCTTCGCTGGCGACCACCAGGCGCGGCTCGGCGATCGGCTCGGGCAACACCGAAGTAGAGAAGGCATCGCCCAGGCGGGCGAAACGGTTATCGAAAGTCAGTTCGTCGAGGGCTTTCAACGGCCATCTCCTGGAGAAAACCTGAGTATTCTGCAAGGGTATGGCCGTTGGCGTCCAGTCAGGCCGGTTTGCCCGGGGCCTCGTCGCCGGGCTTGTCGCCATTCGTGGCGTTTGGCAGCACGGTCTTGTCGAGGTTTTCCACCGGGACCATCTTGTACTCCTGGCCCTGCATGTTCTTCAGGTAGATCTCCATCTGCCGGAAGGAGATGTTGATGTGCTGCTTCTTGAACTCTTTGTTGATGTAGCGGTTGATCTCGTCGAGTACCGGGTTGCGGTCGCCCAGATCTCGCACATGCATGCGCAGTTCGTGGTCCAGGGTACTTTCGCCGAAGTTGAGGAAATAGACGATCGGCGCCGGTTCCTTGAGTACCCGCGGGTTGTCGTTGGCGGCCTTGAGCAGCAGGGTGCGCACCAGGTCGAGGTCCGAGCCGTAGTCGACGCCAAGCTTGAGGGTCACCCGGGTGATGGTGTCGGTCAGCGACCAGTTGATCAGTTGCCCGGTGATGAAGGTCTTGTTCGGGACAATGATGTCCTTGCGGTCGAAGTCGGTGATGGTGGTGGCGCGAATGCGGATCTTGCTCACCGTGCCGGAGAGGTTGCCGATGGTGATGGTGTCGCCGATCCGTACCGGGCGCTCGAACAGGATCATGATCCCGGAGATGAAGTTGGCGAAGATCTCCTGCATGCCGAAGCCCAGGCCCACCGACAGTGCGGCCACCAGCCATTGCAGCTTGTCCCAGCTGACGCCCAAGGCTGACAGGGTAGAGACGAAGCCGACCCCGGCAATCACGTAGGACAGCAACGTGGTGGTGGCGTAGGCGCTGCCCTGGGCCAGGTTCAGGCGTGATAGCACCAGCACTTCCAGCAGGCCAGGCAAGTTGCCGGCCAGGGCAACGGTGATGCCGATGATCACCAGTGCGCCCAGCAGATCGCGCAGGCTGATCGGTACCATGCTCATGGCCGCGCCGGTGCCGCTGGTGTACTCGTACAGGGTGATGTTGTCGAGGTAGGCGAACACGCTGATCAGGTCCGACCAGACCCAGTACAGGGCGGCGATGAAACCGCCGAGCAGGGCCAGGCGAATCAGGCGCAGGGACTGCTGGTTGACCTGTTCGATGTCCAGGGTCGGTTCTTCAACCAGCACTTCGCCATCCAGGCCTTCTTTGGCCGCCTGGCGCTTGCTCAGCGCCCGCTGGTAGGCCAGGCGCCGGGCGGCCACGGCCAGACCGCGGACAAAGGCGGCTTCGATCACCAGCCAGAACATCAGCAGGTACAGGGTATCGATCAGGCGATCGGTGAGCTTGAGCGCGGTGTAGTAGTAGCCAAAGCACACGGCAATGAACAGCGCCACCGGCAGTGCGGTGAAGGCCACGCCCACGGCCTTGCGGAACAGCGAGGCGTTGCGGTGGGTAGGGCTGCTCAACAGCAGGCGGCTGAGCAGCCAGGCCATCAAGGCATAGCAGGTCAGCACCACGCCGATGCCGAGTACGTCCTCAGCCAGCGCCGAAGGTTGATGCTCGGCCACCGCCACCACGCCGACCAGGGCCAGGACCACGGTGCCGAGGCGGCGGATCCAGCCGCGGAGGAATTCGACCTGGGGTTTTTCCCAGCGAAAGTGCAGTTCGGCCACCCCGCCCGGGGCGAGTATCCGGTAGGCGGTGTAGAACACCAGCCAGGCCTGGGCCACCTGGAACAGCGCCGAGGCGAGGTTGGCGTTCTGCCCGCGGGCGTCGATCTGCAGGGCATAGCCGCACAAGGCCAGGCCCAGGCTCAGGGGCATGGCCAGGAGGATGTTGACCAGGATCGCCTGGGGTGTGTGCCACTGGCTGTCACGCTTGAAGTGGCCGACATCCTGGTGAACCTTGGTCAGGCGCGCATACAGGTACTTGCGCCGCCACAGCAGGGCGCCGATCAGCAGTAGCAAGGGCAGGAACAACAACGGGCGCTGGGCCAGGCCGTCGGTCAGTTCCCTCAGGCCCGAACCCCAGGGCAGGCTGACCACTTGTTTCTGCAGGCGCTCGGGGACGGTGCGGAGCCATTCCAGGTCCAGCGGCTTGTTGCTGGGGATCCAGAACATCTGCTCATCAAGGGTTGCACGCAGGTTCTGTGCGGTGCTGAACAGTTGCTTCTGGTTCAGCTGCAGGGTGATCGATTCGTTGAGCAGCGCGCTCAGTTCACGGTTCAGGCGTTCGAGCAGGTCGCTGCGGGTGATCGCCACTTCCAGCAGGGCCTTGCGCAGTTGCGGGGTGACGGTCTCGGGCGGTTGTGCGGTGAGCAGCTTGTCGACATAGCTGCTGGGGCTGCTGAGCTGCTCGCGCTGCTGGTTGATCTCGAACTGGTACAGGCGGATGTCGGCAATCTGGTCGGCCAGGTCGCGGTCGAGCTTCAGGTGCGGCAGCGCCTGCTTCTGCTTGTAGAGGATCTTCGACAGCAGCAGGCTGCCCTTGAGCACGCTGATCTGTTCGTCCAGGGCCTGGTCGCTCTGGGTCAGGGTGTCCAGTTGCTGTTTGGTCTTGAGGTTCTGCTGGGTCAGTTCGTTGAGGCGGTCGGTGCTGCGCAGCAGGTAGTCGGAGAGCTTGAGGTTGGCGGCGCTTTCGGTGGCCAGCAGGGTGCTGCCGCCGGCCTTCTGCGCTTCGATCGATTGCTCGGTGACGGTCTGCTGGGACTGGGCCAGGCGCTTCTGGTTGATCAGCGTCTGCAGGTCCTGGATTTCCTGCTCCAGGCGCGTGGCGCGTTCGATCAGCAGGTCATGCTGGCTGTTGCCCAGGTCCTGCAGCAGGCTGTTGCCGGCCAGTTCCTGGCGGCGCAGCAGGGTCAGGGCGTTGAGGGCGGCCAGTTCGGCGTTGAGCTGGTTGCGCTGGTCGGCGTTGAGCGGTTTGCCGCCGTCCTTGCCGATCTTCAGGCTGGTGTTGATCTGCTGGGTGCGGGTCTGGTTGGCGCTGATTTCTGCCTGGGCCCGTTCGGGCCGGGTCTGCGCGGTAATGGTCAGGCTGTTGGCCTCGGACAGCGCTTTTTGCAGTTCGCCCTGCTCGGTAGTGCGCTCGGCCAGCAATTGCTCCAGCTGCGGCACGCTGGAGCTAGCGTAGCGCTGGGCGACCGGGATCACCTTGCTGTCCTTGAGCTTGGCCAGCTCGCGCTGGTTATCGCTGGTCTGGCGCGGTGCGTCGCTGAGCTGGTGCTTGAGCGCAGCGAGCTTCTTCTCGCTGTCCTCTTTGTTGCCGAGGAAGGTCAGGGTCTGTTCGAGCACCTGCTGCAGGGCTTTCTGTTCAGCCTCGGGCAGCTTGCGCTCGGCGATCTTGTCCAGGCTTTTCTGGATCGACGCTGTGGTTGGCGGTTCAGCTGCCCAGACCGGGGTGAAGGACAGGCACAGCCCGATCAGGGCTGCGCTTAACAAAGTGCGCAGGGACATAGGCAGAAAATTCGTACAGGCAGAGGCGAAGAACGGAGTTTAAAGGAACAACCCAGGGCCGGGTCGAGTACCTTCGGGGAATTTGACGCCCACTTTGAGGATCTTGTTCCCTTCCATGACCGCAACAGTCCACAAGGTACTGTTCCATTCGATCTGGTCGCCGACCACCGGCGCGCCACCAACCTTCTGCGCAATGAAGCGGCTGAGCGGCGTGTGCGGGTCCTGGCCGTCGAGCTGCAAACCGTACAACGCCGCTACAGCCCCCAGTTCTGCGTCACCTTCGAGCACGAAGTCACCAAAGAAGCGCAGGTCGAGGCCGCGCTGCGGAGCCTGGCTGAACAGCTTGCCGAGGGCCGGCAGGTTGTGTTCGTGGCCGATTACGCAGAGGAGATCGTCGACTTCCAGGGTGGTACTTCCCGACGGATGGAGCAGTTGCTGGCCGCGAAACAGGGCCGCGATGCGGGTGCCTTCGGGCATTTTCAGCTCACGCAGGGCGGCACCGATGCACCATTTTTCGGCGCCCAGGCGATAGACGAACAGTTCCCACTCGCTGGTGATGTGCACTTCCAGGGCCGAACGGGAAATTGGCGCAGGGTCTGGCGGTACTGTCACTTTCAGCAGTTTGGCCACCCACGGCAGGCTGGTGCCTTGGACCAAAAGCGAGACCAGCACGATGAAGAACGCCAGGTTGAAGAACAGCTGGGCATCGGGCAGCCCGGCCATCAGCGGGAACACCGCAAGAATGATCGGTACCGCGCCGCGCAGGCCAACCCAGGAGATAAAGGCTTTTTCGCGGCCATGGAAGGCCTTGAACGGCAGCAGGCTGGCGGCCACCGACAGTGGCCGGGCAAAGATGATCATCCACAGCGCCAGGCCCAGCGCCGGCAATGCGATCGGCAGCAGGTCGTGAGGCGTCACCAGCAGGCCGAGGACCAGGAACATGCCGATCTGCGCCAGCCAGGCCATGCCGTCGAGCATGTGCAGGATGCCATGGCGGCTGCGGATCGGCCGGTTGCCCAGCACCAGGCCACACAGGTACACGGCAAGGAAGCCGCTGCCGTGCAGGGCGTTGGTCAGCGAGAACACTACCAGGCCGCCGGCCACCACCAGGATCGGGTACAGGCCGCCGGCGAGGTTGATGCGGTTGACCAGCTGCAGCATCAGCCAGCCGCCCCCCAGGCCCAGCAGGCCGCCGATGCCGAACTCGCGCAACAGGTGAGTGAGCAGGCTCCAGTGCAGGCCGGTCTGGCCGCTGGCGATCATGTCGATCAGGGTTACGGTGAGAAACACCGCCATCGGGTCGTTACTGCCCGATTCGATCTCGAGGGTTGCCGTAACCCGTTCGTTCAGGCCTTTGCCGCCGAGCAGCGAGAACACCGCCGCGGCATCGGTGGAACCGACGATGGCGCCGATCAGCAGGCCCTGGATGATGCTCAGGTCGAACAGCCAGGCGGCAACCATGCCGGTCAAGCCGGTAGTGATCAGTACGCCCACCGTGGCCAGCGACAGCGCCGGCCACAGGGCCACGCGGAAACTCGCCACCCGCGTGCGCAGGCCGCCGTCGAGAAGGATCACCGCCAGTGCCAGGTTGCCCACCAGGTAGGCGGTCGGGTAGTTGTTGAAGATGATGCCGCCGCCATCGACCCCGGCAATCATGCCGACCGCGAGGATGATGACCAGGATCGGGATGCCCAGACGTGAAGAAAGTGAGCTGACCAGAATACTTGCACCTACCAGCAATGCGCCGATCAAGAACAGGCTATTGATGGTGGACGCATCCAAAGGCAGTACTCCGGGGGAAAGCAGGAAGGGGGCGGCTTGCTTTCGATAAGCAGGTCGCGTGCCAAGGATTCTAACCTGAGGGGTTGGCGGGGTGTAAAGGGTTAATCGCGGGTACAAAAAAAGCACCTCGCAAGGTGCCTTCTTTGTGTTGCTTGCGCTGACGCCATCGCTGGCAGTACTCCGGGGGAAAGCAGGAAGGGGGCGGCTTGCTTTCGATAAGCAGGTCGCGTGCCAAGGATTCTAACCTGAGGGGTTGGCGGGGTGTAAAGGGTTAATCGCGGGTACAAAAAAAGCACCTCGCAAGGTGCCTTCTTTGTGTTGCTTGCGCTGACGCCATCGCTGGCAAGCCAGCTCCCACAGGAATGGTACAGCCCTTGTGGGAGCTGGCTTGCCAGCGATGGGCGTTGCAGGATTTTAGGCCTGCTTGACCTCACGCATCGCCTTGCCCTTGACCGGCGTGCCGTTGGCGACGTAGTACTTGGCGGTGCTACGCGGCAGCGGCTGGCGGTTGCGGATCTTGTCGGCGATTTTCTCGGCGATCATGATCGTGGTGGCGTTGAGGTTGCCGGTGATGATGATCGGCATGATCGAGGCATCGACCACCCGCAGACCTTGCATGCCATGCACGCGGCCCTGGCCGTCGACCACCGCCATGTCGTCGTCGCCCATCTTGCACGAGCAGGACGGGTGGAACGCGGTTTCGGCGTGCTCGCGGATGAACTTGTCCAGTTCCTCGTCGGTCTGCACGTCGGCGCCCGGGCTGATTTCGCGGCCACGGTAGGCGTCCAGCGCAGGCTGGGCCATGATTTCGCGGGTCAGGCGGATGCCATCACGGAATTCCTGCCAGTCCTGCTCGGTCGCCATGTAGTTGAACAGGATGCTCGGGTGCTGGCGCGGGTCCTTGGACTTGAGCTGGATACGGCCGCGGCTAGGCGAGCGCATCGAACCCATGTGGGCCTGGAAGCCGTGTTCCTGTACGCCGTTGCTGCCGTTGTAATTGATCGCAACCGGCAGGAAGTGGTACTGGATGTTCGGCCATTCGAACTCTTCGCGAGTACGGATGAAACCACCGGCTTCGAACTGGTTGCTGGCGCCGATACCGGTGCCTTTGAACAGCCACTCGGCACCGATGGCTGGCTGGTTGTACCAGAGCAGCGACGGGTACAGCGAAACCGGCTGGGTGCAGGCGTATTGCAGGTACAGCTCAAGGTGGTCCTGCAGGTTCTCGCCCACGCCTGGCAGGTCATGAACCACAGGCACGTTGAGGCTTTCCAGCAGGGCGCGCGGGCCAACGCCGGAGCGTTGCAGCAGTTGCGGCGAAGCGATGGCGCCGGAGCAGACGATCACTTCCTTGCGTGCACGGGCTTCGACGCGCTCTTCGCTGGCGCCGACCAGGTAGCTCACGCCAACAGCGCGCTTGCCGTCGAACAGCACGCGATCGCTCAGGGCGTGAGTGACGATGGTCAGGGTCGAGCGCTTCTTGGCGGTGTCCAGGTAGCCGCGGGCGGTGCTGGAGCGACGGCCTTTAGGCGTCACGGTACGGTCCATCGGGCCGAAACCTTCCTGCTGGTAGCCGTTGAGGTCTTCGGTACGCGGGTAACCGGCCTGCACGCCGGCTTCGACCATGGCGTGGAACAGCGGGTTGTTGCCGGCTTTAGGCGTGGTCACGCTGACCGGGCCTTCGCCGCCGTGGTAATCGTTGGCGCCGATGTCGCGGGTTTCCGCTTTGCGGAAGTACGGCAGGCAGTCCAGGTAGGTCCAGTCCTCAAGGCCTGGCAGTTTTGCCCAGCCGTCGAAGTCCATGGCGTTGCCGCGGATGTAGCACATGCCGTTGATCAGCGACGAGCCACCCAGGCCCTTGCCGCGACCGCATTCCATCCGGCGGCCGTCCATGTGCGGCTCCGGGTCGGTCTCGTAGGCCCAGTTGTAGCGGCGGCCCTGCAGCGGGAAGGCCAGCGCGGCTGGCATCTGGGTGCGGAAGTCCATGCGGTAGTCAGGGCCACCGGCCTCGAGCAGCAGGACAGTCACGCCTTCGTCTTCGGTCAGGCGGGTCGCCAGGGTATTACCGGCAGAGCCGGCACCGACGATGATGTAGTCATATTCCATGGCTTTCTCCGAAAGCAGCTGCAAGCCTCAAGCTACAAGCCGCAAGAAAATGCGGTCGTGCGAGGCTCGCAAATGAGTGAGAGCTGCAAGAGCCGGTTGGCGCAACACGCACCGGCTTTGACTTGCAGCTTGCCGCTTGAAGCTTGTCGCTTCAGAACACCGAGTTGTAGGAACCCAGCTCAACTTGAACGGATTTGATGCGAGTGTACTGAGCCAGCGAGCTCACGCCGTTTTCACGGCCGACACCGGATTGCTTGTAACCGCCGACCGGCATTTCGGCTGGCGACTCGCCCCAGGCGTTGATCCAGCAGATACCGGCTTCCAGCTGGTGGATGATGCGGTGGGCGCGGCTGATGTCGTTGGTGCACACGCCCGCGGCCAGGCCGTATTCGGTGTCGTTGGCACGGCGGATGACTTCTTCTTCGCTCTCGTAGGAGAGGATGCTCATCACTGGGCCGAAGATCTCTTCCTTGACGATGGTCATGTCGTCACGGCAGTCGGTGAACACGGTAGGTGCCACGAACGCGCCCTTGGCCAGTTCGCCTTCGGTCAGACGCTCGCCGCCGCACAGAACGCGTGCGCCTTCTTCCTTGCCCTTGGCGATGTAGCCCAGCACGCTTTCCATGTGGGCGAAGCTGACCAGCGGGCCGAAGTTGGTGTTTTCGTCTTCAGGGTTGCCAACGCGGATGCGGGCAACGCGCTCGGCGATCTTGGCTTCGAAAGCCGCTTTCATCGAGGCAGGGACGAATACGCGGGTGCCGTTGGTGCAGACCTGGCCCGAGCTGTAGAAGTTGGCCATCATGGCGATGTCGGCGGCGCGATCGAGGTCGGCGTCGTCGCAGATGATCAGCGGCGACTTGCCGCCCAGTTCCATGGTGACTTCCTTGAGCGTCGAGCTCGAGGCGCTGGCCATGACCTTCTTGCCGGTGGTGGTGCCGCCGGTGAAGGAGATTTTCTCGATGCGTGGGTGCTCGGTCAGCCAGGTGCCGACTTCGCGGCCGCTGCCGGTCAGAACGTTGAACACGCCGTCCGGCAGGCCGGCTTCGGTGTAGATCTCGGCCAGTTTCAGGGTGGTCAGCGAGGTGACTTCGCTCGGCTTGAAGATCATCGCGTTACCGGCCGCGAGGGCAGGTGCGGATTTCCACAGGGCGATCTGGATCGGGTAGTTCCAGGCGCCGATACCGGCGGTCACGCCCAGCGGCTCGCGGCGGGTGTAGACGAACGAGCTGTCGCGCAGCGGGATCTGCTCGCCTTCGATGGCCGGTACCAGGCCTGCGTAGTATTCCAGCACGTCGGCGCCGGTGACGATGTCGACGTAGCGGGTTTCGGAGTAGGACTTGCCGGTGTCCAGGGTTTCCAGGGCGGCCAGCTCATCGTTGCGCTCACGCAGGATGTCGACGGCGCGGCGCAGGATGCGCGAACGCTGCATGGCGGTCATGGCGGCCCAGATTTTCTGGCCACGTTCGGCGCTTTCTACAGCGCGCTCGACGTCGGCTTCGGTAGCGCGTTGCACCTGGGCGAGGACTTCGCCGTTGGCCGGGTTGATGGCGTCGAAGGTAGCGTCGCTGGAAGCGTCGACATAACCACCATCAATGTAGAGTTTTTGCAGTTCGAAACGGGCCATAGTGTCCTCGCAAGTGCATATGTGTGTTTGGCTATCCGTGCAGCGCTCCTGCTTGTTTGGCAATCGCGACGCGCGGTGGTTCAGAGGCCTGGTTTTGCGTGTCCGGGCTCGTCTGTTTAGCCAGTTGTAGATCCATGTATTCGTAAGCGATTTGTTTCGCCTGGTCGGTGTCGAACGCGTCTCCGGACAGCGCACCGCGCAGCCACAGACCGTCGATCAACGCTGCCAGGCCACGGGCCGCGGTGCGTGCATCAGGCAGCGGCAGGACGCGGCGGAACTGGCAGCACAGGTTGGAATACAAGCGGTGATCGTTGATCCGCTGCAACCTGTGCAAAGACGGCTGGTGCATGCTGGAAGCCCAGAAGGCCAACCAGGTTTTCATTGCCGGGCCGTTGACCTGGCTGGCGTCGAAGTTGCCTTCGATAATCACCTGCAGGTGGGCGCGCGGGCTGGTGTCCTTGAGCGCCTGCCGGTTGGCGACGACGTTCTCGTTCAGCACGCTCATCAAGTACCGCATGGTCGCTGCGATCAGGCCGTTCTTGTCCTGAAAGTAGTGACTGATGATGCCATTCGACACACCGGCCAAACGGGCGATCAGCGCAATGCTGGCGTCACCCATGCCGACCTGGTCGATGGCCATCAATGTGGCTTCGATCAACTGCTGACGGCGGATGGGTTGCATACCGACCTTGGGCATCTTGCAAATCTCCTCAGGCCTGCGAGCAGTCGACGAGCGGCTGCCTCGGCGAAGGCCAGTCTATTTTGTTTTGATTGAACGTTCAATCAACAAAGAATAAGCTCTGCGACAATCTGTGCAATTGACAGGTTTTTCCTACCTGCGGCTTGCACAAATTGGCACCCCAAAAAGACGTGGAACCCCCGGAATACAAGGTGTTGACGGGTGTAAACGGCGCGTTGAACAGATCTGCCGAACGGTATAGCACCGCGCGGCCAACCCTCGGGACGGGGTTTTCGGCCTGTTTTTTTCAACGCAATCGATTCGGGATCACGGTTTTTTCAAGGTGCTTTTATAACACCTGGAGCAGTGGGGCTATTGCACCATTTGCTCGGGTAACGGTTGTTTCGTGTTTCTCTCGCACTGCCCGGAGCCTATGTGCAATGAGTTCTGCCTCCCTAATCAAGACCCCTGCCGAGAGGGTCCGGGTCAACAGCGTGGTGTTCTTCACCTCGACGTTGTTGATCCTGCTGTTGACTGCCTTGCTGATCGCAGTTCCCGAAACCGCCGGCCGCGTGCTGAACGAGGCCCAGGCCTGGTTGTCGCGCAGCTTCGGCTGGTACTACATGCTGGTGATTGGCGGCTACCTGCTGTTCGTCATCGTTCTGGCCTTCTCCAATTTCGGCAAGCTCAAGCTTGGCGGCAAGGATGACAAGCCGGACTTCAGCTACGGTGCCTGGGCCGGGATGCTGTTCTCCTCCGGTATCGGTATCTCGCTGCTGTACTTCGGCGCGTCCGAGCCGCTGGATCACTACTTCAACCCGCCTGAAGGCGCGCCGGCCAGCCTGCAATCGGCCCGTGAAGGCCTGCAGCTGACCTTCCTGCACTGGGGTCTGCATGGCTGGGCAATCTATGCCCTGGTCGGCCTGGCCGTGGCCTACTTCGCCTACCGCCACAACCAGCCGCTGGCACTGCGCTCGGCGCTGTACCCGCTGGTCGGCGAGCGTTGGGTCAAGGGTGCCGCGGGCCACACCGTCGACATCTTCGGCATGTTCGTGACCCTGCTGGGCCTGGTGACCAACCTGGGGATCGGTTCGATGCAGGTGTCCTCGGGCCTTGAGTACCTGTTCGGCATGCAGCACAGCGACACCAACCTGCTGATCGTGATCCTGGTGATGAGCACCGTGGCGACCATCGCCGCTGTTTCGGGTGTGGAGAACGGCATCCGCCGCCTGTCCAACCTGAACATCATCCTGTTCAGCGGCTTGCTGCTGTTCGTGCTGCTCAACGGCCCGACCCTGCACCTGCTCAACAGCTTCGTGCAGAACATCGGCGACTACCTCAATGGCGCGGTGCTGAAGACTTTCGACCTGTACGTCTATGAGGGCGACAGTGCCAAGTCCGAGCGCTGGCTGGGCCTGTGGACCGTGTTCTATTGGGCCTGGTGGATTTCCTGGGGCCCGTTCGTCGGCATGTTCATTGCCCGTATCTCCCGCGGTCGTACCGTGCGCGAACTGGTCGCTGGCGTGCTGCTGATCCCGCTGGGCTTCACCCTGGCCTGGCTGTCGATCTTCGGCAACTCGGCGCTGGACCTGGTAATGAACCAGGGCGCGGTGGAACTCGGGCGAACAGCGCTGGAGCAGCCGGCGATGTCGATCTACCAGCTGCTCGAGCACTATCCGTTCGCCAAGATCGTAGTCGGTGTGGCGATCTTTGTAGGCTTCGTGCTGTTCCTGACCCCAGCCGACTCCGGCGCGGTGATGATGGCCAACCTTTCCTGCAAAGGCGGCCATGTCGATGAAGATGCGCCGAACTGGCTGCGTATCCTCTGGTCGGCGATCATTACCGTGGTCACCATCGGTTTGCTTCTGGCCGGTAACTTCCAGGCCATGCAGACCATGGTGGTGCTGGCGGGGCTACCGTTCTCGGTGGTGCTGGTGCTGTTCATGTTCGGCCTGTACAAGGCGATGAAACAGGACAGCCAGGTCGAGCAGGAGCAAGCCGAACTGGCTGCCCGTGGTCGTCGCGGTTTCAGCGAGCGCCTGAGCCAGCTGGACCTGCAGCCGACCCAGGCGATCGTTCAGCGCTTCATGGACAAACGCGTCAGCCCGGCGCTCAAGGAAGCAGCCGCGCAGCTGCAGACCCTGGGCTTCCAGGTGCAGACCCGGGTCGGCCAGTCGCGCTCGGCCATGGGCCTGCGCATCGACATGGAAGAAGGCAACCCGTTCGTTTACGAAGTAAGCCTGGACGGTTACCTGGCCGCGCCGAGCGAAGCGCCGGTAGAAGGCGAGTCGGAAGTGCGCCAGCGCTTCTACCGCGCCGAGGTCTACCTGCACAACGGCAGCCAGGAATACGACCTGATGGGCTTCACCCCGGAGCAGATCACCCGTGATGTGCTCGATCAGTTCGAAAGCCACCGCCAGTTGCTGGGGCGTGTCTATAGCTGATAACGGCTGATGGACCCGAAGGGCTCTGTTCGCAGGAACAGGGCCCTTTTTCATGTACGGCTGTCAGCCGGCGGCAGGGGCTGGCAGCAGGTCGGTGCGAACAGGCGAGCGTTGTTTGATGATGTCTTGCGAATAGGTACAGAGTTTTTGCGGGAGTTTGTTCGCCTTGAACACGACGGAGCGGTTACCGAAAAAAGTCGTGTAGCCCCGCTCATCGGCACAGTCGGTACTGGCAATCGGGCCGCGCTTTGCCCGATAGGTGTCCAGATGGGGTGGGTCGAGGGTCCAGGTGACTTTGATATCACCGGAGCGCCGAGGCTCGATCAGTACGGACGGTTCTGGTACCGGGGCTTGCTCGAACAGGTCAACGGCTACGCTCATGCTGTTCGCCATTAGCGCGCGCGAGGCCGATTGCTCAGGTGACTCGACGCCGACGATACACAGAAAGTGCCTCCCGGGCTCCGGGCCAACAGTATCTTCGATCTTGGCCCGTGGCCCAGGCAGGGTGTCGCTGTAATGAGCCGGGTTCTCGCATTGCAGGGCATCCCGGGTTGTCTTGTAACGGTAAAACTGCGTGTCGATGATAAATTCATAATTCCATGACGGTACCTGCGGGCTGCCGTCCTCAGCTGTAGCGATCTTGTGTACACGCTGGAATGCATTAGGATTCTGCTGCTCCAGTGCGAAGCCCGGCAGCAGGTCGCAGCCGTCCAAGGTTAAGTCCGCTCGCCCGCCCATGCCGCAACGAAACAAGCGCGTAATAGGTACGCCATAGTTTTGCCCCTCTGACGCCGATGGTCTGTATGACCTGAATGAAGTGCTGTTGATCAGACCGACAATATTATTGTTGGCGCGGTTGAGGATGGGGCTGCCAGAGGCCCCGTCATCCATTCCCGCGCACTGATTACGCAGAATGTTGCGCCACACCCATGGGCGCTCGACATGGGCGTCGGCTTTTTGCATGGTGCAGGTGCTCAAGCGTAATCCAAGGCCGGGATTGATGGGGTCGCCGACCACCAGGATCGGGCTGCCAACGGGAGTGGGAGGGTCTATTTTCAGTGGTACGATGCCTGTTTCCATGACTGCCCTGAGTGGTGCGTCAAGCTCCAGCAGCGCAAGGTCGACACCCTGGATACTGCTCCATACCAGACGCTTGAGGGCCACGACCTGGCGTTTGCTGGCAGTGTCTGCGAAGTAGTTGAAGGCTATGGTGCCGGTTATTGGCTGGTCATGAGTAATCGTGCCATTTTTTGCATTGGCGCAATGCCCGTTAGTAATTATGTAGGCTGGCCCGTTGTTGTCGGTCCAGGGGTCCCGGGTATCAATCAGGGTGCCGATACATCCGGCGGACATTCGGCCGATGCCGCTCCAGTGAGCGTTCTGGTTGTCGGCGTTCTCGAGGGTGACGGGGCCTGCCTGATCGGCCAGGCCTTGACCATAGTCCGCGGCGGTTGCCTGCAAGGCTAAACACGCCAGTGCGGCACCCAGGTAGTGACGGGAAAACGTGCGCATGGTGAACCTCCTTGTGTATGCCTGCGCAAGTGTTCGCAAGCCGCGCTACCGGCGTGTGGTACATAGATAGTGAGCGCCATGCTGGACAGGCGCACTAGGCCCCGGCACTCTTGGCGTTGCCAAGGAGCCCGGTGCCACCATGTTCAAGCGTCTTGTCCTGTTGTTGTGCAGCTGCCTGTCGTTCAGCTATCTCGCCCGCGCGAGCGAGCCTGTGGTGCTGCTCACCGAAAACTTCCCGCCCTACAACATGGCCATCAGCGGCAAGAGCTTTGCCCGCGACGATGGCATCAATGGCATTGCCGCCGACCTGGTGCGCGAGATGTTCAAGCGCGCCAAGGTGCCCTACAGCATGACCCTGCGCTTCCCCTGGCAGCGCATCTACGAGCAGGCCCTGCAAACCCCCGGCTACGGCGTTTTCGTCATGGCTCGCCAGCCCGAGCGGGAAAAGCTGTTCAAGTGGGTCGGGCCGCTGGGGCCGGATGACTGGATTTTGCTGGCCCCCGAGGGCAGCCCGATTGCCTTGAGCAGCCTGCAGGAAGCCAAGCGTTATCGTATCGGGGCTTATAAAGGGGATGCGATTGCCGAATACCTGGCCAAGCAAGGCCTGAACCCGGTGTTGGTGCTGCGCGACCGCGACAACGCGAAAAAACTGCTGAACGGCGAAATCGACCTGTGGGCCAGCGGCGACCCGGCCGGTCGCTACCTGGCGCGCCAGGTGGGGGTGAGCAAACTCAAGACGGTGCTGCGTTTTCACGGCGCCGAGCTGTACCTGGCGCTCAACCGTGAAGTGCCGGACGAGGTGGTGAACAAGCTGCAGCAGGCGCTGGAGCAGATGCGCAGTGACGGTTTTGTCGAGGCGACGTTCGCCCGCTACCTGTAAATACCGTTGCGCCCGTGGCCGGACATCGCGCGATTGCTGCGCTCGGCGATCATCTGCTGAATTTCTATCCATTCGATGCCCTGGGCCTTGAGCTTGGGCAGTTCGCGCTCGAGCACTTCCAGGGTCTGTGGATAAGGATGGCCGATCAGCACTGCCGAACCTTGCTTGCGCGCCAGGGCAATGCCCTGTTGCAGCTGGCCGGCAATGGCTTCGGTGGTGCGTACATCGTCCAGGAATACATCCCGCGACACACTGGCCAGATTGATGTTCTGCGCTGATTTGGCAGCAACCGTGGCGGCGCTAGTGCGGCTGTCGACAAAGAACAGGCCGCGGCGCTGCAGCTCGCCCATCAACCAGGCCATGGCCGCCGGCTCCGCGGTCATGCGGCTGCCCATGTGGTTGTTGATGCCAACGGCGTAGGGCACTTTGTCGAGCGCTGCGTTCAGCCGCCGCTCCAGTTCCGGCAGCGGCGTGCCGGGGTGCCAGGCGTAGGGGCCGGTGGCCGGGTCCATGGGCATGTGCAGGATCACCGTCTTGCCGGCGCGGTGGGCCTGGCGGGCGAACGCCGTGGCATGTGGGGTGTCGGGCATGATCGCCAGGGTCACCGGGCCGGGCAGGGCCAGGGTGCGTGAATCGCGCGCAGGGTTCTGGCCCAGGTCGTCGATGATCAGCGTCAGGTAGGCCTTGCCCGGTTGAGTCGGCGCCGCCAGGGCGACACCGCTCATCAGGTACAACAGGGCCAACAGCAGGTAACGCATCAACTGGCCTTATTTACCCTGGGTGATGCTCAGGCCCTTGAGCAGGCTCAAGGCCTGGCTGAGCTGGTAATCATCATCCTGTGGGCGAGGCTTGGCGCCGCCGCCCTTGCCCGACGGACGGTCGGCGCCGCCGTTGCCGTTGCCCAGGTGACCCTGCAGGTCGGCTTCCTTGAAGTTCTCGCTGTCCTGCTCGGCGGTGATCTTGGCGCGGCGCACCTCGATATCCGGCACGATGCCCTGGGCCTGGATCGAACGGCCGTTGGGGGTGAAGTACAGCGCCGTGGTGATCTTCAATGCGCGGTCGTTGTTCAGCGGCAGCACGGTTTGCACCGAGCCTTTGCCGAAGCTGTCGGTGCCCATCAGCACACCGCGTTTCTGGTCTTGCAGGGCGCCGGCGACAATTTCCGAGGCCGAGGCGCTGCCGCCGTTGATCAGCACCACCAATGGCACGCCTTCACTGGCGTCGGCCGGGTCAGCGGAGAAGCGCAGCTCGGAATTGGCGATGCGGCCCTTGGTGTAGACGATCAGACCCTTGGTCAGGAAGTGGTCGGCCACTTCCACGGCCGATTGCAGGACGCCACCGGGGTTATTGCGCAGGTCCAGGACCAGGCCGCGCATCTTCTTGCCGTTGTCCTTGCGCAGCTTGGCCAGGGCCTTGCCGACTTCTTCGCCGGTCTTGACTTGGAACTGGGTGATGCGGATGTAACCGTAGCCGTCTTCGAGCATCTGGCTCTTGACGCTCTTGACCTGGATGACCGCGCGGGCAAGGGTTACATCGAACGGGTTGCCGCCGTCGCGCACCAGGGTCAGGGTGATTTTCTCGCCGACCTTGCCGCGCATCTTGTCGACTGCTTCGGTCATGGTCTGGCCACGGGTCGGTTGGCCGTTGATCTTGACGATCAGGTCACCGGCTTCGATACCGGCGCGCGAGGCCGGGGTCTCGTCGATCGGCGAGACCACCTTGATGAAGCCGTCTTCCATGCCCACTTCGATGCCCAGGCCGCCGAACTCACCGCTGGTGCTCTCTTGCAGCTCGAGGAAGTCTTCCGGGCCGAGATAGGCCGAGTGCGGATCAAGGTTGCTGAGCATGCCCTTGATGGCGTTTTCCAGCAGGGTCTTGTCGTCTACCGGTTCGACATACGCGGCCTTGATGCGGTCCATGACCTCGGCGAAGGTGCGCAGCTCTTCCAGCGGCAGCGGTGCCTTGGCCGACGGTGCCGAGACCGTTGTCGCTGGAATCGCGGCGGGCTTGGCCGGCTCGGCCGCAAGGGCCAGGGGCGCGCCGATGACCATGGCGATGGTCAGGGCCAGCGAGGTGAGGCGAGGCGAGTGCAGCATGTCGAACGAACTCCTGATCCTGGTAGCGCTCCGTAGAGCATCGGCGCAGCCCGAAGTTGCGCTACGCCGTCAAATAGGGGGTGTTGCCTATCCCTGGGCACGACACCATTGTGCGGGGTCGCTGGGGCGCCCCTGCTGGCGGATGGCGAAATACAGCCCCGAGCTGTTCTGGCCGCCGCTGTTGCCGACGGTGGAGATGGCCTCACCGGCCTTGACCACATCGCCGGCACTCTTGAGCAGGCTCTGGTTATGGCCGTACAGGCTCAGGTAACCATTACCATGGTCGAGAATGACCAGAAGTCCAGCGCCGCGCAACCAGTCGGCAAATACCACCCGGCCGCCATGCACGGCGCGCACCTGGCTGCCCTGGGAGGCGCTGATCATCACCCCGTCCCACTTGGCTCGCGAGTCATCGCCGCGGGTTTCGCCAAAGCGTGCCAGCAATCGACCATTGACAGGCCATGGAAGTTTTCCCCGTGCGGCAGAAAAAGCCCCACCGAAGGTTTCGCCACTGCTGGAGACCAGCGGGCCGGGAATAGCCTTGGGCTTCTTCGGCGCGTCGCTGTTGCTGGCGGCCAGGGCTTCGCGCTGGCGTTGTTTTTCCGCTTCCTGGGCGGCGAGCAGGGCCTTCTGCCGCGCTTCCTCGGCTTCACGGGCCTGGCGGGCGAGGGTTTCCTCGATGGTCTTGAGCACTTTGCTCAGGTCGGCCTGGTCCTGCTCACGGGCCTGCAGCTTCTGGTCGCGGGCCTTGACGTCATTGTTGAGCTTGGCCAGCACCTCTTTACGCTCGGTACGGACTTTCTCCAGCTCCTGGCGCTGGCTGTCGAGGGTGCCTTGCTGGGCCAGCAGCTGCGCTTGTTGCAGGCTGATGTCTTTCTCGACGTTGGCCAGTTGGCGCAAGGTCTCGTTGAAGTTGCGCAACTGGGTCAGGCGCGCCTGGCTCAGGTAATCGTAATAGGTCAGGGTGCGGGCGAATTTTTCCGGATTCTGCTGGTTGAGCAGCAGTTTCAGGTATTCCTCGCGGCCATTCTGGTAGGCCGAACGGGCCTGGATGGCGATCAGTCGTTGCTGTTCAATGCGGGCGCTCTGGAGTTTTTTTTTCTCGGTATCAAGGCGCTCCAGTTCGCCTTCCGTCTTTTTTAGTTCGAGTTGCAGGGCCTCCACCTGCTTTTCCAGCTTGCCGATGTCGGTTTCGGTTGAGCGCAGGTCTTTCTGCACACCGGATTTTTCCTCCTGCAACTTGCCAAGCATCTTTTTCAGCTCGGTAATGTCCTGGCGCGTGGCGTCCAGTTGTTGCTGGGTTTGCGCGCGCTCATCGGCGAAGGCCGGGCTGAGCAGGCAAGACAGGGCGAGTAGGATCAGGGCGCGAAACATGGGGTGGGCGGCACCAGGCATAGAGACTGGCCTAGTATGCCCGCCATAGGCTGCAAAAAAAACGGCTTTAGCTGCAAGCGGCAAGCTACAAGCGGCAAGAAAAATGGGTGAATGGGCTCTTTCTTGCGGCTTGTAGCTTGTCTTCAGCGGCTTTAGCCGTCGATCAGAATCGACGAGCCGGTCATTTCTGCCGGTTTTTCCAGGCCCAGCAGCTTGAGCATGGTGGGGGCCACGTCGGCCAGCACGCCGCCTTCGCGGACCTGCACTTTGCGCTTGCCAACATAGATGAACGGTACCGGCTCGGTGGTGTGCGCGGTGTGCGCCTGGCCGGTGCATTCGTCTTCCATCTGCTCGACGTTGCCGTGGTCGGCGGTGATCAGCGCTTCGCCGCCGACCTTGTCCAGCGCCTCGACGATGCGCCCGACGCACAGGTCCAGCGCCTCGACGGCCTTGACTGCGGCCTCGAATACGCCGCTGTGGCCGACCATGTCGCCGTTGGCGTAGTTGACCACGATCACGTCATAGCGCTGCTGCTCGATGGCTTCGACGATGCGGTCGGTGACTTCCGGCGCGCTCATTTCCGGCTGCAGGTCATAGGTGGCGACCTTTGGCGACGGGATGAGGATGCGTTCTTCGCCTTCGAAGGGCTCTTCACGGCCACCGGAGAAGAAGAAGGTGACGTGGGCGTATTTCTCGGTTTCGGCGATGCGCAGCTGGGTCTTGCCGTTTTTCGCCAGGTATTCGCCGAGCACGTTGTTCAGGCTGCCCGGGGCGAATGCGGCCGGGGCCGGGATTTTCGCCGAGTATTGGGTCAGGCCGATGTAGGCGGCCAGTTTGGGCAGGCGTGCACGTGGGAATTCGTTGAACTCGGGCTCGACGAACACCCGCGACAGTTCGCGGGCGCGGTCGGCGCGGAAGTTCATGAAGATCACTGCGTCGCCGTCTTCGACCTTGACCGCCTCGCCAATGCGCGTGGCCTTGACGAATTCGTCGCTCTCGTCGCGGGCATAGGCGGCTTCAAGGCCGGCCAGGGCCGTGTCGGCGCTGAATTCGGCGCTGCTGTCGACGATCAGGTTGTAGGCTGCCGATACACGGTCCCAGCGGTTGTCGCGGTCCATGGCGTAGTAGCGGCCGATCAAGCTGGCGATGCGGCCCTTGCCGAGCTTGGCGAAGGCGGCATCGAGCAACTCGATCGAGGATTGCGCGCTTTTTGGCGGGGTGTCGCGGCCGTCGAGGAACGCGTGCAGGTAGATTTTCTCGGCACCGCGCTTGGCGGCAAGCTCGGCCATGGCCACCAGGTGGTCCTGGTGGCTGTGCACGCCGCCATCGGAGAGCAGGCCAAGGATGTGCACGGCCTTGCCGGCACCGACAGCCTTGTCGACCGCGCCACACAGCACCGGGTTTTCGAAGAACTCGCCGTCCTTGATCGCCTTGGTCACCCGGGTGAAGTCCTGGTACACCACGCGGCCGGCGCCGAGGTTCATGTGGCCGACCTCGGAGTTGCCCATTTGCCCGTCCGGCAGGCCGACATCCATGCCGGAGCCGGAGATCAAGCCGTGCGGCTGGGTAGCGCGCAGGCGATCATAGACCGGCGTATTGGCCGAATAGATGGCGTTGTATTCGTGGCTTTCGCTGTGACCGAAACCATCCAGGATGATCAGGACCAAGGGTTTTGGCGTGCTCGTCATCAATCCCACACTCACGGTTGTTCAGATGATAAAGGCACGCATTTTAGGGCAAATTGGCCAGCAATGACGAATTAACCTTGCAGGCCCGGCAGCGCGGGCCGACGGGCTGCAGCCCGGTAATGAGAATTACTGGCGATAACCCTGCCCGGCGGGCTTTGGCCGACCTTGGGGGCTGTGTATACTGGCCAACATTTTTAATGGCCTGGAACACCCTCCGATGGTTGCTCACCTGATTGAATTCGCAACAAATCACTATCTGCTGGTCGGTATCTTCGTCGTTCTGCTGGTTTTGCTGATCGTCACCGAAGCACGCAAGGGCGGCCGCAGCCTCAGCACTGGCGAACTGACCGCGCTGGTCAACGCCGACAAGGGCCTGGTGATCGACATCCGTTCGAGCAAGGACTACGCCGCCGGCCATATCGTTGGCGCCGTGAATATTCCCCAGGACAAGGTTGCCGCGCGCATCGGCGAGCTGGAAAAGCACAAGGCCAACAAGACCCTGATCATCGTCGACGCCATGGGCCAGCACGCCGGCACCACCGCGCGCGAACTGCTCAAGGCCGGCTTCACCGCTGCCAAGCTGTCGGGTGGCGTGTCGAGCTGGAAGGCCGATAACCTGCCGCTGGTGAAGTGATATGAGCAACGTCATCGTCTACTCCAGCGATTACTGCCCTTACTGCTCGCGGGCCAAATACCTGCTCGAAAGCAAAGGCGTGGCCTTCGAAGAGATCAAGGTCGATGGCAAGCCTCAGGTGCGCGCCGAAATGAGCCAGAAGGCCGGCCGTACCTCGGTGCCGCAGATCTGGATCGGCTCCACCCACGTCGGCGGTTGCGACGACCTGTATGCCCTGGAGCGCGCCGGCAAGCTCGACGCGCTGCTCAAGGCCTGAATCAGAAACCCATTAAAGACTCTGGAAAGAAGGATCTGTCATGACTGATCAACAGAACAACGACGCCGCAGCCGCAGCCGACGACAACACGCCGCAGTTCTCCCTGCAGCGCATCTACGTGCGCGACCTGTCGTTCGAAGCGCCGAAAAGCCCGGCGATCTTCCGTCAGCAGTGGGAACCGAGCGTTGCCCTGGACCTGAACACCAAGCAGAAAGGCCTGGAAGGCGACTTCCACGAAGTCGTGCTGACCCTGTCGGTGACCGTGAAGAACGGCGACGAAGTAGCCTTCATCGCTGAAGTGCAGCAGGCCGGTATCTTCCTGATCAAGAACCTCGACCCGGCGTCGATGAGCCACACCCTGGGCGCGTTCTGCCCGAACATCCTGTTCCCGTACGCCCGTGAAGCGCTGGACAGCCTGGTGACCCGTGGTTCGTTCCCGGCACTGATGCTCTCGCCGGTCAACTTCGACGCCCTGTACGCTCAGGAAATGCAACGCATGCAGGAAGCTGGCGAAGCCCCTTCGCTGCAATAAGCCTGTTGCGATGTAGCAAAAAGCGCCCTGATGGGCGCTTTTTTCTTGGGGATTGTCGCGAACACTGTGGGAGCGGCGCTGTTCTGCGGTTTGATTCCTCAGGCAAACCCCTGCTGGCGCCACGCCTCATACACCGTCACCGCCACCGTGTTGGACAGGTTCAAGCTGCGGCAACCCGGACGCATCGGCAGGCGCAGGCGTTGCTCGGCGGGCAGGCTGTCCAGCACCTCGGCGGGCAGGCCACGGCTTTCCGGGCCGAACAGAAAGGCGTCACCCGGCTGGAAAGCAGTTTCGTGGTAGGGGTGCGAGGCTTTCGTGGTGAACGCGAACAGCCGTGGCTGGCCTAGGCTTTCCAGGCAGCTGGGCAGGTCTGCGTGGCGCTTGAGCGTGGCATACTCGTGGTAGTCCAGACCGGCCCGGCGCAAGCGCTTGTCGTCCAGCTCGAAGCCGATCGGCTCGATCAGGTGCAGGTGGCAGCCGCTGTTGGCGCACAGTCTGATGATGTTGCCGGTATTCGGCGGAATCTCTGGTTGAAAGAGGATGACGTGAAACATGCACGGCTCCGAACATAAAGATGGCGAGCATTCTACTCCTGAACCGGACCCGCGTTCGCAGCTATGGCCGCGCGTGCTGTTTTCCCTGGCGCTGTTCGGCATGCTGGTGGGGCTGATGATCGGTCGCCTGACCGCGCCCGAACCGCGGGTGCTGGAGCAGATCGAGGTGGTCGAGGCCGGCTTGAACCTGTGGTTCAACGAAGAACCCAAGCTGCACGGCGAAGAGGTCGAAGGCACCCTGACGCTGCTGTTCGAGGCCGAGGGCAGGGCTGCACGCGGTCAGTTGCAGTTGCAGGGCAAGCCGGTGAGCTGGCGGGTGCAGAACAGTGATGGTGGCTTGCTGGTGACCCTGGTCGCGGCCCGCCCCCTGCACGGCGAATGGGCCGGTGCAGAGGAGGGCGAACGCTGGCGGGTGCAGGTGAGGCTACGCGAATAAAAGAGGGGATTCCCCGGCCTGCCTGTACCAAGGTCCCCAAAACTGGAAGTACTGATACTAATGCAGGGTGTGTGCCAGTTTTGTTGCAGTGCGCAAAATGGCGGGTTTACGGGGTTAGGCAGGGTTTTGCCGGGGATTTGTGCCTTCAGGCGGTGCACCGATAGCGGGGTCGGTGCATCAATGGGGCAAATTGCAATCTTGTGGGAGCTGGCTTGCCAGCGATGAGGTCAATGCAGTCTGTGCATTCTCTACAGGCCGGATGCGACCGCTTCGCGCTCGATCGCTGGCATGCCAGCTCCCACAGGTCAGGCCTCGTCGTCACCGTCCTCATCGCCGCCATCGACCTTCATCCCCAACTCCTTGATCTTGCGCGTCAGGGTGTTGCGGCCCCAGCCCAGCAGCACGGCGGCATCGCGGCGGCGGCCTGCGGTGTGCTTGAGCGCGGTCTCGATCATGATCCGCTCGAAGCTCGGTACGGCGCTGTCGAGCAGGCTCGATTGGCCACGGGCCAGGGCCTGGTCGGCCCATTGGCGCAGGGCCTGTTCCCAGTTGGTCACCGGCGCCGCGTCTTGCGGCAGGTTGAGCAGCTCGGGTGGCAGGTCGCCGATATGCACTTCACGCCCCGAGGCCATCACCGTGATCCAGCGGCAGGTGTTCTCCAGCTGACGCACGTTGCCCGGCCACGGCAGGTTGCGGATGAATTCCTCGGTTTCTGCCTTGAGCAGTTTGGGCTCCACGGCCAGTTCCTGGGCTGCGCGACCCAGGAAGTGCCTGGCCAGGGTCGGGATGTCTTCGCGACGATCGGCCAGGCGCGGGATGTGGATGCGGATCACGTTCAGGCGGTGGAACAGGTCTTCACGGAACTTGCCGGCCTGCACCAGGGTTTCCAGGTTCTGGTGGGTGGCGGCGATGATCCGCACATCGACCTTGACCGGCACATGCCCGCCCACCCGGTAGAACTCGCCATCGGCCAGCACCCGCAGCAGGCGGGTCTGGGTGTCGGCCGGCATGTCGCCGATCTCGTCGAGGAACAGGGTGCCGCCATCGGCTTGCTCGAAGCGGCCGCGGCGCAGGTTGGCGGCGCCGGTGAAGGCGCCTTTCTCATGGCCGAACAGTTCCGACTCCATCAGGTCCTTGGGGATCGCCGCCATGTTCAGGGCGATGAACGGCGACGCCGCCCGCGGGCTGTGGCGGTGCAGGGCGTGGGCGACCAGTTCTTTACCGGTACCGGACTCGCCGTTGATCAGCACAGTGATGTTGGAATGGCTCAGGCGGCCGATGGCGCGGAACACTTCCTGCATCGCCGGCGCTTCGCCGATGATCTCCGGGGTGCGGGTCAGGCTCGGCGCCACGTCCAGGCCTTGTTGCTCCTGGGCATGCTGGTTGGCACGCTTGACCAGCGATACCGCTTCATCGACGTCGAACGGCTTGGGCAGGTACTCGAAGGCACCGCCCTGATAGGACGCCACCGCGCTGTCCAGGTCGGAATGGGCGGTCATGATGATCACCGGCAGGCGCGGGTGCTGCTCGCGAATCTGCGCCAGCAGGTCAAGGCCGCTGGCGCCAGGCATGCGGATGTCGGAAATGATTACGTCCGGCTGCTGCCGGGCCAGGCGGCTCATGACCCCGTCGGCGCTGTCGAAGCTCTGGGTGGTCATGCCTTCCTGTTGCAAGGCCTTCTCCAGCACCCAGCGGATGGAACGATCATCGTCGACGATCCAGACGGTTTCACTTCGGCTCATGAGGCGGTGGCTCCTTGTTCCAGCGGCAGGAAGATCGAGAAGGTGGTGTGGCCAGGGTGGCTGTCACACTCGATCAGGCCCTGGTGCTGGCTGATGATGTTCTGGGTTATGGCCAGGCCCAGCCCGGTACCGTCCGGGCGGCCGCTGACCATGGGGTAGAAGATGGTTTCCTGCAGCTCGGCAGGGATGCCGGGACCGTTGTCGATGATCTCGATGCGGGCCACCAGGCGATGACGGGTGTGGCCGATGGTGAACTGGCGCATGGCTCGCGTGCGCAGGCTGATGCGGCCCAGGCGCAGTTCGTTCTGGCCGCTGATGGCCTGCATGGCGTTGCGCACGATGTTGAGCACCGCCTGGATCATCTGTTCGCGGTCGATCAACACATCCGGCAGGCTCGGGTCGTAGTCGCGCACCAGGGTGATGCCGCCCTGGGTTTCGGCCTCGACCAGGCTGCAGACCCGCTCCAGCACCTCATGGATGTTGGTCAGGGCCAGCGATGGCAGCTTGTTCGAGCCGAGCATGCGGTCGACCAGGTTGCGCAGGCGGTCGGCCTCTTCAATGATCACATTGGTGTAATCCTTCAGGCCTTCTTCCGGCAGCTCGCGGGCCAGCAGCTGGGCGGCGCCGCGAATGCCGCCGAGCGGGTTCTTGATCTCGTGGGCCAGGCCGCGCACCAGCATCTTGGTGGTTTCCTGCTTGGACAGCTGGGCCTCTTCCTTGGTGATGCGCAGCAAGCGGTCACGCGGATGCACTTCAAGCAACAGCAGGGTCGCGCCTTTGCTGAGGATCGGCGTCACCGCGTAGTCGACGGTCTGGGTCTGGCCAGTCAGCGAGGTCAGTTGGGCTTCGCGCTTGGTGAAAGGGTGCGCGTGCTCCACCGCCTGGCGCAGGGAGTTGAGCGCCTCGGGCGATTCGGTGAACAGTTCGCTGATGAATTGCCCGTGGCTGCGTTGGCCACTGATGGCCAGGAGCATCTCCGCCGCCGGGTTCATGTACTCAAGGCGCAGTTCGGCGTCGAGCAGGATGGTGGCGGTGGTCAGGTTGTCCAGTAGCAGTCGGTGCAGTGCATCGCTGATGGTCATGGGGCGTCGTTGACCTCTTTTGGCTCATACAACCTCGGCACAGGGCCAGGTCGCGGGCGCTGGTAATCCGCTGGTACAAAGAAAATGCAAAAAGCAAACCAAGGCTCCGAAAAGAAGCGGAATTTCCGGATTAAGACCTGTATTTGCGCGAAAAACGCCTACAAAGTCCTGAGATCGCACTTTTCGTGAACCAAAATGGGCTGAGTTGCTCAGGTGCAAGCAGATGCGTGCACCAATATAGAGCATAGAGGAAGGATTACTGCGGCGAGCACAAATGCGTCGTCGCGCGGATCAGGGCCAGGGACTGCTGCGGGTCTTTGTCCTGTTGTGCGATGGCTTGGGCCAGGGTCGCCTGGCATTGGGCCGGGCGGTTGCGATCAAACTCTGCCAGTTGGCTCAGCAGTGTGCGTTGCAGGCGATCCAGTTGCGGGCGCAATTGGCTGCCCAGATCGACCCGTGGCGTTTGTGGTGCGCTGCCTGCGGCATGCCAGCGTGACAGTGCGCGGTACTGGAGCAGCTTGTTGGCTTCGATCTGGTCGGCGAAGAACACGCCTGCCCGGTGCTCGTCCACACCAAAGCGCACGGCCTGGGTGCGGGCATTGGCGATGACCTGCTGCTCACGCTCGGGCGCTTCTACAGGCTGGCCCGAGTCCCATTTGTTCAGGGCGACATCGTCGGCGATATCCAGGCGTTGATTCACGCTATCGAGCAAGCGCGACAGGGCAACTGGCGGTGCGGGTGTCGAGGCGCACCCTTGCAGGAGCAAGGTTGGCGCAAGGAGCAGGGCGAACAGGGGCATACGCATGGCGAGGGTCCGAAGCGGTAAAAGAGCAGTGTGCAGCTTTTTGGCCTTTTTTCCTGTCGGCCAATGCGCATAAGAATGTCAGAAAAACAAAAGGCCTCCCGAAGGAGGCCTCTCTTGCACTACGCCGCTTGCGCGAGCGTTACCGGATTAGCAGCTGTAGTACAGCTCGTATTCCAGTGGGTGTACGAAGGTGCGGACCTTGATTTCTTCTTCGCTTTTCAGCGCGATGTAGGCATCGATGAAGTCATCGGAGAACACGCCGCCCTTGGTCAGGAACGCGCGGCCCTTGTCCAGCTCTTCCAGGGCTTCTTTCAGGCTGCCGCACACCTGTGGGATCTCTTTCGCCTCTTCAGGCGGCAGGTCGTACAGGTTCTTGTCGGCGGCATCGCCTGGGTGGATCTTGTTCTGGATACCGTCCAGGCCGGCCATCATCAGTGCCGCGAAGCACAGGTACGGGTTGGCAGCCGGGTCCGGGAAGCGCGCTTCGATACGGCGGGCTTTCGGGCTGGAAACGTAAGGGATGCGGATCGAGGCGGAACGGTTGCGAGCCGAGTAGGCCAGCATTACCGGAGCTTCGAAGCCTGGTACCAGACGCTTGTAGGAGTTGGTAGCCGGGTTGGTGAAGCCGTTCAGGGCCTTACCGTGCTTGATGATACCGCCGATGAAGTACAGGGCGGTGTCGGACAGGCCGGCATAGCCTTCGCCGGAGAAGGTGTTCTTGCCATCTTTGGAGATGGACATGTGCACGTGCATGCCCGAGCCGTTGTCGCCGTACAGGGGCTTAGGCATGAAGGTCGCGGTGCGGCCGTAGGCGTCGGCAACGTTGTGTACGCAGTACTTGAGGGTCTGAACTTCGTCAGCCTTCTTCACCAGGGTGTTGAACTGCACGCCGATTTCGTTCTGGCCGGCAGTTGCCACTTCGTGGTGGTGCACTTCGATGACCAGGCCCATTTCTTCCATGGCGTTGCACATGGCAGTACGGATTTCGTGGTCGTGGTCGAACGGAGGTACTGGGAAGTAGCCGCCTTTGACGCCCGGACGGTGGCCTTTGTTGCCGCCTTCGACGTCCTGGTCGGACATCCACGAGCCTTGTTCGGAGTAGATCTTGAACATCGAGCCGGAGATATCGGACTTGAACTTCACTTCGTCGAAGATGAAGAATTCAGGCTCTGGACCGACGAAGACGGTGTCACCGATACCGGTGGTCTTCAGGTACTCTTCGGCGCGGCGGGCGATGGCGCGTGGGTCGCGGTCATAGCCTTGCATGGTCGACGGTTCGATGATGTCGCAGACCAGGATCAGGGTCGGTTCTTCGGTGAACGGGTCGAGCACGGCGGAGGCGTCGTCCGGCATCAGGATCATGTCGGAAGCTTCGATGCCTTTCCAGCCGGCGATGGAGGAACCGTCGAACATCTTGCCGGCTTCGAAGAAATCTTCATCCAGCGCATCACGAGCTGGCATGGTCACGTGGTGCTGAGTGCCTTTGGTGTCAGTGAAGCGCAGATCAATCCATTTAACGTCATGATCTTTGATGAGTTGAACCGACTTCGACATAGTGTCCTCCGGGGTGGGGTAGAGCTTGCCTGTGCAGCCCTTTAATTT
This sequence comes from Pseudomonas sp. ZL2, assembly GCF_054788455.1. Lineage (NCBI taxonomy): Bacteria > Pseudomonadati > Pseudomonadota > Gammaproteobacteria > Pseudomonadales > Pseudomonadaceae > Pseudomonas > Pseudomonas sp. ZL2. The sequence goes on along the minus strand of NZ_JBGOGX010000047.1, from coordinate 30,615 downwards.
GGGTGATGCCGGGCGCGAATAGTCGGCCAAGGCAACCTGCCTCACAAGGGAGCAAATTGCATGCCAGTGCCCCGAGTTGGGATTTTTGCCCCAAACCCAAGCGTTTTCGGCCGATTTCGCAAATTCACGGCATTTTTCTGCACTTTAAAGATGCGCTAATCGGGCATGATGCACCATTTTGGCGCACAGAAAACCTTCTGTACAAAAGTTGCTCAAAGCTTGAGCAATTTCCGCTATAATCCGCGCCCCACTTTTTTAGTCGGCACCTCGCGCGCTGTTTTTCATGAAACTAATCGTAAAAGTCTTCCCAGAGATCACCATCAAGAGCCGGCCGGTTCGCAAGCGCTTCATCCGTCAACTGGCCCGCAACATCCGCAACGTGCTCAAGGACCTCGATCCTGCGCTCGCGGTTAACGGTGTCTGGGATAACCTCGAAGTGATCACTCACATCGAGGACGAGAAGGTCCTGCGCGAGATGACCGAGCGTCTGACCTGCATGCCGGGCATTGCCCACTTCCTGCAGGTCGACGAATACCCGCTGGGTGATTTCGACGACATCGTCGCCAAGTGCAAGCAGCACTTCGGTCACCTGCTGGCCGGCAAGCGCTTCGCCGTACGCTGCAAGCGCGGCGGCCACCACGATTTCAGCTCGATGGACGTCGACCGCTACGTCGGCAGCCAGCTGCGCCAGCAGTGCGGCGCCGCCGGTATCGACCTGCGTACGCCGGAAGTCGAGGTACGCATCGAGGTACGCGACAAGCGCCTGTACGTCATCCACAACCAGCACAAAGGCATCGGCGGTTACCCGCTGGGCGCGCTGGAGCAGACCCTGGTGCTGATGTCCGGCGGTTTCGACTCCACTGTCGCCGCCTACCAGATGATGCGCCGCGGCCTGATGACCCACTTCTGCTTCTTCAACCTTGGCGGCCGCGCCCACGAACTTGGGGTGATGGAAGTTGCCCACTACCTGTGGAAGAAGTACGGCAGCAGCCAGCGTGTGCTGTTCGTCAGCGTGCCGTTCGAAGAAGTGGTCGGCGAAATCCTCGGCAAGGTCGACAACAGCTACATGGGCGTGACCCTCAAGCGCATGATGCTGCGCGCGGCGACCAACATCGCCGACCGCCTGCAGATCGACGCCCTGGTGACCGGTGAAGCCATCTCCCAGGTGTCGAGCCAGACCCTGCCGAACCTCGCGGTGATCGACTCGGCCACCGAGAAGCTGGTGTTGCGCCCGCTGCTGGCCAGCCACAAGCAGGACATCATCGACCTGGCCCAGCAGATCGGCACCGCCGAGTTCGCCAAGCACATGCCTGAATACTGCGGCGTGATTTCGGTGAACCCGACCACCTGCGCCAAGCGTCATCGCCTCGAGCATGAAGAGAAGCAGTTCGACATGGCGGTGCTCGAGCGTGCCCTGGAGCGCGCCCGGCTGATCTCCATCGACCACGTGATCGATGAACTCAGCGAAGATATCCAGATCGAAGAAGTCAGCCAGGCGCTGGCCGGGCAGGTGGTAATCGACATTCGCCACCCTGATGCCCAGGAAGACCAGCCCCTGGAACTGGACGGCATCGAGGTCAAGGCCTTGCCGTTCTACGCCCTGAACAGTCGCTTCAAGGAGCTGGATGCCACGCGCCAGTACCTGCTGTATTGCGACAAGGGAGTAATGAGTCGCCTGCATGCCCATCATCTGCTCAGTGAGGGACATGCCAATGTGCGCGTTTATCGTCCGACATAAGACGCCGGGGCTATATGGCGGGAGCATCCGCCATCGCCCTCCCGACCACCGGGCCGTTTGAGCGCCATTCATTCATATTCGCCGCCTAGACTGGGCGGCAACCCGAATCCTCTGATCGAGATACACACGTGATCGAAAATCTGCGTAACATCGCCATCATCGCCCACGTTGACCATGGTAAAACCACCCTGGTCGACAAACTCCTGCGTCAGTCCGGCACCCTGGAGCGTAACGAGCTCAACGACGAGCGCGTCATGGACTCCAACGACCAGGAAAAAGAGCGCGGTATTACCATTCTGGCGAAAAACACCGCCATCAACTGGAACGGCTACCACATCAACATCGTCGACACCCCCGGCCACGCCGACTTCGGTGGCGAGGTTGAGCGTGTAATGTCGATGGTCGACTCCGTACTGCTGCTGGTCGACGCTCAAGACGGCCCTATGCCGCAAACCCGTTTCGTGACCAAGAAGGCTTTCGAAGCCGGCCTGCGTCCAATCGTGGTCATCAACAAGGTCGACCGTCCAGGCGCGCGTCCTGACTGGGTTCTTGACCAGATCTTCGACCTGTTCGACAACCTCGGTGCCACCGACGAACAGCTGGACTTCAAAGTCGTCTACGCCTCGGCCCTGAACGGCATTGCCGGTCTGGACCACACCGAAATGGCCGAAGACATGACCCCGCTGTACCAGTCGATCGTCGACAACGTACCGGCTCCTGCTGTTGACCGTGACGGCCCGTTCCAGATGCAGATCTCGGCACTGGACTACAACAGCTTCCTGGGTGTTATCGGTGTTGGCCGTATCGCTCGCGGTCGCGTCAAGCCAAACACCCCGGTGGTGGCTATCGACGTCAATGGCAAGAAGCGCAACGGTCGTATCCTCAAGCTGATGGGTCACCACGGTCTGCACCGCATTGACGTCGAAGAAGCCCTGGCTGGCGACATCGTCTGCATCAGCGGTTTCGACGAGCTGTTCATCTCCGACACCCTGTGCTCCCCGGACGCAGTCGAAGCGATGAAGCCGCTGACCGTTGACGAACCAACCGTTTCGATGACCTTCCAGGTCAACGACTCGCCGTTCTGCGGTAAAGAAGGCAAGTTCGTGACTTCCCGTAACATCAAGGAACGTCTGGACAAAGAGCTGCTGTACAACGTTGCACTGCGCGTTGAAGAAGGCGACTCGGCTGACAAGTTCAAGGTCTCCGGCCGTGGTGAGCTGCACCTGTCGGTTCTGATCGAAACCATGCGTCGCGAAGGCTTCGAAATGGGTGTTGGTCGTCCGGAAGTGATCATCCGTGAAGTCGACGGCGTCAAGCACGAGCCGTTCGAGAACGTCACCATCGACATCCCTGAAGATTCCCAGGGCAAGGTCATGGAAGAAATGGGTCTGCGTAAAGGCGACCTGACCAACATGGTTCCGGATGGCAAGGGCCGTGTACGCCTGGAATACAACATCCCAGCCCGTGGTCTGATCGGTTTCCGTAACCAGTTCCTGACCCTGACCAACGGTGCCGGCATCCTGACCTCGATCTTCGATCGCTACGCTCCGATGAAGTCCGGCCACATGTCCGGCCGTCAGAACGGCGTACTGGTTTCGGTCGAAACCGGCAAGGCCCTGACCTACTCCCTGGAAACCCTGCAGGCGCGCGGCAAGCTGTTCGTCGAGCACGGCCAGGAGATCTACAACGGTCAGATCGTTGGTCTGAACAGCCGTGACAACGACCTGGGCGTCAACCCTACCAAGGGCAAGAAGCTCGACAACATGCGTGCTTCGGGTAAAGACGAAACCATCGCCCTGGTTCCACCTGTTCGCTTCACCCTGGAACAGGCCCTGGAATTCATCCAGGACGACGAGCTGTGCGAAGTCACTCCTAAGTCGATCCGTCTGCGCAAGAAGATCCTCGACGAAGGCGAGCGTACCCGCGCTGCCAAGAAAGCCAAGAACTGAGTCTTAGTTCCGGCTGAATGAAAACGCCCCCGGTCGCAAGACCGGGGGCGTTTTTGTTTGTGCGGGACATGAAACCGGGTTGGCTTCATCGCTGGCAAGCCAGCTCCCACAAGATCATGTACAACCCTGTGGGAGCTGGCTTGCCAGCGATGCTTTTAGCGGCGCGCCGCTGGCTTGGGGATGTACGCGCAATATCCCGGACGCGGTCCGATCCGCGGATGGTTGCGGCAGGTGTCCGGGCGCTTTTCGTAAATGGTGCACATGCGACTTTTACGGTCCAGGTACAGGCAATCGTCGTTGCTCATCTGCGCCAGGGTGAAAATCCCCGACTTCTGGTTGAAGCGCTGGATGATCCCGTCCTTCTGCAAACGCTTGGCAATGTTCTTCGGCGGCTCGCCCACCTCGAACTCATCCACCACGCCCATGCGGATCAGGTCTTTGATTTTCACTTCCGTCGGCAAGGTGCAGCAGGTCGAGTTGCAGCCTCCGCACATATGGCTTTGGTACTTCTGCCAGGTTTCCAGTCGGTCGACTTCGGCGGCGGCAATCAGGGTCGGTTTCATCGGGCTCAGGCTAGAAGAGTCTTGTGGGCGCGCGATGATACCGGAGTTGATCAAATTGTGAACAACCATTTGCCGCTTTATTCCGGGTTTGTTTGCCGCTGGCCGCAAGAAAGTCGCGAACCAGAGCTTCCCCTCTGTGTCGAACGGTCTAGGCTGAGAAATCTCCATCCGCATTCGTCAACTTGCCCGAGGACGTCGCATGTCTCAGGAACCGCTCGCTCGTGACGCAGAGGTGGCCGCTTTTCGCACCGCTGTGCTGGATAAATTGACCTACGCGGTCGGCAAGGACCCGGAGCATGCCTTCGACCACGACTGGTTCGAAGCCATTGCCCTGGCGGCCCGCGATCACATGGTCGATCACTGGATGGACCATACCCGGCAGATCTACCGCAAGAGCCAGAAGCGGGTGTATTACCTGTCGCTGGAATTCCTGATCGGCCGCCTGCTGTACGACAGCCTGAGCAACCTGGGCCTGCTGGATGTCGCCCGTGAGGCGCTGGGCGGGCTGAACGTCGACCTTGAGCGCATCCGCCTGCTTGAGCCCGATGCGGCCCTGGGCAACGGTGGCCTGGGGCGCCTGGCGGCCTGTTTCATGGAGAGCATGTCGACCCTTGGCATCGCCGCCCACGGTTATGGCATTCGTTACGAGCACGGCCTGTTCCGCCAGGCGGTGGTCGATGGCTGGCAGCAGGAACAGACCGAGAACTGGCTGGATTTCGGCAACCCCTGGGAGTTCGAGCGGGCCGAGGTGATCTACCCGATCAGCTTCGGCGGCAGCGTCGAAACCGTGCACGACGCCGCTGGCCAGCAGCGCCAGGTATGGTGGCCGGCCGAGACGGTGCGGGCGGTGGCCTACGACACGCCGGTGGTCGGCTGGCGCGGGGCCAGCGTCAACACCTTGCGCTTGTGGCGGGCGCGGGCGCTGGAAGAGCTGCACCTGGAGCGCTTCAATGCCGGTGACCACCTTGGCGCTGTCGCCGAGGTGGCCCGCGCCGAAAGCATTTCGCGGGTGCTATACCCGGCTGACAGCACCGAGGCCGGCCAGGAGCTGCGCTTGCGCCAGGAATACTTCTTCGTTTCCGCCTCGTTGCAGGACCTGCTGCGCCGGCACCTGAACATGCACGACAGCCTGCTCAACCTGCCGCAGCAGGCGGCGATCCAGCTCAACGATACCCACCCCTCGATCGCCGTTGCCGAGCTGATGCGCCTGCTCGTCGACCAGCACGAAGTGCCGTGGGACACCGCCTGGCAACTGACCGTCGAGACCCTGGCCTACACCAACCACACGCTGCTGCCCGAAGCCCTGGAAACCTGGCCCGTGGGCCTGATGGAACGCATGCTGCCGCGGCACATGCAGATCATCTACCTGATCAATGCCTTTCATATCGACGCCTTGCGCGCCAAGGGCATCCACGATTTCGACGTGCTGCGCGCGGTGTCGCTGATCGAGGAAGACAATGGCCGCCGGGTGCGCATGGGCAACCTGGCGTTTTTAGGCTCGCACAGCGTCAACGGCGTATCGGCGCTGCACAGCAAGCTGATGCGCAGCACCGTGTTTGCCGAAATGCACAAGCTTTACCCCGAGCGGATCAACAACAAGACCAACGGCATCACCTTCCGTCGCTGGCTGTTCCAGGCCAACCCGCAGTTGACCGGCATGCTGGTCGAGGCATTAGGCGCCGATGTGCTCGATGACCCGCAAGGGCGCTTGCGCGACCTTGATTCCTTTGCTGACAAAGCCCCATTCTGCAAGCAGTTCGCCGCCCAGCGCCTGCACAGCAAGAAGGCCCTGGCCAGCCTGATCCAGGAGCGTCTGGGCATCACCCTCAACCCCGAGGCGATGTTCGACGTGCAGGTCAAACGCATCCACGAATACAAGCGCCAGTTGCTCAACCTGCTGCACACCGTGGCGCTGTACCAGGCGATCCGTGCGGAACCCGGCGCCGGCTGGGCGCCACGGGTGAAGATCTTCGCCGGCAAGGCGGCGGCCAGCTACCACCAGGCCAAGCTGATCATCAAGCTGACCAACGACATCGCCAAGGTGGTCAACAACGACCCGACCGTGCGCGGCCTGCTCAAGGTGGTGTTCCTGCCCAACTACAACGTCAGCCTGGCCGAGAGCATCATCCCGGCAGCCGACCTTTCCGAGCAGATTTCTACCGCCGGCTATGAGGCATCCGGCACCAGCAACATGAAGTTCGGCCTTAACGGCGCGTTGACCATCGGCACCCTGGACGGCGCCAACGTCGAGATGTGCGAGCAGGTCGGCATTGAGAACATGTTCATCTTCGGCCTGACCTCCCAGCAGGTGGAGGCGCGCAAGCGCAGCGGCGACTTTGGTGCGAGTGCCGCGATCGGTGCCTCCCATCGGCTCAACGATGTGCTCCAGGCCATTCGCGGCGGGGTGTTTTCACCGGATGACCCGGCCCGCTATGTCGGCTTGATCGACTCGCTGGTGGCCTACGATCGCTTTCTGGTGTGCGCCGATTTTGACGCCTACTGGGAAGCGCAAATGCGCGTCGAAGAGCTCTGGCACGAGCCCAGGCAGTGGTGGCGCAGGGCGGTGCTCAACACGGCGCGCATGGGTTGGTTCTCCTCGGACCGGACCATCCGCGAGTACGCTACCGACATCTGGAAAGCCCTCGACTAAGCTGCAAGGGCCGGCCCGGGGGGTGAACTCTCGGGCCGATGTGCCGTCTGATCGGCCAAGCGTGTCTGATTGCTCGCTAGCGCTTCACTCTCCCTGTAAACTGCGTGGGTTTTTATTACCCCCTTCCTTCGGAGCCTTACATGTCCCGCGTTACCCTGAGTCGCTATTTGATTGAGCAGACCCGCAGCAACAGTACCCCTGCCGATCTGCGCTTCCTGATCGAAGTGGTGGCGCGTGCGTGCAAGGAAATCAGCCACAACGTCTCCAAAGGCGCGTTGGGCGGCGTTCTGGGCAGCATGGGCACCGAAAACGTGCAGGGCGAAGTCCAGAAGAAACTGGACGTGATCTCCAACGACATCCTGCTTGAAGCCAACGAGTGGGGTGGTCACCTGGCCGGCATGGCTTCCGAAGAGATGGACAATGCCTACCAGATCCCGGGCAAGTACCCGAAAGGCGCCTACCTGCTGGTATTCGACCCGCTGGACGGTTCGTCGAACATCGACGTCAACGTCTCGGTCGGTACCATCTTCTCGGTACTGCGCTGCCCTAACGAGTACCTGAGCCAGAACGAAAGCCTCAACGAGCAGGCCTTCCTGCAGCCGGGCACCAAGCAGGTTGCCGCCGGTTACGCGATCTACGGTCCGCAGACCATGCTGATCCTGACCCTGGGCAACGGCGTCAAGGGCTTCACCCTGGACCGTGAGCTGGGCAGCTTCGTGCTGACCCACGAGAACATCCAGGTACCGGAAACCACCGCCGAGTTCGCCATCAACATGTCCAACCAGCGCCACTGGGAAGAGCCGGTGACCCGCTACGTGGGCGAGCTGCTGGCCGGTGAGGCCGGTCCGCTGAAAAAGAACTACAACATGCGCTGGATCGCCTCGATGGTTGCCGATGTGCACCGCATCCTCACCCGTGGCGGCCTGTTCATGTACCCGCGCGACGCGCGTGAGCCGTCCAAGCCGGGCAAGCTGCGTCTGATGTACGAAGCCAACCCGATGTCCTTCATCATCGAACAGGCCGGCGGTGCTTCCACCGACGGTCGCCAGCGCATTCTCGACATCCAGCCGGAGAGCCTGCACCAGCGCGTGGCAGTGTTCCTCGGCTCCAAGCAGGAAGTCGAGCGCGTTACCGGTTATCACAAGGAGTAAATCATGCTCGCACCTTGGCAGCCGTTGCTGGAGTGGTGGTTTGGCTGGGGCACCAGCCCCCAGGATGTGGCTGACGAGAAGAGCACCTTGTGGTTCGGCAAGCACCACGACGACGAAGCGCGCGAGCGCTTCGGCGACCTGGTCGAACAGGCGCTGGCCGGTGGCCTCGATGAGTGGCTGCAAAGCCCGCAGGGCTGGCTCGGTCTGGTGTTGCTGCTCGATCAGTTGCCGCGCATGATCCACCGCGACACGCCGCGCGCCTTCGATGGCGATCGCCGTGCCCAGGTGCTGGTGATGCAGGGGCTGGACAAGGCCTGGGATTACCAGCTGCTGCCGATCCAGCGGGTGTTCATCCTGCTGGTGCTGGAACATGCCGAAGTGCTGGACTGGCAGAACATCAGCGTCGAGCGTTATCAGCTGTTGCTCGCTGCCCAGCCGGATACGGATCGGCGCTTGTTCGAAGGTTTCCTCGACTATGCCGAGCAGCACCAGCGGGTGATTGCCCGCTTTGGTCGCTTCCCGCACCGCAATCTGCTGCTGAATCGGCCGAGTACCGATGAAGAGATGGATTTTCTGCTGGAGCCGGGCTCAAGGTTTTGAGTTGAATTCATCGCTGGCAAGCCAGCTCCCACAGAGATTTGCATTGCTTGTGGGAGCGGGCTTGCCCCGCGATCAGCTTCACATCAGATCCTGAAACTCCCCACCAATTGCTTCAACCGATTGGCCTGATTCTCCAGGTCATTGCAGGCGCGCAAGGTTGCCTGCAGGTTCTCCACCCCTTCCTGATTCAGCGTATTGATCTCGGTGATGTCGACATTGATCGACTCGACCACGGCTGTCTGCTCTTCGGTGGCGGTGGCCACCGACTGGTTCATGCCGTCGATCTCGCCGATCCGCTGGGTCACGCTGCCCAGCCGCTCGCCGGCCTGGTTGGCGATGCCGACGCTGTGCTGGCTGTGGCTCTGGCTTTCGGTCATGGTGCTGACCGCCACCTGGGCGCCGGCCTGCAGTTCTTCGATGATGCGCTGAACCTGCTGCGCCGAATCCTGGGTGCGGTGGGCCAGGTTGCGTACCTCGTCCGCCACCACGGCAAATCCGCGCCCGGCTTCACCGGCGCGGGCCGCTTCAATTGCGGCATTGAGCGCCAGCAGGTTGGTCTGCTGGGAAATGCCGCTGATCACTTCGAGGATCTGGCCAATGTTCACCGTGTTGGTGTTGAGCGTTTCGATATTGCCGCACGAGTCGCTGATCTTCGCCGACAACTGGTTCATCACCTCGATGGTTTGTTCGACCACCTGCTGACCTTCGGCCGCGAGGTTGCGCGCATCGCTGGAGTGCTGCGAGGCGAGGGCGGCGTTCTGGGCGATTTCCTGGGCGGCGGCGCCGAGCTGATTGATCGCCGCGGCGACGCTGCTGGTGCGGCTCGACTGCTGGTCGGCGTTGTGGATCGATGCGTTCGAGGCGCTGACCACGCGCTGGGCCACTTCATTGACCTGGCCGGTGGCCGAGGCCACTTCGCGGATCGACTCGTGGATGCGCTCAACAAAACGGTTGAACGATTGGCCGAGGCTGCCGAACTCGTCCTGGCCATGGATGCGCAGGCGCCGGGTCAGGTCGCCTTCGCCTTCGGCGATGTCATGCATGGCCCGGCCCATTACGTGCAGCGGCTCCATCAACACGCGAATCAGTACGCCGAGCAGGGCAATGATGATCAGCACCGCAATCACCGTGGCCACCACCGCCGAGGTGCGCAGTTCGCTGAGCGTGGCGAAGGCAAAGTCCTGGTCGAGCACCAGTGCCACGTACCAGTCAGCCGAGGGCACGCCGTTGACTTTGGTGAAGGTGATGAACTGCTTGTGGCCGTCCAGTTCGGCTTCTTTCAGGCCGCTGCCCACCTGCGGAGTGTCTTGCGGGTAGGCGTCGCTGAGGTTTTTCAGCACCAGGCCGGCTTGCGGGTGCACGAGGATCTTGCCGGCGCCGTTGACGATGAAGGCCTGGCCGTGGCCGTCGAAGTTCAGTGCGTTGATGATCGCACTGATGCTGTCCAGGTCGGTGTCGGCGCCATTGACGCCGATCAGCCGGCCTTGGTGCTGCACCGGGGTGGCGAGGGTGATCACCAGTTTGTTGGCCGAAACGGAAATGTACGGCTCGGTGACGATGGACTGGCCGGCACTGGTAGCGGCCTTGTACCAGCCGCGAACCCGCGGATCGTAGTCGGCGGCGCGATTGCCCAGCGGTACCGATTGCATGTAGCCGTCCTGGCCGCCGAAATAGGTCAGCAGAAAGTTGCTGCCGTACACCGGCAGGCTCAGGCTGCGGGTCAGGCTGTCCTTGCTGGCGCCATCGACGGCAACCTGCTGGGACAGCGACTGCAGGAGCTGCATGCGGCTTTGCAACCAGGTCTGGATGTTGCTGCTGGTCAGGCTGCCGAGTTCCTGCATCGAGGCTTCGGTGTTGCTGCGCAGGGTCTGGCGCTGGCGGTAATCGTTGAACAGGATGAAACAAGTGAAGGCGACAGCGACCACCAGGGCGGCGGCGAGCAGAATCTTGTGGCTGAACTTCAGGTTTTTTGTCATTGCGAGGTCTGTCTGCACAAGGCGGGTCAACGGGTGGGGCGCGGCAATCGGTCGCAGCGCCTTCCTGTGTCGTCCGTTATGGACAAAAGATTAATCGCAGAACTCACCAGTCGACCAATGGCGGGGCTTTGACGCCAACAAAACCGGAGCGCTCGGGAACCGGATGAGCTTTTTCCCTTCTAAGCTGTCGGTAGGCCACCGCGCCTGCACCCTCATGTCCAGGAGTGACCCTTCATGTCGTTGCGTTCCCTCGCCCTGCTGTCCTTGTGCGTGTTCCTTACTGCGTGCAACAAGATCAACCAGGAAAACTATTCACAGATCAAGTCCGGGATGACCAAGGTCGAGGTCGAAAAACTGCTCGGCGCGCCGACCGATTGCTCGGGCGCCCTGGGCATGTCCAGTTGCACCTGGGGCGACGAGAAAACGTTCATCAGCGTCCAGTACGCCGGCGACAAGGTGTTGATGTATTCCGGGCAGGGTCTGAAATGAAGCGGCTGCACTTGCTGTTGGTGCTGTGTGCCGGGTTGATCCTCGGCGGTTGCGCCAGCTCCGGCGTCGGGTCCCTTGAGCCGAAGACCGCCGACAGCGTCGACCTCAAGCGCTACCAGGGCAAGTGGTATGAGCTGGCGCGTTTGCCGATGTATTTCCAGCGTGACTGCGCCCAGTCCGAAGCCCATTACAACCTCAAGCCGGACGGCAGCGTCGGTGTGCTCAACCGCTGCCGCACCCTTGCAGGTGAATGGCAGGAGGCCAGCGGCACGGCCAACGTGCAGGTGCCGGGCAAGACCGACAAGCTTTGGGTGGTGTTCGACAACTGGTTCTCGAAGTTGCTGCCGGGCGTTGCCAAGGGTGACTACTGGATCCTCTACGTCGACGACAAATACCACACCGCGCTGGTCGGCAATCCGGACCGCAAGTACCTGTGGATACTCTCGCGTACCCCGACCATCCCGGCCTTGCAGCGCGAAAGCCTGCTGGCCAAGGCGCGCCAGCAGGGCTACGACACCCAGCGGCTGATCTGGCGGGTAGCGGACAAGGAGATGGCTGCGGCTAAGCCTTGATGCCCAAATCGCTGGCAAGCCAGCTCCCACAGTGTAGGAGCGGGCTTGCCCCGCGATGGCGTAATCAGCCCAACAGGCTGCGCAGCACTCCGGCAAACTCCCGCGCGCTGTCTTCTTCCTGGGCATGGTGCCCTTGGCGCACTACCCACTGGCCGTTGACCATCACGTCGCGCACCTGACGGTCACCGCCAGCAAACAGCCAGCGGTTGAGAATGCCGTCTTCACTGGCTGTCGACAGATACGGGTCGTTGCCATCGAGCACCAGCCAGTCCGCGCGCTTGCCCACCGCCAGTTCGCCAATCGGCTGCCCCAGCGCCTGCGCGCCACCGCTCAGGGCGGCATCGAACAGGGTGCGCCCGACCATCGGCTGATCGCCGCGGTACAGGCGGTTACGGCGCTGGTCGCGCAGGCGCTGGCCATACTCCAGCCAGCGCAATTCCTCGACCACGCTCAACGACACATGGCTGTCCGAGCCGATTCCCAGGCGCCCGCCCTGGGCCAGGTAGTCCACGGCCGGGAAGATACCGTCGCCCAGGTTCGCTTCGGTGGTCAGGCACAGGCCGGCAACCGCGCCGCTGCGGGCCATCAGCTTGACTTCGTCGGGCTCGGCATGGGTGGCGTGGACCAGGCACCAGCGCTGATCCACTTCGGTGTTCTCATAGAGCCACTGCAAAGGCCGGCGGCCGCTCCAGGCCAGGCAGTCGTCGACTTCCTTCTGTTGCTCGGCAATATGGATGTGCACCGGGCAGGCTTTGTCGCTGGCGGCCAGTACCTGGGCGATCTGCTCCGGGGTGACCGCGCGCAGGGAGTGGAAGCACAGGCCCAGCCCTTGCGCGGGCTGCTCGGCCAGCAGTGGCGCCAGGCGCGCCTGCAGGTTCAGATACTGTTCGGTGCTGTTGATAAAGCGCCGCTGGCCTTCGTTCGGTGTTTGCCCGCCAAAGCCCGAGTGGCTGTACAGCACTGGCAGCAGGGTCAGGCCGATGCCGCTGGCGCGCGCCGCGGCACTGATGCGCAAGGACAGTTCCGCCGGGTCGGCGTAGGCCTGGCCCTGGGTGTCGTGGTGAACGTAATGGAATTCGGCGACCGAGGTGTAGCCGGCCTTGAGCATTTCGATGTACAGCTGACGGGCGATGACCTGCAGCTGTTCAGGGCTGATCTTGCCGACCAGGCGATACATCAGCTCGCGCCAGGTCCAGAAGCTGTCGTTAGGGTTGCCGGCCACTTCCGCGAGCCCGGCCATGGCGCGCTGGAAGGCGTGCGAGTGCAGGTTGGGCATGCCTGGCAGCAGCGGACCGGCCAGGCGTTCGGCGTTTTCGGCCGAGGCGTTGGCCTGGATGCTGGTCAGCAGGCCGTCAGCGCCGACCTCGATTCGGACGTTTTCGGCCCAGCCTGTAGGCAGCAAAGCACGTTCGGCAAAGAAGACGGACATCGGCACGGCACCTCAATTGTGATTATTTGTATATACATATACAGACGTTTGCCTGCTGGGTAAACTCCGGCAAGCTACCGTTCATTCAACCGAACAAGGATATCTTCCGTGCCGACACCTCCTGTCTCCGCGCTGGTTGCCCAGATGGGCGAGGGTCCGGCGCCGCTGTACGCCCGGGTCAAACAGATGATCGCCCAGCAGATCCAGAATGGCAGCTGGCCGCCCCATCACCGGGTGCCGTCTGAAAGCGAGCTGGTCAACCAGTTGGGTTTCAGCCGCATGACCATCAACCGCGCCCTGCGCGAGTTGACCGCCGAAGGTCTGCTGGTGCGCATGCAGGGCGTCGGCACCTTTGTCGCCGAGCCCAAGACCCGTTCGGCACTGTTCGAGGTCAACAACATTGCCGACGAGATCGCCGCCCGCGGCCACGAGCACAGCTGCCAGGTGATTGTCCTGGCCGAAGAGGCCGCCGGTTCCGAGCGCGCCCTGGCCCTGGACATGCGTGAAGGCCAGCGGGTGTTCCACTCGCTGATCGTGCATTACGAGAACGGCGTCGCCGTGCAGATCGAAGACCGCTTCGTCAACGCCGCAGTGGCACCCGACTACCTCAAGCAGGACTTCACCCGGCAGACGCCCTACGCATACCTGTCCCAGGTCGCACCGCTGACCGAAGGCGAGCACGTGGTCGAAGCGATCCTCGCCGAGCCGGAAGAATGCCGCCTGCTGCAAATCGAACAGGGCGAGCCGTGCCTGCTGATCCGCCGCCGCACCTGGTCGGGGCGTCAGCCAGTGACTGCCGCTCGTCTGATTCATCCCGGATCCCGTCATCGCTTGGAAGGACGCTTCAGCAAATGAGCCAGTTGCAGGTATTACGCGCCAAAGACTACCCCCGCATGCCGTGGAAGAACGGCGGCGGCAGCACCGAAGAAATCACCCGCGATGCAGGCGTTGGCCTGGACGGCTTCGGCTGGCGCCTGTCGATTGCCGATATCAGCGAATCCGGTGGTTTTTCCAGCTTTGCCGGTTATCAGCGGATCATCACCGTGCTCGAGGGCGAGGGCATGCGCTTGCAGGTCGACGGTCAGCCGACGCGCCCGCTGTTGCCGTTCGATGCCTTTGCCTTCAGTGGCGAGAGTCAGGTCAGTTGCAGCCTGCTCGGTGGTTCGATTCGCGATTTCAACCTGATTTATTCCCCCGAGCGTTACCGCGCGCGCCTGCAGTGGCTCGACGGCACCCAGCAGGTGTTCAGTTCGGCTTCGACCCTGCTGCTGTTTGCGGCAGCCTCCCAGGTTGAGGTGGCGTTGACCGGTCAAGGGACGCACGTGTTGGGTCGCTACGACTGCTTGCGTCTGGAAGGTAATCACAACCTGCAGGCCTTGAACATTCAGGGGCGCTGCTGTCTGATCGAACTGATCGCGGACTAAAATTGTTACGCCCGGCCGAGCCGCTCGGTCGGGCCTGTTACCGAATGACCCAAAGTGGTGCAATGCCGCTGGTCCAGATTGCTTGACCGTTCATCTCCCCAAATTTTTTTTGTATCCCTGCAGCGCCCACGCCGCGGGGCTCTAGCGCCTGCGTTGGAACCGGGTAAGCGGTCCTCGGGAGGAGTTGGCATTTCAATTGCCTATGCTTGTACATACAAGTAAAGATGTGTTTGTATAAGTGCCATGACCCACCCAATGCCTGGGTTGCTCTGGACCGATCGCTTAGGAGCCATTTCCGTGACTGACAACAACTTCAAGAAATTCCGTGACGTCGAAATCCGCGCAGCGCGCGGCAACAAGCTGACCGCCAAAAGCTGGCTGACCGAAGCGCCGTTGCGCATGCTGATGAACAACCTCGACCCGGAAGTCGCCGAGAACCCGAAAGAGCTGGTGGTGTACGGCGGTATTGGCCGTGCCGCGCGTAACTGGGAGTGCTACGACAAGATCGTCGAGAGCCTGACCAACCTGAACGACGACGAAACCCTGCTGGTGCAATCCGGCAAGCCGGTCGGCGTGTTCAAGACCCACAGCAACGCCCCGCGCGTACTGATCGCCAACTCCAACCTGGTACCGCACTGGGCCAACTGGGAACACTTCAACGAACTGGATGCCAAGGGCCTGGCCATGTACGGCCAGATGACCGCCGGCAGCTGGATCTATATCGGCAGCCAGGGCATCGTCCAGGGTACCTACGAAACCTTCGTCGAAGCCGGCCGTCAGCACTACAACGGCAGCCTCAAGGGCAAGTGGGTACTGACCGCAGGCCTCGGCGGCATGGGCGGCGCCCAGCCTCTGGCCGCAACCCTGGCCGGTGCCTGCTCGCTGAACATCGAATGCCAGCAGAGCCGCATCGACTTCCGCCTGAGCAGCCGTTACGTCGATGAGCAAGCCACGGACCTCGATGACGCCCTGGCACGCATCGCCAAGTACACCGCCGAAGGCAAGGCCATCTCCATCGCCCTGCTGGGCAATGCCGCTGAAATCCTGCCAGAGCTGGTCAAGCGTGGCGTGCGCCCGGACATGGTCACTGACCAGACCAGCGCCCACGATCCGCTCAACGGTTACCTGCCCGCTGGCTGGACCTGGGAGCAGTACCGCGATCGCGCCCAGACCGAACCGGCTGCCGTGGTCAAGGCTGCCAAGCAATCGATGGCCGTCCACGTCCAGGCCATGCTCGACTTCCAGAAACAGGGCATCCCGACCTTTGACTACGGCAACAACATCCGCCAGATGGCCAAGGAAGAGGGCGTGACCAATGCCTTCGACTTCCCGGGCTTCGTACCGGCCTACATCCGTCCGCTGTTCTGCCGTGGTATCGGTCCGTTCCGCTGGGCAGCGCTGTCGGGTAACGCCGAAGACATCTACAAGACCGACGCCAAGGTCAAGGAACTGATCCCGGACGACGCCCACCTGCACAACTGGCTGGACATGGCCCGCGAGCGCATCAGCTTCCAGGGCCTGCCAGCACGTATCTGCTGGGTTGGCCTGGGCCAGCGCGCCAAGCTCGGCCTGGCGTTCAACGAAATGGTCCGCAGCGGCGAGCTGTCGGCGCCGATCGTCATCGGCCGTGACCACCTGGACTCCGGCTCGGTATCCAGCCCGAACCGTGAAACCGAATCGATGCAGGATGGCTCCGATGCCGTCTCCGACTGGCCACTGCTCAACGCCCTGCTCAACACTGCCAGCGGCGCGACCTGGGTCTCCCTGCACCACGGTGGTGGTGTGGGCATGGGCTTCTCCCAGCACTCGGGCATGGTCATCGTCTGCGACGGTACCGACGAGGCTGCCGAGCGGATCGCCCGCGTACTGACCAACGACCCGGGTACCGGTGTCATGCGTCACGCCGATGCCGGTTATCAGATCGCCATCGACTGCGCCAAGGAACAAGGCTTGAACCTGCCGATGATCACAGGCTGATCTGCGGTAAATGGTTGATACTGATATCTATGCAGGCGCATACGCCTCACGAGTACGGAGCATTAACGTGACTGAATTGACCCTGAAGCCCGGCACCCTGACCTTGGCTCAGCTGCGTGCGATCTACCAGCAGCCGGTAAAACTCACGCTGGATTCCAGCGCCGACCAGCAGATCGACGCCAGCGTCGCCTGTGTCGAGCAGATCCTCGCGGAAAACCGCACCGCCTACGGCATCAACACCGGTTTCGGCCTGCTGGCCTCGACCCGTATCGCCAGCCACGACCTGGAAAACCTCCAGCGTTCGCTGGTGCTGTCCCACGCCGCAGGCGTCGGCCAGCCGATTGACGATGCCTTGGTGCGTCTGATCATGGTGCTCAAGGTCAACAGCCTGAGCCGTGGTTTCTCCGGCATCCGCCGCAAGGTGATCAACGCCCTGATCGCGCTGATCAACGCCGAAGTCTATCCGCACATTCCGCTGAAAGGTTCGGTCGGCGCTTCCGGCGACCTCGCCCCGCTGGCACACATGTCGCTGGTACTGCTGGGTGAAGGCAAGGCGCGCCACAACGGCCAATGGCTGTCGGCCACCGAAGCCCTGGCAGTTGCCGGCCTCGAGCCGCTGACTCTTGCGGCCAAAGAGGGCCTGGCGCTGCTCAACGGCACTCAGGCGTCCACCGCTTTCGCCCTGCGCGGCCTGTTCGAAGGTGAAGACCTGTTCGCCGCCGCCATGTCGGTCGGTGGCCTGACCGTCGAAGCGGTGCTGGGTTCGCGTTCGCCGTTCGATGCGCGCATTCATGAAGCCCGTGGCCAGCGCGGCCAGATCGACGCCGCAGCGTGCTACCGTGACCTGCTGGGTGACGGCAGCGAAGTCTCCGCCTCCCACGAGAACTGCGGCAAGGTCCAGGACCCGTACTCGCTGCGCTGCCAGCCACAGGTCATGGGCGCCTGCCTGACCCAGTTCCGCCAGGCCGCCGAAGTGCTGGTGATCGAAGCCAACGCCGTGTCCGACAACCCGCTGGTGTTCGCCGCCGAAGGCGACGTGATCTCCGGTGGTAACTTCCACGCCGAGCCGGTGGCCATGGCCGCCGACAACATGGCCCTGGCCATCGCCGAAATCGGTTCGCTCAGCGAACGCCGTATCTCGTTGATGATGGACAAGCACATGTCCCAGCTGCCGCCGTTCCTGGTGGCCAATGGCGGGGTCAACTCCGGCTTCATGATCGCCCAGGTCACCGCAGCTGCGCTGGCCAGCGAAAACAAGGCCCTGGCTCACCCGCACAGCGTCGACAGTCTGCCGACCTCGGCCAACCAGGAAGACCACGTGTCGATGGCGCCGGCTGCTGGCAAGCGCCTGTGGGAAATGAGCGACAACGTGCGCGGTATTCTTGCCGTCGAATGGCTGGCCGCCTGCCAGGGCCTGGACCTGCGCGAAGGCCTGAAGACCTCGCCGAAGCTGGAACAGGCGCGGCAAACCCTGCGCAGCAAGGTTGCCTACTACGACAAAGACCGCTTCTTCGCCCCGGACATCGAGGCGGCCATCGCCCTGCTGGCCGAAGGGCGCCTGACCGGCCTGCTGCCGGCCAAGGTCCTGCCTAGCCTGTAATTGCTCCCGGGGCCCTTCGCGGGGCAAGCCCGCTCCCACCGTGGGGGCGGGCTTGCCCCGGGATTGGCGCGCCCGTTCATTCTCACGACCAGAACAAGAATAAGGACGTGACATGCAACAAGCTCAAGGACTCAAGCGCGGGCTCACCGCGCGCCACATTCGCTTCATGGCACTGGGCTCGGCGATCGGCACCGGGCTGTTCTATGGTTCCGCCGCCGCCATCCAGATGGCCGGGCCAGCGGTGCTGCTGGCCTACCTGATCGGTGGTGCAGCGGTATTCATGGTCATGCGCGCGCTGGGGGAAATGGCCGTGCACAACCCGGTGTCCGGCTCCTTCGGCCACTACGCCAGCACGTATCTTGGCCCCATGTCGGGGTTCATCCTCGGCTGGACCTACGCCTTTGAAATGATCATCGTCTGCCTCGCCGACGTCACCGCCTTCGGCATCTATATGGGCTTCTGGTTTCCGGAAGTGGCGCGCTGGATCTGGGTGCTGGGCATCGTCTTCCTGATTGGCGGCCTGAACCTGTGCAACGTCAAAGTGTTCGGCGAGATGGAATTCTGGCTGTCGCTGCTCAAGGTCGGCGCCATCGTCGCGATGATCCTTGCCGGTTTCGGCATCATGGCCTTCGGCCTGAGCAATGCCAGTGCCGACAATGCCGTCGGTATCAGCAACCTGTTCGAGCATGGCGGCTTCATGCCCAATGGCATTGGTGGCCTGATCGCCTCGTTGGCGGTGGTGATGTTTGCCTTCGGCGGCATCGAAATCATCGGCATCACCGCCGGTGAAGCCAAGGACCCGCAGCGCGTCATCCCCAAGGCGATCAACGCCGTGCCGATGCGCATCCTGCTGTTCTATGTGCTGACCCTGTTCGTGCTGATGTGCCTGTATCCGTGGCCGCAAATCGGCAGCCAGGGCAGCCCGTTCGTGCAGATCTTCAGCAATCTGGGGATTGGTTCGGCGGCGACCGTGCTGAACATCGTGGTGATTTCCGCTGCGGTATCGGCGATCAACAGCGACATCTTCGGCGCCGGACGCATGATGTATGGCCTGGCCCAGCAAGGGCAGGCGCCTAAAGGCTTTGCCAAGATCTCCCGTCATGGCGTGCCGTGGATGACCGTGCTGGTCATGGGCGCAGCCTTGCTCGGCGGCGTGGTGCTCAACTACCTGATCCCGGAAAACGTGTTCCTGCTGATCGCCTCGATCGCTACCTTTGCGACCGTCTGGGTGTGGCTGATGATCCTCGTGACCCAGGTCGCCATGCGTCGCAGCATGAGCCGTGAAGAGGTCGCTCAGCTGAAGTTCCCGGTACCGTTCTGGCCTTATGGCCCGGCGGCGGCGATTGCCTTCATGCTGTTCGTCTTCGGCGTGCTGGCCTACTTCCCTGATACCCAGGCAGCGTTGCTGGTGGGCGTGGTCTGGGTACTGTTCCTGGTGGTGGCCTACAAGCTCTGGTGCAAACCGCAGGTGGCTGGCGCCGAGCAGCCGCTGGTGCAGGAACCTTCGCAACTCTGATCAAGGAGCAACTGAATGAAAACCCTCTGGCAGCACTGCCATGTGGCAAGCATGGCGCACGGCGCCTACTCGATCATCGAGGACGCGGCGATTATCACCAGTGCCGGCCACATCGAGTGGATCGGCCCGCGCCAGCAGCTGCCGGCTGTGGTCGCTGACAGAACCGTGGACCTGGGCGGCGCCTGGGTCACCCCGGGCCTGATCGACTGCCACACCCACACGGTGTTTGGCGGCAATCGCAGCGGCGAGTTCGAGCAGCGCCTGCAAGGTGTCAGCTATGCCGAGATCGCCGCCCAGGGTGGCGGTATCGCCAGCACTGTGCGGGCGACCCGTGCGGCCAGCGAGGACGAACTGTTCGCCAGCGCCCGCCAGCGCGTGCAGGCGCTGATGCGCGATGGTGTCACCACCCTGGAGATCAAGTCCGGTTACGGCCTGGACCTGGCCAGCGAGCGCAAGTTGCTCAAGGTCATCCGCCGCCTGGGCGAGGAGCTGCCACTGACCGTGCGCAGCACCTGCCTGGCGGCCCACGCCTTGCCGCCGGAATACAAGGACCGGGCTGACGACTACATCAGCCATATCTGCGATGAAATGCTCCCGGCGCTGGCCGCCGAGGGCCTGGTGGACGCAGTGGATGCCTTCTGTGAATACCTGGCGTTCTCCCCGGCCCAGGTCGAGCGGGTGTTCATCAAGGCTCGCGAGCTGGGCTTGCCGGTCAAGCTGCATGCCGAGCAACTGTCGTCCCTGGCCGGTTCCAGCCTGGCGGCGCGTTACCAGGCGCTGTCGGCCGATCACCTGGAGTTCATGACCGAAGACGACGCCATCGCCATGGCGGCGGCCGGGACTGTGGCGGTATTGCTGCCCGGTGCTTTCTACTTCCTGCGTGAAACCCAGTTGCCGCCGATGGATGCCCTGCGCAAGCATGGGGTCAAGATCGCCATTGCCAGCGACCTCAACCCTGGCACTTCGCCGGCGCTGTCGCTGCGCCTGATGCTGAACATGGCCTGTACCCTGTTCCGCATGACCCCGGAAGAAGCCCTGGCCGGTGTCACCCTGCACGCGGCAACGGCCCTGGGCCTGGGCGACAGCCACGGTTCACTGGAGGTCGGCAAGGTGGCCGACTTCGTCGCCTGGCAGATCGAGCGACCGGCCGACCTGGCCTACTGGCTCGGCGGTGACCTGCCCAAGCGGGTGGTGCGCCTGGGCCATGATATTTTCAATTGAGAGAGGGCGTATGGACAAGGTACTGAGTTTTCACCAGGGCACGCTGCCGCTGCTGATCAGCATGCCCCACGCCGGTTTGCGCCTGACCCCGGCGGTGCAGGACGGTCTGGTCGAGCAGGCGCAAAGCCTGCCGGACACCGACTGGCATATCCCGCAGCTGTACGATTTTGCCCGTGGCCTGGGCGCCAGCGTGGTCGCGGCCGGGTACTCGCGTTTCGTCATCGACCTGAACCGACCGGACGACGACAAGCCGCTGTATGTCGGTGCCACCACCGGCCTGTACCCGGCGACCCTGTTCGAGGGCGAGCCGTTGTTCAAGGACGGCAAGGCGCCGTCGGCGCAGGAGCGGGCAGGGTACCTGGAAGCGATCTGGCGGCCCTACCACGACACTATCCGCAACGAGCTGGCACGCCTGCGCGAGCAGTTCGGCTATGCCTTGCTGTGGGATGCGCATTCGATCCGCTCGCACATCCCGCACCTGTTCGATGGCAAGCTGCCGGACTTCAACCTCGGCACCTTCAATGGCGCCAGTTGTGATCCGCAGCTGGCTGAGCGGCTGCAGGGTGTCTGTGCAAAATTTGAGCAGTACAGCCATGTGCTCAATGGTCGCTTCAAGGGTGGCCATATCACCCGTCACTATGGTGACCCGGCCAAAGACATCCACGCGGTGCAGTTGGAGCTGGCGCAAAGCACCTATATGGAAGAGGTCGAGCCGTTCAAGTACCGCGAGGATCTGGCGGCGCCGACCCAGGTGGTGTTGAAGCAACTGCTCGAGACGGTGCTGGAATGGGGCAAGGAGCGCTACAAGGCTTGAGACCAGGGTGAGCCCATCGCTGGCAAGCCAGCTCCCACAGGGTGTATCGAACCTGTGGGAGCTGGCTTGCCAGCGATAGGGCCCTCAAAGCCATCACAGGTACATGCTCTAAGCGCAATTCAGGTTTATGATGCCCAACGGCAGAATAATTCCCACACGGAGTGCGTAATGCAGACCTTGTACCCGCAGATCAAACCCTACGCCCGGCACGATCTGGCCGTGGAAGCACCGCATGTGCTGTATGTCGATGAGAGCGGTTCGCCGGAAGGTCTGCCGGTGGTGTTCATCCATGGTGGCCCGGGTGCTGGCTGCGATGCCCAGAGCCGCTGCTACTTCGATCCCAACCTGTACCGCATCATCACCTTCGACCAGCGCGGCTGTGGCCGTTCGACCCCCCATGCCAGCCTGGAAAACAACACCACCTGGCACCTGGTCGAAGACCTGGAGCGCATCCGCAAGCACCTGGGCATCGAAAAATGGGTGCTGTTCGGCGGCTCCTGGGGCTCGACCCTGGCCCTGGCCTACGCCCAGACCCACCCCGAGCGCGTGCATGGCCTGATCCTGCGCGGCATCTTCCTGTGCCGCGCGCAAGAGATCGAGTGGTTCTACCAGGCTGGCGCCAGCCGCCTGTTCCCCGATTACTGGCAGGACTACATCGCACCGATTCCGGCCGAGGAGCGTGGCGACCTGGTCAAGGCCTTCCACAAGCGCCTGACCGGCAACGATCAGATCGCCCAGATGCACGCGGCCAAGGCCTGGTCGACCTGGGAAGGGCGCACCGCAACCCTGCGGCCCAACCCGCTGGTGGTCGATCGCTTCTCCGAGCCGCAGCGCGCGCTGTCGATCGCCCGCATCGAATGCCATTACTTCACCAATAATGCCTTCCTCGAGCCGGACCAACTGATCCGCGACATGCCGAAGATCGCCCACCTGCCGGCGGTGATCGTGCATGGTCGTTACGACGTGATCTGCCCGCTGGATAACGCCTGGGAGCTGCATCAGGCCTGGCCGAACAGTGAATTGAAGGTGATTCGCGACGCCGGCCACGCTGCTTCCGAGCCCGGCATCACCGACGCCCTGGTGCGCGCCGCCGACCAGATGGCCCGGCGCCTGCTCGACCTGCCCCTGGAAGAAGCATGAAGGGGCTGTTGCAACGCGTGCGTGGCGCGCGGGTGGATGTCGAGGGCAAATCCGTTGGCGCGATCGACCAGGGCCTGCTGGTGCTGGTGGCGGTCGAGCCCGGCGACACCCGCGCGCATGCCGACAAGCTGTTGCACAAGCTGCTCAACTACCGGGTATTCAGCGACCCTCAGGGCAAGATGAACTTGTCGCTCAAGGACATCGGTGGTGGCCTGCTGCTGGTTTCGCAGTTCACCCTGGCCGCCGATACCCAGAGCGGCCTGCGCCCGAGTTTTTCCACGGCTGCGCCGCCAGCGCTGGGCGCCGAGCTTTTCGACTATATGTTGGCCCAGGCCCAGGTCCAGCACGCGACGGTTGCCAGTGGTCAGTTCGGAGCTGACATGCAGGTGCACCTGGTCAATGATGGCCCGGTAACATTTATGTTACAAATATGATGGCAAAAAACCCCTGTTTGCGGGAAAACAAGGGGTTTGGTTGCATAAATAGTTTGTTCAGCCTGATGCGTTGTAACGCAGCCTGCTGGATAATCGCGCGCTATGTGGGCCTGCGTTCGCGGGTTCGTTTCACTCTGACTTGAGACTGTCCGGAACCGTTTGGGGAATCATTGCGCCCTTTCGGAGTCCGAACAGTGCTCGCCAACCTGGCATATGTCGCTGGCCGTTGGTTTTATGATCTGTTTTCGGCGAGGGTTGCTCGTGATTGTAAGTCCCTGTAATGCACCAAGAACTCCCGGCAATCGGCTGCGCACGGCCCTGTTGGCAGGCGCAACGCTGGTAAGCCTGCTCGGCGCAGGCCAGCTCTGGGCGTTCAACCTTGACGATGTCGCGGCCAAGGCGAAGGATCTTGCCGGGCAGAAGTACGAAGCGCCAAAAAGCAATCTGCCGGCGGTGTTCCGTGACATGAAGTACGCGGACTACCAGAAAATCCGCTTCCTCAACGAAAAAGCCGAGTGGGCCAAGGACAAGACGCCGTTCAAGCTGTCCTTCTACCACCAGGGCATGCATTTCGACACGCCGGTCAAGATCAACGAAGTCACCAGCAAGGCGGTGAAAGAGATCAAGTACGACCCGAGCCGTTTCGATTTCGGCGACCTGCAGTTCGACGCCAAGGCTACCGAACAGCTGGGGTACGCCGGTTTCCGCGTGCTGTACCCGATCAACAAGGCTGACAAGCAGGATGAAATCATGACCCTGCTTGGCGCCAGCTATTTCCGCGTGGTCGGCAAGGGCCATGTGTATGGCCTGTCCGCTCGCGGCCTGGCTATCGACACCGCGCTGCCGTCGGGCGAAGAATTCCCGCGCTTCACCGAGTTCTGGGTCGAGCGTCCGAAGCCGACCGACAAGCAACTGGTGATCTACGCGCTGCTCGATTCGCCGCGTTCCACCGGCGCCTACCGCCTGACCCTGCGTCCGGGCAGCGACACCATTGTCGACGTGCAGTCCAAGGTGTTCCTGCGTGACCACGTCAGCCGCCTGGGCATCGCCCCGCTGACCAGCATGTTCCTGTTCGGCGGCAACCAGCCGTCCAAGGTGCTCAACTACCGTCCGGCCCTGCACGACTCCGAAGGCCTGTCGATCCACGCTGGCAATGGCGAATGGCTGTGGCGCCCGCTGAACAACCCGAAACACCTGGCCGTGAGCAACTTCAGCGTCGAGAACCCGCGTGGTTTCGGCCTGCTGCAACGCCAGCGTGAGTTCAGCCAGTTCGAAGACCTCGACGATAACTACCAGAAGCGTCCAAGTGCCTGGATCGAGCCGGTCGGTGACTGGGGCAAGGGTACCGTCGACCTGGTCGAGATCCCGACTGCCGACGAAACCAACGACAACATCGTGGCCTTCTGGAGCCCGGAGAAACTGCCGGAGCCAGGTACCCCGTTCGAATACGCCTACCGCCTGCACTGGACCATCGACGAGTCCGAGTTCCACTCGCCGAACCTGGGCTGGGTCAAGCAGACCCTGCGCTCGACCGGTGACGTCAAGCAGTCCAACCTGATCCGCCAGCCCGATGGCAGCGTGGCCTTCCTGGTCGACTTCGAAGGCCCGGTACTGAGCAAACTGCCGGAAGACACCGCAGTGCGTAGCCAGGTCAGCGTTGGCGACAATGCCGAAGTGGTCGAGAACAACCTGCGTTACAACCCGGAAATCAAAGGCTGGCGCCTGACCCTGCGGCTGAAGGTCAAAGACCCGAGCAAGTCCGTGGAAATGCGCGCCGCCCTGCTGCGTGACGTTCCGGTCGAGCCGGCCAAGCCTGCCAAACCAAGCAAGCAGGACAAAGCCGCGGCCAAACATGCCAAGGCTGACAAGCCTGCCGAGCAACCTGCCGCCGACGCGGCGTCCACCACCGGGGCACCGGCCACCACCGAACAGGTGCTGACCGAGACCTGGAGCTATCAGTTGCCTGCCGATGAGTAATGCCCATACCCGGCCAGAATCGCTCAGCGAATATCTGGCCCACCTGCCCCTGAGCGACGAGCAGCGTGCGGAACTCGCCCGCTGCTCCTCGTTCAGCGAATTGCATCAACGCCTGTCTGCCCAGCCGGGCGCCGACGCTGCCGAGGCCGTTCAGGCCTCGGTGGGCGAGCGCCTGCACGTGACCTGCGCCGAAGAGCTGCAAGACGCCGAGATGCTCGCGGTGGACGGCAGCGGCCGGGTCTGCCTGAAGGCCACGCCGCCGATCCGTCGCACCCGGGTAATCCCCGAGCCGTGGCGGACCAACATCCTGATCCGCGCCTGGCGCCGCCTGACCGGCCGCACCAACGCTCCGGCGCCGGAAAAGCGCGAGCTGCCCAAGGCGCGCTGGCGCTGGGTCGGCTCGATGCGCCGCTACATCCTGCTGGCGCTGATGCTCGGTCAGACCATCGTCGCCGGCTGGTACATGAAGGGCATCCTGCCGTACCAGGGCTGGTCGTTCGTCGACCTCGACGAAGTCATGCACCAGCCGCTGCTGCAAACCGCCACGCAAGTCTGGCCGTATGCGCTGCAGACCAGCATCCTGATCCTCTTCGGTATCCTCTTCTGCTGGGTCTCGGCGGGTTTCTGGACCGCGCTGATGGGTTTCCTGGAACTGCTTACCGGGCGCGACAAATACCGCATTTCCGGCAGCAGTGCCGGTAACGAGCCGATCGAAGCCGGTGCCCGCACCGCGATCGTCATGCCGATCTGCAACGAAGACGTGCCACGCGTGTTCGCCGGCCTGCGGGCGACGTTCGAGTCGGTGGCCGCCACCGGTGACCTCGACCGTTTCGACTTCTTCGTGCTCAGCGACACCAACGACACCGACATCGCCGTGGCCGAGCAACAGGCCTGGCTGGAAGTCTGCCGTGAGGCCAAGGGTTTCGGGCGGATCTTCTACCGTCGCCGTCGCCGCCGGGTCAAACGCAAGAGCGGCAACCTCGACGACTTCTGCCGTCGCTGGGGTGGCGACTACCGCTATATGGTGGTGCTCGACGCCGACAGCGTGATGAGCGGCGAATGCCTGACCAGCCTGGTGCGCCTGATGGAGGCCAACCCGGACGCCGGGATCATCCAGACCGCGCCGAAAGCTTCGGGCATGGACACCCTGTATGCGCGCATGCAGCAGTTCGCCACCCGCGTCTATGGCCCGCTGTTCACTGCCGGCCTGCACTTCTGGCAGCTCGGTGAGTCGCACTACTGGGGTCACAACGCGATCATCCGCATGAAGCCCTTCATCGAGCACTGCGCCCTGGCGCCATTGCCGGGCAAGGGTGCCTTTGCCGGTGCGATCCTCTCCCACGACTTCGTCGAAGCGGCGCTGATGCGTCGGGCCGGCTGGGGCGTGTGGATTGCCTACGACCTGCCGGGTAGCTACGAAGAACTGCCGCCGAACCTGCTCGACGAGCTCAAGCGCGACCGGCGCTGGTGCCACGGCAACCTGATGAACTTCCGCCTGTTCCTGGTAAAAGGCATGCACCCGGTGCACCGTGCGGTGTTCCTTACCGGGGTGATGTCGTACCTCTCGGCGCCGTTGTGGTTCTTCTTCCTGGTGCTGTCGACTGCGTTGCTGGCGACCAACACCCTGATGGAGCCGCAGTACTTCCTCGAACCGCGCCAGCTCTACCCGTTGTGGCCGCAGTGGCATCCAGAGAAAGCCATTGCGCTGTTCTCCACCACTATCGTGCTGCTGTTCCTGCCCAAGCTGCTCAGCGTCATCCTGATCTGGGCCAAGGGTGCGAAAGAGTTCGGCGGGCGCTTCAAGGTGACCGTGTCGATGCTGCTGGAGATGCTCTTCTCCATGCTCCTGGCGCCGGTGCGGATGATCTTCCACACCCGCTTCGTACTCGCCGCGTTCCTCGGCTGGGCCGCGACCTGGAACTCGCCGCAGCGTGACGACGACTCCACCCCGTGGAGCGAAGCGGTCCGCCGCCATGGTCCACAAACCCTGCTGGGTGTGGCCTGGGCGCTGTTGGTGGCCTGGCTGAACCCGAGCTTTTTGTGGTGGCTGGTGCCGATCGTTGGTTCGCTGATGTTGTCGATCCCGGTCTCGGTGATTTCCAGTCGGGTGCACCTGGGGTTGCGTGCCAAGGACGAGAGCCTGTTCCTGATCCCCGAGGAATACGCCACGCCTCGCGAACTGCTGGCCACCGATCAGTACACCCACGAGAATCGCTGGCACGCCATGCACGACGGCTTCGTCCGTGCCGTGGTCGACCCGCAGCAGAACGCCCTGGCTTGCGCCTTGGCCACTGCCCGTCACGGCGTCGCGGCGCCGATCGAGGCGTTGCGTGCCGAGCGTATCGCCAAGGCCCTGGAAGTCGGCCCGAGCGGTCTGGATGGCAATACCCGTCTGGCCCTGCTCAGCGACCCGGTTGCCCTGGCACGCCTGCACACGGCGGTCTGGGATGAGCAGAACGAGGCCTGGCTGGGCGTCTGGCGCCAGTCGATCGCCAACGATCCGCACTCGCCGCTGTTGCCGTTGCATCCGGAGCCTGCCGTACAGCCTTCGCTGGCCAGTGCCTGATCGCCTGATCGGCTCAAGCAATCGCCGGCAACGCCGGCTCCCACAGGGTTGTATGCACAACTGACCTTGTGGGAGCCGGCGTTGCCGGCGATGTTTTTTCTGGTATCAATGCGTAACAAAGTCATCTTCGGCTATATGTACCGTGCCGTTCATGCGTTAGCATCCCTCCCCGAATATCTCGCACCCGTCTGAGTAGGACGGTTCGCGCCAAAAATAAAATTCGAGCTTTTCTGCTGGGGGATCTGGTGATGATTAAGAAGTATCTGTCGATGCTGCTGGTCGGCGTCACGGCGCTGGTCGCGGTAAGTGCCGCCCAGGCGGCCGGAGCCATCGATGACGCGGTCAAGCGCGGCACCTTGCGTGTCGGCATGGACCCTACCTACATGCCGTTCCAGATGACCAACAAGCGCGGTGAGATCATCGGCTTCGAGGTCGACATCCTCAAGGCCATGGCCAAGTCCATGGGCGTCAAGCTCGAGACCGTTTCCACTGCGTACGACGGCATCATCCCGGCGCTGATGACCGACAAGTTCGACATGATCGGCAGCGGCATGACCCTGACCCAGGAACGCAACCTCAAGCTTAACTTCAGCGAACCCTTCATCGTTGTCGGTCAGACCCTGCTGATCCGCAAGGAGCTGGCTGACGAGATCAAGTCCTACAAAGACCTGAACAACGAGAAGTACCGCCTGACCTCCAAGCTCGGTACTACCGGCGAGATGGTCGCCAAGAAGCTGATCGGCAAGGCCAAGTACCACGGCTACGACAACGAGCAGGAAGCGGTGATGGACGTGGTCAACGGCAAGGCCGACGCCTTCGTCTACGACGCGCCGTACAACGTCGTCGCGGTGAACAAGGCCGGCGCCGGCAAGCTGCTGTTCCTCGACAAGCCGTTCACCTTCGAACCGCTGGCCTTCGGCCTGAAGAAGGGCGACTACGACAGCCTCAACTTCATCAACAACTTCCTGCACCAGATCAAGCACGACGGGACCTACGATCGCATCCACGACAAGTGGTTCAAGGACACCGCCTGGCTCAAGGACATGGAATAAGGCCGAGGCACCACGCCCGGCTTGAAACCCGACGCGCAGGCTGGCCCTGCGCGTTCGCTTTTACGGAAGTACCTTCACGTGATCAAACACAAAAAAGCCCAGTGGCCCTGGCACGGGCTGACCGCGCTGGTCCTGATCGGCCTGGCCGTCAGCCTGTATTACGCGACCTCGGTGATTTCCTACGAGTGGCGCTGGAACCGGGTGCCGCAGTACTTTGCCTACCAGGCTGAAGTCGCCCAGCGCGTCGCTGAAAACGGCACCATCGAAGCCATCGTCAGCAAGGGCGACATGGCCAGCGTCACGGTACGTGACGAGAGCGGTGGCGAGCAGGTCTTCGAGGTCGAGCAGGCCAGCGTGCAACTGTCGCGCGGCGACGATGTGGCCGAAGGCGACCTGATCGGCGTTACCCATCACTGGGCCGCCGGCCCGCTGGCCTGGGGCCTGTGGACCACGGTATGGATCTCGGTCGCCTCCGGCGTGCTGGGGCTGCTGATCGGCCTGTTTGCCGGGCTCTGCCGGCTGTCGAACAACCCGACCCTGCGTGACCTGTCGACGGTGTATGTCGAGCTGGTACGCGGTACGCCGTTGCTGGTACAGATTTTCATCTTCTATTTCTTCATCGGTACCGTGCTCAACCTGTCCCGGGAGTTTGCCGGGGTGGCGGCGCTGGCGCTGTTTACCGGCGCCTATGTCGCCGAGATCGTCCGCGCCGGTGTGCAGTCGATCGCCAAGGGCCAGGGTGAAGCCGCCCGTTCGCTGGGCCTGAGCGCTGGCCAGTCGATGCGCCATGTGGTGCTGCCGCAAGCCTTCAAGCGCGTATTGCCACCGCTGGCCGGGCAGTTCATCAGCCTGGTCAAGGACACCTCGCTGGTCTCGGTGATCGCCATCACCGAGCTGACCAAAAGCGGTCGCGAGGCGATCACCACCTCGTTCTCGACCTTCGAGATCTGGTTCTGCGTCGCCGGCCTGTACCTGTTGATCAACCTGCCGCTGTCGCACATGGCCAGCCGGCTTGAGCGGAGGCTTGCGCAAAGTGATTGAAGTCCGTGACCTGGTAAAAGTCTTCGATACCCGTGGGCAAGTGGTGCGCGCGGTCGATCACGTCAGCACCGACGTGGCCAAGGGCGAAGTGCTGGTGGTGCTCGGCCCTTCGGGCTCGGGCAAGTCGACCTTCCTGCGCTGCCTCAACGGCCTGGAGTCGTTCGATGAAGGCACCGTGGCCATCGACGGCCTGCAACTGGCTGATCCGAAGACCGACGTCAACGCCTACCGCCGGGAAGTCGGCATGGTGTTCCAGCATTTCAACCTGTTCCCGCACATGACCGTGCTGGAGAACCTGTGCCTGGCGCAGAAGGTCGTGCGCAAGCGCGGCAAGGCCGAGCGCGAGGCCAAGGCCCGGGCGTTGCTGGAGAAGGTCGGCATTGCGCAGAAGGCCAATGAGTTCCCTTCGCGCTTGTCCGGTGGGCAGCAGCAGCGGGTGGCGATCGCTCGCGCCCTGGCCATGGAGCCCAAGGTAATGCTGTTCGATGAGCCGACCTCGGCGCTCGACCCGGAAATGGTCGGTGAGGTGCTGGATGTGATGAAGACCCTGGCCCTGGAAGGCATGACCATGGTTTGTGTCACCCACGAAATGGGCTTTGCCCGCGAAGTGGCGGATCGGGTGCTGTTCTTCGATCACGGCAAGCTGCTGGAAGACTCGCCGCCGGAGGCGTTCTTCACCTCACCCAAGGACCTTCGCGCCCAGGCGTTTTTGCGGCAGGTGCTTTAGGGCCCCATC
>NZ_JBGOGX010000046.1:0-5051 GCF_054788455.1 Pseudomonas sp. ZL2 | reverse complement strand
TGGGAGCCGGACTTGCCGGCGATCGAGCGCGCAGCGGTCGTAATCCAGGCGACGCATGATGTGCTGGCTGTACTGGCCTCATCGCTGGCAAGCCAGCTCCCACAGGTCTTGCACTGCCCCTGGGAGCACAGCCAATCCTGTGGGAGCCGGACTTGCCGGCGATCGAGCGCGCAGCGGTCGTAATCCAGGCGACGCGTTATGTGCATGGCAAGCCAGCTCCCACAGGTTCCGTTCTACAACCAATGCCACCCACACCCAGTACCCAAGTAGCATTCGGCCCGCTCCCGAGCCTCCATAAACTGCCTGCATCCATCAATGCTCACCCAGGAGGCAGCCATGCAGCAGTTTCAAGCCGAGGGGGTGATCAGTGCCGTGTCGCGGGCCAGCGCCGCCGAGCTCGCCGCCCAGGAGCTGGCCAGCCAGCTGCTGCACCCGCACCTGGGCTTTGTGCTGTTCTTCTGCTCCGCCGAGTACGACCTGCCAGCCCTGGCCCAGGCCCTGCAACAGAGCTTCGGGGGCATCCGCCTGGCCGGTTGCACCAGTGCCGGTGAACTGACCCCCGACGGCTATGGCCGGGGCTGCATTACCGCCCTGGGTTTCGATCACCGGCAGTTTTCCATCGCCGCCGAACTGATCGACGCCATGCCGCAGTTCAGCCTAATCCAGGCCCAAGCCACGGTCGAGCGGCTGGTGGGCGAGTGCCGCAGCAACACCCTGGCGCCGATCAAGGGCCACAGCTTTGCCCTGACCCTGCTCGATGGCCTGTCGAGTCGCGAAGAAACCGTGCTGGCAGCGCTCAGCGCGGCGCTGGGCGACATCCCGCATTTTGGCGGCTCGGCGGGTGATGACAACTACCTCAACCACACCCACGTTTACTTCGACGGCGCCTTCCGCACGGGCGCCGCCGTGGTGCTGCTGGTCAATACCTGGCTGGAGTTCGAGGTGTTCACCACCCATCACATCGAGCCGCGCAGCGAAAAACTGGTGGTCACCCGCGCCGACCGCAACCTGCGCCGGGTCTACGAACTCAATGCCGAGCCGGCGGCGCTGGAATACGCACAACTGATCAATGTGCCGGTCAGCCAGATCAACCACCGCACCTTTGCCGCCCACCCGCTGGCGGTGCGTATCAACGAACGTTATTACGTGCGCGCCATCCAGCAGGTGCACGAGGACCTGAGCCTGAGTTTTTACTGCGCAGTAGAGAATGGCATCGTCCTTACCGCCATGCGCCCAGGGCCCTTGCTGCCCAATCTGGAAAACCTGTTCGAAGGGCTGCAACAGCGCCTTGGCCCCTTGCTGCTGACCATCGGTTGCGACTGTTTCCTGCGCCGCCTGGAACTGGAGGGCAGCGACAGCCTGGCCGAGGTCGGCAGCTTCCTGCGCCAACAGCGGGTGCTGGGTTTCAACTCCTATGGAGAACAGTTCAATGGCATGCACATCAACCAGACCTTCACCGGCGTTGCCATCGGACGGCCCCGTGGCCAGCTTGAACAGTGACCAGCGGCTGGCCGAGCTGCAAAGGGCCAACCACAAGCTGCTACGGATCAACGCCGCACTGATCGAACGCCTGGAGTCCGGCGCGGCGCGGCCGGACGACTCCTATGCGGCGTTCCAGCACTCGGTGGTGCTGGCCGAGCAGGTGCGCGAGCGTACCGATGCGCTGAACCAGACCCTGGTCGAGCTCAAGGCCAGCAACCACCTGCTCAGCGATGCCCGCTTGCGTGCGGAAACCGCTCACCAGCACCTGGTCGATGCCATCGAGAGTATCTCCGACGCGTTCGTACTGTTCGATCCGGACTTGCGCATCGTGCTGTTCAACAGCCGCTTCAAAGCGTTCTGGGCCAACAGTCGCATCCGCATCATCAGCGGCATGCGCCTGGCCGAGGTCAAGCGCCTGATGCACAGCAGCGGCCTGTTCCGCGAAGAGCAGCGCGGTGCCAGCGACGAGCACCTGCTGTATCGCCTGCAAGGTGGACGCTGGCTGCAGGTCAGCGAACGGCCGACCCAGGACGGCGGGCGGGTGATGCTGTTCACCGATATCACCGAGGTCAAGCACAGCGAAACCCGCCGCCGCGAGCAGGCGGTGGCGCAGAAGTCCTACTTGCTGCAACGGGCGGTCGACAACCTGTCCCAGGGCGTGGCCATGGTCAATGCCGATGGCGTGCTGGAGTTGTGGAACCGGCGCTTTCTCGAACTCAGCGGCCTGGCGCCGATCGCCGCGCACCGCAGTTTTACCGAGGTGATCGCCGACAGCGAACTGGCGCTGCTGACCCCGGCCAGCCGCGACGGCAACGGCCGCTGCGTGCATGAGCTGGAACAACGTCTGTTCGATGGCCGCATGTTGGAGATTCGCACCCACCCGCTGCCTACCGGCGGCTTCGTCAATACCTTCACCGACATCACCGAACGCTACCAGCACGCCGAGGCCCTGAGCGAAAGCGAACGCTGGATCCGGCTGATCACCGACCATGTACCGGCACTGATCGCCTACCTCAATGCCGAACTGGTCTACGAGTTCACCAACAAGGTCTACGAGCAGTGGTACTGCTGGCCGCCGGGGGTGATGCTCGGGCAGAAACTGCGCGAGGTGCACAGCCCCGAGCACTACCAGCGCCTGGAGGGCTACATCGAGCGGGCGCTGGCCGGCGAGAGCGTGACCTTCGAGTGCGCCGAAACTCACGTCAACGGCCAGCAGCGCTACATGCTGCGCTCCTACGTGCCCAACCGCCTGGCCAGTGGCGAGGTGGTGGGGATCTTCGTGCTGATCCGCGACATCACCGAACGCCGGCGCACTGCGGAGGCCCTGCACCAGGCCTACCAGAACCTCGAAGTGCGGGTGCGCGAACGCACCGCCGAACTGAGCCAGGCCAAGCAGGAGGCCGAGCAGGCCAACCTGTCGAAGACCAAGTTCCTCGCTGCCGTCAGCCATGACCTGTTGCAACCCTTGAATGCGGCGCGGCTGTTCACCAGTGCCTTGCTCGAACAGAGCAGCGCCAACCCGGCGCTGGTGCGCAACGTCAGCAACTCGCTGGATGACGTCGAGAACCTGCTCGGCACCCTGGTGGACATCTCCAAGCTCGATGCCGGGGTGATCAAGGCAGACCTGGCCAGCTTCGCCGTCAGCGACCTGCTCGACAATCTTGCCGCCGAATATGCCCATGCCGCCGCCAGTGAGGGCTTGCGGATGGCGTACGTGCCGTGCGGTCTGAGCGTGCACAGCGATATCCAGCTGTTGGCGCGGATCCTGCGCAACCTGCTCAGCAATGCCATCCGCTACACCCCTGGTGGCCGCGTGTTGCTCGGCTGCCGGCGACGTGGCAAGGCACTGTGGATCGAAGTCTGGGACACCGGCATAGGCATCGCCGAAGACCGCCGCGAGGAAGTCTTCCAGGAGTTCAAGCGCGGTGACGTCCAGCGTCCGGATCAGGATCGCGGCCTGGGGCTCGGGCTGGCCATCGTCGACAAGATCGCCGGGATCCTCGGCCACCGCCTGCAGTTGCGTTCAGTGCCCGGCAAGGGCTCGATGTTTGCCATTGAAGTGCCGCGCAGCCGGCCAGCGCCGAAGCGGGTGGCGGAGCCTGACCTGAGCGAGCCGCTGCGCGAACGCCTGGAAGGCGCACGTATCTGGGTGCTGGATAACGATGCGGCGATCTGCGCAGGTATGCGTACGCTGCTTGAGCAGTGGGGCTGCGAAGTGGTGACGGCCCTGAGCGAGCAGGACCTGGCGCGACAGGTGGCAACCGACAGCGCCGAGGCCGACCTGCTGATTGCCGATTATCATCTGGACAACGGCCGCAATGGCGTCGACGCAGTGGCGGCGATCAACGCCCAACGGCGTACACCGCTAGCGGCGCTGATGATCACCGCCAACTATAGCAACGAGCTCAAGCAGCAGGTGCGCGAACTGGGCCACACCCTGATGCACAAGCCGGTGCGGCCGATGAGGCTCAAGGCCGCGATCAGCCACCTGCTGGGGACCGAACTCAGCGTGGCAAGCGCCCGCTGACGAAGTGCGCGCTGTCGTTGTAGCCGTGAGTCGAGGCGTGGCCGGGGGTGACCAGCGAATCGATGAAGGCTTCGTCTTCAGCGCTGATTTTCACCTCAAGGGCGCCGCTGTAGGTGTCCCACTGGGCCTCGGTGCGCGGGCCGACAATCGCCGAGCTGATCAGCGTGTTATTGAGTACCCAGGCAATCGCGAACTCGACCATGCCAACGCCCTTGGCCTGGGTATAGGCATGGATCTTCTGGGCGATTTCCAGGGATTCAGGGCGCCATTCGGTTTCCAGGATGCGCTTGTCCTGGCGCCCGGCGCGGCTGTTGGCGTCGGGGCTGGCATTGGGCGCGTACTTGCCGCTGAGCACGCCCCGGGCCAGTGGGCTGAACGGCACGATACCCAGGCCGTGGTAGGCGGCGGCAGTGAACTGCTCGGGTTCAGCCTGGCGGTTGACGATGTTGTACAGCGGCTGGCTGACCACCGGCTTGGCCACGCCCAGGCGCTCGGCCAGGTTGCAGATCTCGGCGATGCGCCAGCCACGGAAGTTGGACACCCCCCAGTGGCGGATCTTGCCCTGGCGCAGCAGGTCGCCAATGGCGCTGACGGTGACCTCAAGCGGGGTGTTGTGGTCTTCGCGGTGCAGGTAGTAGATGTCCAGGTAGTCGCTACCCAGGCGGGTCAGGCTGGCTTCGATGGCGTTGAAAATATGCTTGCGGCTCAGGCCGCTGCGGTTGGGCAGGCCCTCGGCAGGGCCGAAACCGACCTTGGAGGCGAGGATCCAGTCCTGGCGGTTGCGGGCGATGGCCTCGCCGACGATTTCTTCGCTGCGCCCGGCGTTGTACACGTCGGCAGTGTCGATGAAATTGATGCCCTGATCCCAGGCCTTGTCGATGATGCGCAGCGAGTCTTCGGTGCTGGTCTGCTCGCCGAACATCATGCTGCCCAGGGTCAGTGCAGACACCTGCAGGCCGCTTTGGCCCAGAGGACGGTAGATCATGATCGAAAGTCCCTTCGCGGTTGGAATTCGATCTGTTTTACACAGTTCCACCTCCGA
>NZ_JBGOGX010000045.1:0-5978 GCF_054788455.1 Pseudomonas sp. ZL2 | reverse complement strand
TTGGCTGGGCTGGCCTCATCGCTGGCAAGCCAGCTCCCACAGTAGTGCTGTGTACGCCGGACTTGTGGGAGCTGGCCTTGCCGGCGATCGAGCGCGTAGCGGTCGCAATCCAGGCGCCGCCTGATGTGTTGGCTGGGCTGGCCTCATCGCTGGCAAGCCAGCTCCCACAATGGATGTGTGTACACCCAATCTGTGGGAGCGGGCTTGCCCCGCGATGAGGCCAGTGTGGCGCACTGAGTTACCAACCCGGCACCCCGCGCATGTCCGGCAGCTTATGGGCAATGCCCTTGTGGCAATCGATGCAGGTCGCCTGCCCACTGGCCAGCGAGGTCGAGTGCATGGCTGCGGCACGCTTGCTCTGGCGGGTGAAATCCATGAACTCGAAGTTGTGGCAGTTGCGGCATTCGCGCGAGTCGTTGGCCTTGAGCCGCGCCCATTCGTGTTCGGCCAGCTCGCGGCGATGAGCGAGGAATTTCTCGCGGGTGTCAATGGTGCCGAACAGCTTGC
The DNA here is from genome assembly GCF_054788455.1 of Pseudomonas sp. ZL2. Classification (NCBI taxonomy): domain Bacteria; kingdom Pseudomonadati; phylum Pseudomonadota; class Gammaproteobacteria; order Pseudomonadales; family Pseudomonadaceae; genus Pseudomonas; species Pseudomonas sp. ZL2. The sequence continues at coordinate 5,471 of NZ_JBGOGX010000045.1, read as the reverse complement.
CCCAAACCTCCTTGGAGGCCTGCATCTTGCGCGCGATCTTGTGCGTCCACTCGTGCGGCACGTGGCAATCCGGGCAACTGGCGCGCACGCCGGAGCGGTTGCTGTAGTGGATGGTGTCCTTGAGTTCGACGAAGACGTTGTCGCGCATCTCATGGCAGGAGGTGCAGAATTTTTCGGTGTTGGTCACTTCCAGGGCGGTGTTGAAGCCGCCCCAGAAGATGATCCCGGCGACGAACCCGCCCAGGGTCAGAAAACCCAGGCTGTAGTAGACGCTTGGCCGCCAGAGAATGCCCCAGTATTCCTTGAATAGCCTGAACAGTGCTTGCATGGCGCCTCCTCAGGGTTTTTGCGCGGCGTTGGCATCGTCTTGCAGCAGCTTGTCGATGGTTTCGAAGCTGTTGCCCACCAGCGGCTGCACCTCTTTTTGCGCGACGTGGCACTGGGTGCAGAAGTAGCGCCGCGGCGATACCGCCGCCAGGGCCTGGCCATCGCGGTCCATATAGTGGGTGATGCTGATCATGGTCGCCTGGCTGCGCGCGCTGTTGGCGCGGCTATGGCAGGACAGGCACTTGTTGCCGTTGATGTCGACCTGATAGCCACGAATGGTGTGGGGAATGGTCGGTGGCTGGTCGGGATAGTTGCGTTCGCGCTTGAGGTCCTTGTTCTCGTCGTTGGCCAGCGGCGGCGCCGGCATGCTCTGGGTCAGGGTACCACCAGGGCGGCGACCGTCCGGACCTGGGGCATCGAGGGGGTAGTCGACCTCGGCGGCGACCACCAGGCCGATCACCGCAAACATCAGCAAGGGCAGGCTGCGAATAGGCATGACGGTTCTCCTCAGGCCACGCTGATCAGCTCGATGCGTATGGCGCATTTCTTGTAGTCGGTTTGCTTGGAGATCGGGTCGGTGGCGTCCAGGGTGACTTTGTTGATCAGCTTGTTGGCGTCGAAGAACGGCACGAACACCAGCCCCCGTGGCGGTTTGTTGCGGCCACGGGTCTCGATCCGTGCACGAATCTCGCCACGCCGGCTGACCAGCTTCACTTCGCTGCCACGCCGGGCGTTGAGGGCCTTGGCGTCCTCCGGATGCATGTACACCAAGGCATCCGGCACCGCCTTGTACAGCTCTTCGACGCGCTGGGTCATGGTCCCGGTGTGCCAGTGTTCGAGTACCCGGCCGGTGCTGAGCCAGAACGGATAGTCGGCATCCGGCGCTTCGGCCGGCGGCTCGTAGGGCAGGGCGAAGATGATCGCCTTCTTGTCCGGGTAGCCGTAGAACTGCACGCCGCTGCCTGCCTCGACATAGGGGTCGAGGCCTTCGCGGTAACGCCAGCGGGTTTCCTTGCCGTCGACCACCGGCCAGCGCAAGCCGCGCTCGCTGTGGTAGCGGTCGAAGGCGGCCAGGTCATGGCCGTGGCCACGGCCAAACTGGGCGTACTCTTCGAACAGGCCTTTTTGCGGGTAGAAACCAAAGGCCTTGGCTTCATCGTTCTGGTAGCCGGCCTCCAGTTGCTCGACCGGGAACTGATCGACCTGGCCATTTTTATACAGCACCTCGAACAGGGTCTTGCCCTTGTATTCGGGGGCTTTGGCCAGCAACTCGGCGGGCCAGACCTCGTCGGTGGTAAAGCGCTTGGAAAACTCCATCAGCTGCCACAGGTCCGAACGGGCCTCGCCCGGGGCCGTCACCAGTTGATGCCAGAACTGGGTGCGGCGTTCGGCGTTGCCGAACGCGCCTTCCTTCTCCACCCACATGGCACTGGGCAGGATCAGGTCGGCGGCCTGGGCCGACACGGTCGGGTAGACATCCGAGACGATCACGAAGTTCTCCGGCTTGCGCCAGCCCGGCAACACCTCCTGCATGATATTGGGCCCGGCGTGCATGTTGTTGCTGGCCTGGGTCCAGTACACATTGAGCACGCCGTCCTTGAGCATGCGGCTCTGCTGCACGGCGTGAAAACCGACCTTTTCCTGGATGGTCCCGGCAGGCAGCTTCCAGATCTTCTCGGCGGTGGCGCGATGCTTGGGGTTGGTCACCACCAGGTCAGCGGGCAAACGGTGCGAGAAGGTCCCGACCTCGCGGGCGGTGCCACAGGCCGAGGGCTGGCCGGTGAGCGAGAAGGGGCTGTTGCCCGGCTCGCTGATCTTGCCGGTGAGCAGGTGGATGTTGTAGATCAGGTTGTTGGCCCACACCCCACGGGTGTGCTGGTTGAAGCCCATGGTCCAGAACGACACCACCTTGCGCTTGGGGTCGGCGTATAGCTCGGCCAGCGCCTTCAGGCGCTCCGCTGGCACGCCCGATTCCTTCGCCGCGCGCTCCAGGGTGTAGGGCCGCACGAACGCGGCGAACTGCTCGAAGTCGATATCGCTCCAGGTGTTGGCCTTGTCGGCGTTCTTGGCCTTGGCTTCCCGTGGATCGTCGGCGCGCAGGCCGTAGCCGATATCGTCGGCGCCCCGGGCAAAGCGTGTGTGCTTGCTGATGAAGTCCTTGTTCACTGCGCCGCTTTCGATGATGTGGTTGGCGATGTAGTTGAGGATCAGCAGGTCGGTTTGTGGTTTGAACACCATGGGGATGTCGGCCAGGTCGAAGCTGCGGTGCTCGAAGGTCGACAGCACCGCCACCTTGACCTGCGGCTGGCTCAGGCGGCGGTCGGTGACCCGGCTCCAGAGGATCGGGTGCATCTCGGCCATGTTCGAGCCCCAGAGCACGAAGGCGTCGGTGGCTTCGATGTCGTCGTAGCAGCCCATCGGCTCGTCCATGCCGAAGGTGCGCATGAAGCCCATCACCGCCGAGGCCATGCAGTGGCGGGCGTTGGGGTCGATGTTGTTGCTGCGAAAACCGGCCTTCATCAGCTTGTTGGCGGCGTAGCCTTCCCATACCGTCCATTGCCCGGAGCCAAACATGCCGATCGCTTCCGGGCCCTTGTTTTTCAGCGCTTCCTTGTACTTGGCGGCCATGATGTCGAAGGCCTTGTCCCAACTGATCGGCTGGAACTCGCCCTGCTTGTCGTACTGGCCGTTGCGCATGCGCAGCAACGGCTGGGTCAGGCGGTCGTTGCCGTACATGATCTTCGACAGGAAGTAGCCCTTGACGCAGTTGAGGCCGCGATTGACCTCAGCCTTGACGTCGCCATGGGTCGCCACCACGCGGTTGTCGCGGGTGGCGACCATCACGCTGCAGCCGGTGCCGCAAAACCGGCAGGGCGCCTTGTTCCAGTTCAGGGTGACCAGGTCGGCCTCGGTCACCAGGTTGCTGGCATCGGTAAAGATCGGCAGGCCGGCTGCGGCGGCAGCGATGGCGGCGGCCTGGGCCTTGGCGAATTCACGGCGGGTCATGCTCATGGGCTGTCTCCTTCTGGGGCGAGGAGTTCGTGGTAGATCAGGGCGGCGTTGAGCACGCCGGGCAAGCTGTTGATCTGTTCGATGCGTTGCAGGATCTGCTGTTCATCGCTTGCCTCGAGCACCACTACCAGCTTGCCGGCGGCGCTTTGCCGGTGCAGTTCGAGGTGGTCGAGCAGGCGCAGGTTGGCTTTCACCGCCTCGAGCAGTTCGGGGCGGGCGTGTACCACCAGGCTGGCAATGTGCAGGGCTTCATCCATGGGCTGGCTCCAGTAGTCTGCGGGCGCGGGCTATCCGTTGGGTGGGCCGGGCGGGCCGTAGAGCAGCTGGTAAAACCAGACGAGAAAGCCATAGCCGCCGACAATGGCGACCGAGAGCAAGGGGAACAGGCAGACAACCAGAAACACGAACAGCAGGGTTTCCTTTCTGCGCGCAATCTTCTGTTCTTCAGCCAGTGACATGGAGCGATCTCCAGTCGAAAGTGAACTGAGCCTAGTCCAGCCTTCCATGCGCCGGCCGTGTGGCGCGACCAACGGTATACACGGCCTGCAGCTTGACAAGGCAATCGGTGATCTACACTCAAGCCACTGCTCACAGCACAGCGCCGGTAAGCGATCATGCTCGATTACTTCGCCTTGGGTTTGTTGATTTTCGTCGGCCTGGTGCTGTTCTACGGGATCATTGTGTTGCACGACATCCCCTACGAAATTGCCGTGCACCGCAATCATCCGCACCAGGATGCGATCCATGCCACCGGCTGGGTCAGCCTGTTCACCCTGCATGCGCTGTGGCCGTTCCTGTGGATCTGGGCGATGCTCTACCGCGAAGATCGCGGCTGGGGGTTCGGCGACGGCAAGTCACCGCAAAACCATGTGCTGCGCCTGGAACAACAGGTACTCGAACTGCAACAACGCCTCGACCGACTCGAAGGAACATCCGCCGCTGACGAACGCGGCGAAGGCATCTGAGCCATGGACCTGCTACTGATCCTTACCTACGCCGCGATCTGCGTGGCGATCTTCAAGCTGTTTCGCATCCCGCTGAACAAATGGACCGTGCCCACTGCGGTACTCGGTGGCATCGTCATGATCGGTGCGCTGATCTTCACCATGAACTACAACCACCCGTATTCGGAGGTAGCGCGTTCGTATTTCGTCTCGGTGCCGGTGATCCCGGTGGTCACCGGCAAAGTGATCGAGGTGCCGGTCAAGGGCAACCAGCCGCTGGAGAAGGGCGATGTGCTGTTTCGCATCGACCCGGCGCCGTTCGAGCACCGCTTGCGCTCGCTCAAGGCGCAGATCGTCGCCGCCAGGGGTGATCTGTACCGCATCAACGAGCTGATCAAACGCAACTTCGGTACCCGCCGCGAGCAGGAAGCGGCCATCGCCCGGGTCGACGACCTGCAGGCGCAACTGGACAACGCCCAGTTCGAACTCGACAGCACCGTGGTGCGGGCGCCGAGCAAGGGCTATGTCACCCATGTATCGTTGCGCGCGGGGATGATGGCCAGTGCCTTGCCGCTGCGCCCGTCGATGGTGTTCATCCCTGAAGAGGGCCAGTACTTCGCCGCCTGGATGCGCCAGAACAGCCTGTTGCGCCTGGTGCCCGGCGATGACGCGGAAGTGGCCTTCGACGGCATTCCGGGCAAGGTGTTTCACGGCAAGGTCAAGAATGTCATCGCGGTGATCGGCGAAGGCCAGGTCCAGCCCTCCGGCAACCTGGTCAGCTACACAGGCTCCCCCCCGGCAGGGCGGGTACCGGTGATCATCGAAATCGACGACCCGGCGTTCGCCCAGTACGCCAAGCAGATGCCCGGCGGTGCCTATGGCCAGGCAGCGCTGTACAGCAAGCACTTTCCGCATATCGCCACCATGCGCAAGATCCTCCTGCGCATGGCCGCGTGGATGAACTACATCTTCCCGTTTCATTGACGGCGTGCAAATGTGCGACCTGTGGGAGCGGGCTTTGCCAGCGATGAGGCCGGTACAGCCAGCACATCAGGTGTCGCCTGGATTACGACCTCTGTGGGAGCTGGCCTTGCCGGCGATGAGGCCGGTACAGCCAACACATCAAGTGTCGCCTGGATTACGACCGCTGCGCGCTCGATCGCTGGCAAGGCCAGCTCCCACAAGTCC
>NZ_JBGOGX010000044.1:0-11698 GCF_054788455.1 Pseudomonas sp. ZL2 | reverse complement strand
ATACCCCTTGGCGAGAGCAAACAGCCTGATCAAGACAGTTGCTCCCACAGTGGATTTGTGTACGCCGGACCTGTGGGAGCTGGCTTGCCAGCGATGAAGCCGGTGCAGCCAGCACATCCAGCGTTGCCTGAATTGCGACCGCTGCGCGCTCGATCGCCGGCAAGTCCGGCTCCCACAGGCCCGACGCAGTGTTTAAGGTTGACCTCAAGGCAAACCGTTGCGCCCATGCAAGCGATAGCCTTTACGTTCGTTCAGGCGATCGTAGTAAGCCTCGACCGCCGGCAGCGCCGGACGCTCCAGCGGGGTCTGCAGCCAGCGGTTGACCGACAGGCCGATGGGAATGTCGGCCAGGGAGAAGTCCGCGCCACTCACATAGGCTCCGGTACGCTCCAGCTGACGCTCAAGGAGGGTCATGTTGCGCGCCCAGTTGCGACAACCCGCCGCCAGCGCTTCAGGGTCCTGGTGGGTCGGCGCCTTGCGCACCAGCGAGACAAAGGCATAGCTCCACGCGCCATTGAGGTCGGTAGCCTGCCAGTCCATCCATTGATCGACCCGCGCCCGCGCCTTCGGTTCGGCCGGGTACAGCTGCTGGCCGCCGTACTGCGAAACCAGGTAACGGATGATGCTGTTGGACTCCCACAGCACAAAATCGCCGTCCTGAATCACCGGCACCATGGCATTCGGATTCAACGCAAGGAACGCCTCCTCCGCGGTCGAGCGAAAGCCCGAGCCCCAGTCTTCGCGCGCGAACGGCAGCTGCAATTCGGCGCAGGTCCACAGCACCTTGCGCACGTTGATCGATGAAGCCTTGCCCAGTATCCGTAGCATCATTCACTCCTGATGGTGGTGTTGTCCCAGGTGTTGCAAGAACAGGCTGAACAGCTCCGATTGGGACGACACCCCAAGCTTGCTGTACAGGTTGCGGCGATGCACCTTGACCGTCTCCTGGGAGATGTCCAGGCGCTTGGCGATGGCCTTGCTGGAGTTGCCGCGCAGCACCAGGCGGGCCGTTTCCAGTTCGCGGGCCGACAGGGTGTCGCTGCCAAAATGCTCCAGGGCACGCTCGACCGGGGTCGAATGCTCGCTGACCTGCTGTGGATGCTGCTGTTGCCAGTGCTGGCGCATCAGGGCCAGCAGCCACGGCGTCAGCAGGGTCAGCTGGCCGATGGTCGCCGTCTGGTAACGCTGGTTGGCACCCAACGAAATGGCCAGGACCTTGCCCGGTTCGAGGTTGAGGATCAGCTGCAGCTCGTCCTCGCCGACCAGGGCGCGAAAGTAGTTGTTGAAGTAGTCGCTCTTGCGAAACTCGTCCGGCGCCACCTCTTCCATGCGGTACACGCCATCGGCCAGGCCGTCGCGCATGGCCTGGATAAACGGGTCGAGCAGGTACAGGCCGCCCAGGTACAGTGGCGCCGCCGCAGGCGCATCGCGAAAGCCACGGTCGAATTCCTCCAGCACCCGCGGCGCACCGTCGCGCTCCACCAGCAAGGCCAGGGCAGTGTCGCAAGGCACCAGTTGATCGAGCAGCACGATCAACTGGTGCCAGAACCTCGGCCTGCCCAACTGGTCGATGACCCGGGCCAGGGCGTGGTGATGGGCGGCGGCTTCGAATAGCAGGTTCACCGGTAACTCCTAGGGGGTAACGATTGGGGGGAATCGCCAGCGGCAGGTCGAGTTCCTAGACTCTGCACACCGGCACGCAGTATTGCCGTTGCCCGAGTACTTGTCATGCTGTGCGAGCAACGGCCATCGCGGGCCCTTCGAACCTTCCAACAGGAGCTGTGAATCAATGCGTGTACGTGATCTGGGCATTCGTATCGGCGTGGGCACCCCTGGCGCGTTCAACGCCATCACCGATGTGCCGGGCGTGCGTGTCGGCCATCACACCGTGCAGCGCGGCAGCGGCGACAACGCGGTCAACACCGGGGTCACGGTGATCGAGCCACGGGCCCGGGCCGCCAGCCTGCAGCCGTGCTTTGCCGGCGTGCACGTGCTCAACGGCAATGGCGATGCCACTGGCCTTGAGTGGATTCGCGAGGCCGGCTTGCTGACCACGCCGATTGCCTACACCAACACCCACAGCGTCGGTGTGGTCCGCGATGCGCTGGTGGCGGCCGAGCGCGAGATGGGCAAGGCGCGCACCTACTGGTGCATGCCCACGGTACTGGAAACCTACGACGGCGTGCTCAACGACATCTGGGGTCAGCATGTCACTGCCGAGCATGTCCACGCAGCGCTTGCCGCTGCGCAATCGGGGCCGGTGGCTGAAGGTTGCGTCGGCGGCGGCACCGGGATGATCTGCCACGAATTCAAGGGCGGTATCGGTAGCGCTTCGCGGGTACTGGACAGCGCGGCCGGCGGCTGGACCGTCGGCGTGCTGGTGCAGGCCAACTACGGTGTGCGCGGCGCCTTGCGGGTAGCCGGCTACCCGGTCGGCCAGGTGCTGGGTGCAGTGCATTCGCCCTTTAGCGCACCGCGCAACGTCGGCGAGCCGGGCATGGGTTCGATCGTCATCACCCTGGCCACCGACGCGCCGCTGCTGCCGCACCAGTGCACGCGCCTGGCGCAACGGGCCAGTGTCGGGCTGGCACGGGTCGGCGGCGGCACCGAAGACTCCAGTGGCGACATCTTCATCGCTTTCTCGACCGGCAACAGCCTGCCGGCGGCCAACTTTGGCCACCCGGGGCCGCCGACCAGCACGGTGCAGATGGTCAACAACGACCATATCTCGGCGCTGTTCAGCGCGGCGGCCGATGCCGTGGAGGAAGCCATCGTCAATGCCCTGCTGGCGGCCACCGACCTCGAAGCCCATGGCAGCAAGGTACTGGCACTCAAACCCGAGCAGTTGCTCGATGCCCTGCAGGCCGTCGGCTGGCGAGCCGCCCCAGGTGTTGCCGACAAGGCCTGACAGCGAAAGGCACTCGTTGCTGCGACAATTTGTCGGTATGGTGGTGTTCTGAAGATGGACGTTTACCCGCTCACAGGAAACCCAGAATGCCCCAACGTGAAGTTATCAATGCATCTGTCAGCCCAAAAGGCAGCCTGGAAACACTGTCTCAACGTGAAGTACAGCAACTGAGTGAAGCCGGTTCCGGCAGCCTGTACACCCTGTTCCGCCAGTGCGCGCTGGCAATCCTCAACACCGGCGCGCACGTCGACAACGCCAAGACCATCCTCGAAGCCTACAAAGACTTCGAGGTGCGCATTCACCAGCAGGACCGTGGCGTGCGCCTGGAACTGCTGAACGCACCGGCTGATGCCTTCGTCGATGGCGAAATGATCGCCAGCACCCGCGAAATGCTCTTCAGCGCCCTGCGCGATATCGTCTACACCGAAAGCGAACTGGCCAGCCAGCGCATTGACCTGGAAAGCTCCCAGGGCATCACCGACTACGTCTTCCACCTGCTGCGCAATGCCCGCACCCTGCGCCCGGGCGTCGAGCCAAAAATGGTGGTGTGCTGGGGCGGCCACTCGATCAGCACCGAGGAATACCAGTACACCAAGAAGGTCGGCCACGAGCTGGGCCTGCGCAAGCTGGACGTCTGCACCGGCTGCGGCCCGGGCGTGATGAAGGGCCCGATGAAGGGCGCGACCATCGCCCATGCCAAGCAGCGCATGAGCGGCAGCCGCTACCTGGGCCTGACCGAGCCTGGCATCATCGCCGCCGAAGCGCCCAACCCGATCGTCAACGAACTGGTGATCCTGCCGGACATCGAAAAACGCCTGGAAGCCTTCGTACGCGTCGGCCACGGTATCATCATCTTCCCCGGTGGCGCCGGTACCGCCGAAGAGTTCCTCTACCTGCTCGGCATCCTCATGCACCCGGACAACCGCGGCCTGCCGTTCCCGGTGATCCTCACCGGGCCGAAAAGCGCCGCGCCGTACCTGCAGCAGCTGCATGCGTTCGTGCGTGCCACCCTCGGCGAGAAGGCCCAGGAGCACTACCAGATCATCATCGACGACCCGGCCGAAGTGGCTCGGCAGATGGTTGACGGGCTCAAGGAGGTCAAGCAGTTCCGCCGCGAACGCAACGACGCCTTCCACTTCAACTGGCTGCTGAAGATCGAAGAAGGCTTCCAGCGCCCCTTCGACCCGACTCACGAAAACATGACCGGGCTCAAGCTCAGCCGCGAGCTGCCGCCGCACGAACTGGCCGCCAACCTGCGCCGGGCGTTTTCCGGGATTGTCGCCGGCAACGTCAAGGACAAGGGTATCCGCCTGATCGAAGAGAAAGGCCCGTACGAAATCAAGGGTGACAGCGCCGTGCTCGAACCCCTCGGCCACCTGCTGCAGGCGTTCGTCGACCAGCACCGGATGAAGCTGCCGGGCGGTGCCGAATACGTGCCCTGCTACCGCGTCGTGAGCTGATTCAAGCCCCTCCCCCGCTTGCGGGCACAGCCAGTGCCCGCAACATTTGCTGCTATTTTCCTACCCACTTCAGTGAACCTGCCTGCAGAAATATGGTCTTTCAGCTGGCGGCCTGCGCGCACGCCGACTCTTCACCGGCCCAGTCATCGGGCTTTTATTGTTTATTTCACGCGAAGACCATCATGCCTATCTCTCGTCCTGTTTCTGCGGCGCCCGCGCTGTTTTCCTCCTGCACCCCGGGCGCGCGCCGCCTGCTGAGCGGTAGCCTGATAGGCGCCCTGCTGGTCCTTGCCCACCCGCTGCACGCCGAAGAAACCGCGCCCAGCAGCGAACGCTGGGTCAGCGACAGCCTGACCACCTACGTGCGCAGCGGCCCCACCGATGGCCACCGCATTGTTGGCAACCTCAAGTCCGGGCAAAAGGTCACCTTGCTGACCACTCAGGGCAACTACAGCCAGGTGCGCGGCGAGTCCGGAGACACCGTGTGGATCACCAGCAGTGACCTGCAGGCCGTGCCCGGCCAGGCCGAACGCCTGCCGCAACTGACCGGGCAGGTGACCCAGCTCAGCGAGCAGTTGAAGACCATCGACGACAGCTGGAAAACCCGCGTACAAGGCATGCAGGAGACGCTTGATTCGCGCAAGGCGCTGATCGACGAGCTGGAAGCACGCAACAAGGCGCTGAATGCCGAGCTCGGCGATACCCAGTCGGAACTGCGCAGCACTCAGGCGCGTCTGGGTGACGAGAACAAGCAGGTGCTGATGCGCTATATGGTCTACGGCGGCGGCATCGCCGGTGCCGGCCTGCTCGCTGGCTTGATCCTGCCGGCCTTGAGCCGTGGGCGCAAACGCAACGATCGGTGGTTCTGAGGGATAGTCCTGGGACGCTCAGCGCCCCCTGTGGGAGCTGGCCTTGCCAGCGATCGGCCGCGTAGCGGTCGTGATCCGCAGCGTCCAGCCAAAGGTCATCCCCGCCGCCGCCAGCAAAATCAAGCCGGAACCGGCCAGTTGCAGCGCACTGAGCGGGTGCCCCAGGGCCAGCCAGTCGACCAGGATCGCCACCACCGGGTAGATGAACGACAAGGCGCCGACCAGGCTGGTGGGGATCTTCTGGATAGCGCTGTACAGCAGGGTCGACATCAGCCCGGTGTGGACGATGCCGATGGTGGCCAGCCAGGCCCAGGTAGCGGGCGCACGCGTCAACCCCGGCACCTGCGCAAAGGGCGCCAGCAGCCCTACACCGACCAGCATCTGGATCAGCACGATCAATTGCGGCGCCACACCGTGCAATCGCTTGGTGATAACGGCGGCAATCGCATAGAAAAACGCCGCACCCAGCGCCATTAGCACGCCCAGACGGTAATCACCGGCGACCGCATCAGCGCTCGATCCGGCCATGACGATCAGCAGCATTCCCGCGAACGCCGCCAGCAACCAGCCGGCTTTGCCAGCGGTCATCTTCTCGGCGAACAACAGCATGCCCAAGCCCACCAGCATAAACGGCTGGGTATGATAGACCACGGTGCTCACAGCGATCGAGGCATGCCCATAGGCGCTGAACAGCAACACCCAGTTCAGCACCAGCGCCACCCCGCCGACTGCCGCCGCCAATGCCTGGCGCCGGCTAATCCTCCCTCGCCGCAGCAAACCCAGCCCGGCACAGGCCAGCAGTAGTGCCAACGCACCGAACAGGCAGCGCCAGAACACCACGGCGGCCGCAGGCTGGTCTGCGGCCAGGACGAACCAGCCAACCGTGCCGGAGATCAGCATGGCGGCGGTCATCTCCAGGGTGCCGCGTGTTTTCAGGTGCATGGCGAGCTGACTCCTGTCATATCGAACAAAGGTCCGTTATGCTGAACAGATGAAAACCGTTCGTCAAGACGAACAATTGACCGGTATAGCGAACAAATGATCGAAGCACACTCCCCCATCCTCTTGCTGGCCAGCGCCATCCGCCGCGAGCGTGAGCGCCTGGGCCTGTCAGTGACCGAACTGGGCAAACGCGCAGGCCTGGCCAAGTCCACCCTGTCGCAGCTGGAGTCCGGGGTCGGCAACCCCAGCCTGGAAACCCTCTGGGCCCTGGCCGGCGCGCTGCAAGTGCCGGTCAGCCGGCTGATGGGCCAGCCGCGTCAGCATGTGCAGGTGATTCGCGCCAATGAAGGCGCCGCCAGCCACGCCGAGCAGGCCAATTACGCCGCCACCTTGCTCGCCGCCTGCCCGGCGGGGGCTCAGCGCGATATTTACCGGGTGCGGGTGCAGCCAGGTGAGCCACGGCTGTCAAAACCGCATCCACCGGGTACCCTTGAGCATGTGATCCTGTGCCACGGCCGCGCCCGAGTGGGGCCGGTCGAGCAGGCGGTGACACTGGCGGCCGGCGACTACATGAGCTATTCGGCCGATACCCCGCATCTGTTCGACGCGCTGGACGCCGACACCCTGGCCGTGATGCTGATCGAACACGCCTGAACGAGGAATGCTGATGAGCGAACTGCTGCTGCGCCGCCTGCACTTGCCGGCGCCGATCGGCCAGGTGCTGATCGTCAGCGACGGAGATCAGTTGTTGGCGCTGGAATTCGATGAGCCGGAAAAACGCCTGCTGCGGCTGCTGCGTACCCGCTTCGGCACAGGCGTGCAGTTGCGTGAAACCGCGGGGCTGGCGGGTCTCGCCGATACCGTGCAGGCCTACTGCACGGGGCAATTGCAGGCATTTGATGCAGTGCCCATTGATGCCGGCGGCACCCCGTTCCAGCAGCGCGTCTGGGCGGCGCTACGGGAAATCCCGGTGGGCAGCACCCGCACCTACGGGCAGATCGCCGCGCAGCTTGGCAACCCTGCAGCCGCGCGGGCAGTAGGCCTGGCCAATGCACTGAATCCGGTGAGCCTGGCCATCCCCTGCCATCGGCTGGTGGGCAGCAACGGCGCGCTGACCGGTTATGGCGGTGGGATTGAACGCAAGCGCTGGTTGCTGGAGCACGAACGTCGCAATTCAGACGACGGCTGATGTTGGCTGAACCGGCCTCATCGCTGGCAAGCCAGCTCCCACAGGTACGGCGTACACAGATTTGCTGTGGGAGCTGCAGGCGCCCTACTGACAGTATTTACATAGGGTTCAGGGGGCGTTTTTATTTAGCCAGTCAAAAATCCCAGCGGGTGGTCAACATCAAGTTGCGCGGGTCACCATAAGACATCGAATTATAAAAACCGATATTGGTGTAATAGCGTTTATCGAACAGGTTATTGGCATTCACAGTGGCCGAAAAGCTATCGGTGAACTGGTAGCGGGCCATCAGGTCCACCAGCCAGAACGGATCCTGGGCGAATTCCTCGTCGATGTCCTTGGGCTGATTGTGCAGCACCTGCCAGCCCTTGCCCTGCCAACGCGCACCACCGCCGACGGTCAGCCGCTCCAGTGCGCCCTTGAGCTTGTAGCTGGTGTAGAAGCTGACCTGGTCTTGCGGCTCCCAGGTCGAAACCTTCTGGCCATCGTCATCGCGAATCACCTTGTGGGTGTAACCGGCCTGCAACTGCCAGCCTGGCGTCAGCTCGCCCGAGACTTCGGCCTCGAAGCCCTTGGTCTTGGCTTTCACGCCCATCCAGGCGAAGGCCACGTCGGGGTTGGTCGGGTTGCCGTTGTACTGGTTGTCCTCGACCGTACGATTGCTCTCATGGATCTCGAAATAGGCAAGGCTGGCGTTGACCCGGCCGTCAAGGAATTCACCCTTCAGACCCAGTTCGTAGTTCTGCCCTTCGTCCGGGTCCAGCAGGCGGTTGGTACGGTCACGGAACCAGGCGTCCTGGGGCATGAAGATATCGGTGTAGCTGGCGTACAGCGAGTAGGTGTCGTTGAGGTCATAGACCGCGCCAACGTACGGTACCAGGCGGTCGTTTTCCTTGTTGTTGTCCTCGATCCCGTCGTAGCTGTAGTTGACCAGGCGCCCGCCGAGCAGCAGGGTCAGGTCGTCGGTCGGGTGCAGGCGTGCTGTGAGGTAGGTGCCGTTCTGGCGCACCTTGTCGTCGGTGCGCGCCGCCACCGGGCCCCAGTCGGGTTCGCCAATGTCGCCGTCCCAGTTGGGGAAGTCCGCGATGTTGTTGTTGGCATGGGTGACATTGCGGTAGTCGTTGCCCTTCCAGCGCGAGGCGGTGAAGGAGTTGCCGATCACCAGCTCATGCTCGCGGCCGAACAACTGGAACGGCCCGCTCGCATACAGGTCGAGGGAGTCGCTCACGGTCTCGCCGGTGTACTTCTGCGCATAGATGCCGGCGGTGCCGTCCTTGCGTGGCTGGTAGCCCTGGATCGAGCCGAGCGGCGCGTGGTAGCCGTTGATCTTGTGATCGAGCTGGGCCTTGGCCACCCAGCCGTTGTCCAGGTGATGCTCGAGGCTGGCGAACACGGTGCGGGTGTATTGCTCCCAACTGCTCCATTTCGCCGCGTTGTTGAAGTGGTGCGAAACATTGTTGGTGTCGCCATTGCCATCGTACAGCGGCACGGTGCCCGACCAGCTGGAGCCTTTGGGGTTGTTGTCCTGGTAGTCGGCGCCAACGGTCAGCAAGGTGTCAGGGTCGAGGTCGAACTCGAGGATGCCGTAGTAGACGCTGGTCTTGCGCTGGTAGTGATCAAGGAACGAGTGCTTGTCCTGATAGGCCGCCACCGCCCGGCCACGCACATTGGCGCTGTCGGTCAGCGGGCCGCTGACGTCCAGTTCGCTGCGGTAGTTGTCCCAGCTGCCGGCGCCAAGGGCGAAGTGGCCCTTGAACTCGGCGGTGGGCTTCTTGCGCACCAGGTTGATGGTGGCGCCCAGGGAGCCTGCGCCAGTCAGCAATCCGGTAGCGCCCTTGAGCACTTCGACGCGGTCGTAGATGGCCATGTCGCTGAGGCTGTTGCCGGCCGAGTAACCGACGTTGCGCGAGGTCGAGGGAATGCCGTCGTACTGGAAGTTGTTGATGGCAAAGCCGCGCGCGTAGTAGCTGTTGCGCTCGGTGTCATAGGCCGAGACGGTGATGCCCGGGGTGTGGCGCATCACGTCGTCGATGTTGTTGAGGCCGAAGTCATCCATGTGCTGGCGGGTCACCACGGTGATCGACTGCGGCGTCTCGCGCGGGGTCAGTACCAATCGTGTGGCGGTGGCAATGGTGCCGGGGGTGTAGGAGCGGCTCTCTTCGGTGATGGTACCCAACTGGTTGCTGGTGACCTCGGTGGCGCTGAGGTTGATCGCACCCGCCTCGCTCACTTCCCGTACCAGGCTGTAACGCCCGTCCGCTTCCTTGATCACCGCCAGGCCCTTGCTGGCGAGCAAGGCGCGCAGGCCCTCCTCGACCCCATACTGGCCATGCAGGCCTTCGCTGCGCTGGCCTTGGGTCAGCGCCGGGTCAAACGACAGCACCACTCCCGCCTCGGCGGCAAAACGGGTCAGCACCTGGCCAAGATCGTCCTGCCCCAGGTCGTAGCTGCGCGTGGCCGATTCGGCCTGGGCCATGCTCAAGGGCAACAACAGCGCGCAACAGCGCAGGGCGTGGTGAATCCGGCGGGTTCTCATTCGATGCGTTCTCTTCTGGTTGGCATTCAGGCAGTGGGCCTGCCTTCCATAAGTCGAACGACAAGACGAATTAATATCATTTGCATGAAAAATACTTTTACTGGCGTGCCTTTACCGTCACCCAATACGGCGTGCGCTGGCTGACCGTTACCGGTAGCGTGCTTTCCAGGGCGCGGAAGATCTGCGCCGGGTCGTCGAGCCTGAAGGTGCCGCTGATGCGCAGCCCCACCACTTCCGGCGCGCAGCGCAACCAGCCACGGCGGTAGCGCGCCAGCTCGGCGACAAACGCCCCCAGGTACTGCTCGTTGGCGATCAGCAGGCCTTTGCTCCAGGCGTCCAGGTTGGTTTCCAGCGGCGAACTGAGCACCAGCGCCGGGTTGGCAAAACGGCATTGCTCTCCGGCCTCCAGCAGCGCGCCGCCACCCTGCTCGCCCGGCAGCACCTGCACACGGCTTTCGAATACGGCCAGGCGCGTGGTGTTTTCGCCGGCCAGCACCGAGAAACGCGTGCCCAGCGCCTGCAGCGTGCCGTGACGGGTTTGTACCCGGAAGGGTCGATTGGCCGGGTCCTTGGCGGTAGTGATCAGCACCTCGCCGTCGCGCAGCACCAGCAGGCGCTGCTGAGGGTCGAAACGTACGTCCAGGGCGCTGGCGGTGTTGAGCTGGACCTGGCTGCCATCGTCCAGGGTCAGGCTCAGGCGTTCGCCGGTACGGGTGTGGTAGTCGGCGAACCAGGGGCCTTGGCGCGCCTGCTGATAGCCGCTCCAGCCCAGCCCACCGGCACCGGCCATCAGTACCAGCCCCTTGAGTACACCACGACGGCCCAGCGCCGGCTGCTGGCCGGCCAGTTCCAGGGTGCGCCCGGCCAGACGCGTGGGCATCTGCTGCAGGCGTTGCTGCACCCGTTCGACCTGCTGCCAGGCCCAGCGGTGCTGCTCGTCGGCCTGCATCCAGGCGTGCCAGGCGGCGTGTTCGGCGCTGCCGGCGCTTTCATCACCGAGGCGCGCACGCCAGGCGGCGGCCTGCTCGAGGGCGGCGAGCTGGCGCGAGTCCAGGGCGGCCATCAGTCGACCTCGTGTTGCAGGCTGTACAGCGTGCAATGGTGCAGGGCCTTGGCGATGTCGCGGTTGACCGTAACCACCGAGATGCCAAGGGTTTCGGCGATGGCCTTGTAGGTCATGCCGTCCAGTTGCGAAAGCAGAAAAGCCTTGCGCACCCGGGCGCCGAGGCCGGCAAGCATGCCGTCCAGCTCGCACAGGGTTTCCAGCAGGATGGCCCGGGACTCGGCGCAGATGTCCAGGGCTTCGGGCTGCTCGGCCAGCGCCTGCAGCCAGGCGCGCTCGAGCCGCGCGCGGCGAAAATGATCGATCATCAAGCGCCGGGCGATGGTCGCCAGGTAGCCCCGGGGTTCGCGCACGGCGCGCAGGCGGTCACTGGCATCGTCGGCGCTGAGCACGCGGACGAACACATCCTGCACCAGGTCGGCGGCCAGGTCCTGGCATTCCACCCGCGGGCGCAGCCAGCCGGTCAGCCAGCGGTGATGAGCCCGGTAGAGGTGGCTGACCTGCTGACGCAGGGCGGGGTTGGAATCGGTCATGGCGACTCGAAGAGCAAATGAGAATTTCTATCATTCTATGCGAATGATAGAAGGGCTTGGAAGAGCGCCGCACTAAAGCTGGCCCACCGGCCGCATCGCTGGCAAGCCAGCTCCCACAGGTCTTGCACAAACCCTGTGGGAGCGGGTCTGAACTGGCCTAATGATTTTGGACACCTTCGTCGGGCGCTATTATGGCGCCCA
>NZ_JBGOGX010000043.1:0-15523 GCF_054788455.1 Pseudomonas sp. ZL2 | reverse complement strand
GCTCAAGGTTGCGGCATGAACCTAAACCGGTGTCCAAAATCTGTTGACCAGTTCACTCATGCAGATTCAGGGGTCAGTAGCTAATGTGAAATTCGATCTTGTCCATCATGCCGGTCACTCAATCCCCATGATGCTCAGCGCTATAAGCTGTGAGCATTCGAACGGCGTTTTTCATGAATTGACGCTCTTTAGGGCCGAAGATCGACGAAGGTATGAGCGGGGTTTAGTCAATTCTCGAATGCTCGCGGAAGGCCATCTGGCCAAGAATCTGAAAGCTCAGAGGTCCCAGGAGGCTGAGCAGGGCAAGCTGCGTATCATTTATGCTGCTGCCGAAGATCGGGCGCTTTTCGCTGAGCAGATGATCGGAATCGTCAGCCATGACCTGCGCAATCCGCTTTCGGCAATAAGAATGGCGGCTGAAGTGTTGTCGCGTCGTGATCGGGATGCCAAGTCTATTCAGATGCTTGGACATATCAGCCACTCTGTCGAGCGGGCTCAACGGCTTGTAGCTGACCTGCTAGATTTTACGCTCGTACAGGTGGGGCGCGGGATCTCTGTGGCGTGTGCGCCGCTAAATTTCCACGAAGTTGTTGCGGACTGCCTTAAGGAAATCCGGCTTTCGTTTCCCAAGAGCGATCTGGTCCATGTTCACAGCGGTCAGGGGGATTTCTTTGCAGACAGTGATCGGCTGTATCAGATGATCGGCAACCTTACAGCCAACGCAATCGCCTATGGAACAGAGGGCTCTACTGTCACGGTGTCAACCCATATTAAGGATGACATCGCGGCCATTTCCGTGCACAACTTTGGAACTCCGATCCCTGCTGCGCTGCTGGAAAATCTATTTGAGCCCATGATTCGCGGTAGCCATGACAACGCAGAATTGCGCAGTGTTGGCCTTGGGTTATTTATCGTTCGGGAGATTGTGAAGGCTCATCAGGGTGAGATCACCGTTAGCTCCAATGCGGAGCAGGGGACCACATTCACGGCAGTCTTCCCGCGGCCAGCCCCCAAAGCTTCAGGGATCTGATGGTGGACAGGTAGGATATAGATGTTCGATTGGCAGGACGCCATGATATGCCGAAACGGCATGAGATAGGGGAATATCCTGCCGGACCAATTCACGGACCAGCAGGTGTGTTTCAGTGGGTAGGCGAGAGGGGTTTGGCCCAGTAAAACCTACTCACCGGAACCCGCTAACACCTGTTTTATAGCGCATGGTGATGTTAGCGGTAGAAATCAAGTGCTTATCCTGCGGGGGTTCCAGAGGTGTGTTTAGGTGCCGTCGCCTGATCGGGGCCAATTCTGGGCCGATCAGACGCTAGCCGGCAGCTTCTCCAGCTCCCTCCAATCCGAGGAGGAGCTGATCCATTTTGCGTAAGTAGAGAGCAACATCTCGACGCTATGGCCGAGCTGGTTCGCGATGAACGCGGGGTTCATCCCAGCCATCAGGCACATGGTTGCGTAGGTGTGGCGCGTGTCGTACTGCCGACGTTCACGGATGCCCAGCGCCTTGAGCGCGAGCTTGAAGTGCTTGATTGTAACACTTGGCTCTCTGATCCACATCCCGCCTTTGCCCGGTTGGAACACAAATGGGCTGGTGGAAGTCGCGGACTTCGAAGCAATCCGACGCAGATCGGCCGGGCGCAGGGTGTGGAGCGCGCGCTCATTGAGCAGGATAAACCCGGTGGTGCTTTGTCTTGGTCCGGTCTTCTGGCTGGCCATCGACGATAATGCGCCGGATGCTTCGGCGTGTTCATCGTTACCCCAGAATCGGCCGGAAGGATCGACCCAACCTGTCACGGTCCGGATGCTGGTGGCTTCAGGGGATTCGTACATCACCACTTTTTCTTCAGACATGACTTCGTCCTTGCCGCCATATCACGGCTGTTCAATACAGGGGAGAGGGGTTAAAGCGGGCGGAGTACAAATGTACTCTTTGCATCAAAAGCTACTGCGGCAGCGGTAATGCGCGGATGGCCTGGGCCAACTCTGGGAAGGAGCGACCCGCCACTCGGTCAGTTGCTCACACGGCACGCTGACCATCTGCTCGGTGTTGCTGGATCGGTTTTCTGTGGGCATGGGGATACCTCGCTGAGAAGCGACTAAAATTGAGATTTTTTGGCACAAACAACGGGTGAAGCATGGAATGCTTAATCTGCGGTGAGAAGGCGAGGGCACTGTCTACAGCTGCTGTATTTGTCGAAGTTGATTGCCCCGCGTGTGGCTACTACGGAGTTCCGAGGTTCTTAGTCCAACAGATCCTGAGAGGAGAGTGGCGGCTCGATAAGGACAGAACGAGGACCTATCTGGCGATGCGAGCGGTGAATAAGCAACTGCCTTGGATAACGAAGATTGATATCAATATTCATCTTTTACGTCAGGTGACTGTCCCTGGTCGTTAAGCAGCAGGTGATTCGATGAAGCAGCTACTGTTGGGCGCTTTGCTGGTTTCCGTCGCCGGCATTGCCAATGCGGACATCCCACTGGTGAATGCAACTTGCCCAGGAAACATTGAGGTGCACGCCGATGAAGGCGGCCCGATCTACATCAATGGCAAAGAGGCGAAGCTGAAAAAATTCAACGACAACTATTTCGAGGCCAAAGGCAGCGGGGTAACTATCTCGCTGACCATCAAGCCCGATGGCTCGCCCGATGTGTCGTACACCGGCAAGGGTGGTGCGAATGGAGTGTGCGAGCTGACAGATCAGGACTGATATACCAGTGTGCTGGCGGGTAGCAGACGAGGGGCAGGCAAGCCGTGCTTTGAAGTAACACATCGCCTTGCTTGTCCTGCAACTCTTGGTAGGCCGGGTACTTCGCCTGCGAGCGCGTCGCGCCCCATACCTGTTGCACCCAGTGGTGGTCGTCGCCAACCCAGTGTTCGACGTTGAACCAGTCGCACCAGGGCGGGATGACTTTCCATTCCTTCAGCGGTAGCTTCTCGGCCATTTCGCCGTATGACCACTCCAGGCTCGCCGTTGGCAATTGCGCGGCGCTCGATCTCGGCCGACACATTGTAGTGGCGGCGAACGTAGTCGCAGTTGTAACAGCTCGTGGCTTTCTCCATGCATGCGCCGTCCTCCGTGGCCGGATGCGGCATGGTGGCAATGTGGTTTGGGATGGGGTATTACGGGGGATCGGCATGGGGCCGGGTCAAGGAGCGAGAATGGCCTACAAGACTCGCGTCAAATTCATCGTTGAAAAGGCGAAGGAGATAGCTTCGTCTCTGAATGAAAATCTGGCCGGATATCAGCCAGACCCATTCTAGGGCCTGCTTAGTCCCTGGTCGAACCTTCAAGCGCAGGTCTTCTTCCTGCAGCTTCGCGGACTTCTCGCGCCTGCGCCGGTCGCGCTCGGCCTGGTCCATCGCCATGTGACGCCTCCTTTAATCCGCTTGGCGGCAAGTGAACATGCAGTTGCCGACGGCGCTGCTGGGTGATCTTCTGGATGCGTCTCATGGGTGGCACACCTCGATTGGCTTCTTGTTTGTAGAGCCAGGGGGCATGACCACTAGTAGACGCTTGTTTGCGCAATACACGCCCCAGGCTGACCAGTGGACGTGGCCATGGCCGCCGCGTACTTCACGGCGGGGCGATTGTGGCGATCATGGCTACGCCCCAGCCACTCGCGCTCCGACACCCACAGGCCGCCCTGACACTGCCCTCCAGTTCATGGCCACGGATGGTTGCCTTGGTCTGGAATGGAGTCTCGCCGCTGCCATGGATAGGGGGACGCAAGTGGTTCGGCTGTCCGTCGCTCATCGCAAGACAAGTACTTTTTGAATTTTTCAGGCTTGTCCTAAAGATTCCGGGCAAAGCCTCGGTTAATTTTTACTCGTTCGCCCGGCACATTGGCTCTATACCAACGCTTGGATTAAAGGCCCTGCGCGTCAAGCGATCAGCCCCAATCAATGCGTAACGTTTTAGGAGAAGTTCGCTATGGACAAGGCTTTTAATCGCTCCTCATTTGTATCTGGTCTTCTGCTTTTGCTGGCCGGGACAGGGATGGCCATAAACTTTTTCCTGAGGTCGAAGAGAATTGATATTCCCGTGATTTCTCTTCTGGTTATTGGTGTCGCCATGACCTATTCAGGGTGGAAGAGAAGTCGCAGAGAATAGTCAACCCACGCCGTGCATGGCGGCAGATAACTTCATAGGGTGAACTGAGCGACCACTTCATCCGATGACATGACATCGGCATACTCATCACCCAATATAGCCAAGGTCAATTCATGGACAGTTATGGCGTCCCATGACTTTCCATGCACCCCAATGACGGGCACAGCTGTCGTGGCGTCTGAGGGAAGGATGATGCTGTATCCGAGTGCTTTTCCCGCACGGACTGTGGCATCCATGCTGTTGTGAATGACAACACCCGTCAGCACCAATCGCGTAACCTGCATCCGTTTAAGAATGGCGTCTAGTTCGGTGCCAATGAAAGCGCAGTTTTCCTGTTTGGTGATGATGGTTTCTCCCTTTATAGGGGCGACGTCCTTCTTAATGCCATTCCATGGGCCATGGACGTAATAGCTGGATGTAGGAGTCTGCTCATCGTGCTTCACGTGAAGAACCGGCCAACCGATCAATCGCCAGTGATTGAGAAGGCGTAGGATGACCAGCAAATAGTCAGGATTATTTTTGCCATCCCAGTTCGGCCGATCAATGGCATCTTGGACGTCAAGGATAACAAGTGGGATAGGGCCAGATTGATCTTTCATGCCATTTCATCTCCTTTGAGTAGTGCACCAGCCCAGTGTGCTGAAACGAGGTTTTGGGGCATGTTCGCGATCATGATGTTGCCGAATATCGCTTTTGGAGTGCTTTGGGGTGTCCGGTGTCGCGCAACCGACTGAGATCTCCCGTCAGTTCTTCCTTGCCCGTGCTGTCGAGCGTTCAAGGCAGGGCACTTAGCCCATCATCCTGGCAAAGAAAAGCCCGCAGAGGAAGGCGGGCCAAAGGTGTCACGAGGAGTGGCAAGACTATGCACCCTGGCTTGTGAAAGGATTGTGAATGCCACTGCAACAGAGAGCCCGCCGAAACGGGCTGAAGCCGATCGCAAGCAAGGAAGAAGGAGGGGTGATACTGATACCGCGCTGTTGTAGACTCGCGCAGCTTGGCCCCTGAACCTGCCATGGAGATCCCGATGTTCACGATGAACGCCCTGGTGCCCGAACTGATCGTAAGCGACCTGCAGCGCAGCCTGCAGTTCTACTGCAGCACCGCGGGTTTCACCCTGGAATACCAGCGCCCTGAAGACAAATTCGCCTTCCTGTCGTTTGGCCAAAGTCAGCTGATGCTGGAGCAGGATTGGCACAGCGATTCGCCTTGGCGCGTGGAACCGCTGGAACAACCGTTCGGACGAGGCCTCAATCTGCAGATCCTGTGCGATAACGCCCAGGACCTGGCAGATGCCTTCGAAACAGCGGGGTACCCCTTGCGCCGGGCGGTCGAGGCGCATTGGTACCGCAGTAACGACCGCCTGAACGGTCAGCGCAACTTCCTCATCCAGGACCCGGATGGCTACCTGTTGCGTTTCAGCGAGAACCTGGGAATGCGAAACTGCCAGTAAGGGCACTTGCAGATGAACCAACCGATCAATGTCTGTGCTGTACCTGCCAACTCGCAGATCCACCGGCAACTGCCCGGCGCCGACTTCGTTGACGCCCACCGAGCCGCAGTCGGCAATATCGAACGCTCGGCGCTGGGGCATTTTCTGACGTTGATGAGCAGCATGCCGCGCTGGATCGACAACCTTATGGTGCTGCGCAATCGCCTGGTTCGACTGTGCGGCCTGAAAGACCTGGGGCGTTTGTCGAGAGTCGACCTTCAGCGCGACGAGGCGTCTTACCAGGTCAATGAGCGCGTCGGGATTTTCACCCTGATCAGCAATAGCCCGGATGAAGTGCTGCTGGTCGACCGCGACAAGCACCTGGACGTCTACATCTCGTTGCTGCGGCTACCCTTGAACGCCGACAACCGCCGCGAGATCGTGGTGTCCACCGTGGTGCACACCCACAATCGTCTCGGCCGGTTGTACATGCTGCCGGTCGCGCCGTTTCACCGATTTATCGCGCCCATCGCCCTCAAGCGCTTGATCCGCGCCAGGTAAAGGCTTGCCTCAGACGAAGCCTTGGCCGGCGAACCCGCGTGGCAAACGCTGCCGGCCGGGCAGGGCGCTCAGGCGCTCGACCCAGGCGCTGCGCCAGTCAGTGCCGGTGTGTTGAGTTCTGGCCTTGCGTGCGCTGCGCCGAGCGGCATTGCGCTGGTCCTTGCGGGCAGTCTTGAACACCTCGGTGTTGCGACAGCTGCGGCATTTGACCCGATTGAGTTCGGTGGTCGTGACCAGGTTCTTGCCGTGGTGACCGCAAGCAAGGTGGCCGGCGGTCTTGTAGTGGGTGACCATTGGTATCCTCCTCGGCACTGTTGCTTGACAACAGGCTCTTAGGATTGGACCGCTTGGGCACGGGCAGGTTCGGCGCTACTCTCTGGTGACCAACAGCGTCATCCATAGTCAGCGCGGCGAAGGCAAGGGCGAGGAGGCTCAGGGTGTGGCTATCCCGGGGGCGGGTGGTTTTGTGCATAAGTATCCGTGCTTGCAGTCATCATCGGACGGCCGGAAATTGGCGAGCATGACAGCTGTGCCTGAGGCTGTTGCAGCCTGTACATTCTGTGTTGCCTGAACTACGACCGCTGCGCGATCGATCGCGGGCAAGTCCCGCTCCCACAGGTTCGGTATACACAGACCTACTGGAGTTGGCTAAAAACCCGAGGTCTGTTGCTGCACGCTGAACTGCTTGCGAAACCACTCCTGGAGCATGGCCTTCTCGGCATACAGGCGGTCGGTGTCGGCGCGCCGGCCCGGGCGCTGCAGGTAGAACTTGTCGCTCAGGTGCGTGTCGGCCTGGCTGAGCACCTGGCCGGGTTGCGACAGGGTGTAGTGCAGGTCGATACTGGGCCAGGTGACGTCGCGCAGGATCCGTACCGAGTAGGCATTGCTGCGCCAAGGCTCGTAGTGCCCGGCCAGGTCGATGTCGCGGATGTCGATGCGCAGGGTCTGGCCCGCGGGCAGGTAGCGTTGGCCCAGTTTGACCAGGTAGGCGCTCAGCTCCTTCATGACGTAAGCATCGGCGCCGCGCTGGTAGCCGTTGCTGTCCAGGCTGGCGTCGCGAAAGTGTTCGGGTTTGTCGAAGGTGACTTCGACGTTGGGCGTGGCTGCGGTTTGCGCCAGGCTGTTGAAGGCCACCAGGCTCAATGTGGCCAAGGTCAGGGCAGGGCGCATGATTCACCTCCAGGTGCAGCCTTGCGCAGTTCGCTGCACAGGCTTCATTGTACGCCTGTGGCGATTGAAAGCAGAGGAGTGGGTAGTGCGCAGGATCGAGCGATTCACCGCCAATCGGCGCGGCAGGGACATCGCCGTGGGTGACATCCACGGGTATTTCTCGCGCCTGCAGGAACGGCTGACGGCGATCGGTTTCGATCCGGCGGTGGACCGCCTGTTCAGCGTTGGCGACCTGGTCGACCGCGGGCCAGAGTGCCCGCAGGCGCTGCAGTGGCTGGCGCAACCCTGGTTCCACGCCGTGCAAGGCAATCACGAGGCGCTGGCGATCACCCACGTTGATGGCGGCCTGCTTGATTACAGCCAGTACCGCGCTGCGGGCGGCGGCTGGTTCCTGGCCCTGAGCGAGGCTGAACAGGTGCGCTTTGCCGAACGCTTTCGGCGCATGCCACTGGCAATCGAGGTCGAAACCGCAGGGGGGCTGATCGGCCTGCTGCATGCCGATAGCCCTTACCGCCGTTGGGCCGACTTGCGTGAGCAACTGGCGAGCACCCCGCCGAGCGAGGTCCAGGAGGTCTGCCAATGGTCGCGCAAGCGCCTGTATGCCGGCGATGACACGCCCATCGACGGGCTGCGCGCATTGATTGTCGGCCATACCCCCCAGCGGCAAGTAAAGGTGCTGGGCAATATATGGCATATCGATACCGGTGGCTGGGCCAGCGGCCAGTTCAGCCTGCTGGACCTGGCCAGCCTGACCGCGCTCAGCGCCAGCCCAGGTGAATGATCACTGCCAGTGCCAATAAGATCAGCACGGCGCCGGACACCCGCTCAAGCCACGGCAGTGCCCGGGAAAAGCGCCGGCGTACTCGCAGGTTGCCGATGGCTGCGGCGACCAGAACATCCCACAGCAGCACGGCGCTGAACATCCACAGGCCGTAGACCAGCTTCCAGCCCAGGCTGGTGTGGCTGCCACTGACCATGCTTGCCAGGCTGACATAGAACAGGGCGTTTTTCGGGTTGAGAATGCCGGACACAAAGCCCATCAGCAAACCCTGAATCCAGGGGCTCGCCAGCCCGTCATTCGCTGCGGTTACCTGAATCAGCGAGGTGCTGCCGGCATGGCGAATGAACAACACGCCGATGTACAGCAGGTAGGCGCAACCGGCCAGCTGGATGGCGACGAACAGCGCACTGTCCGGGCGCAGCGCCGAGACTCCGCTGAAAGCGGCAAGAATGAACACGCCGTTGGCCAGGGCGATACCCAGGCAGGCGCCGGTCGCCTTTAGCCAGCCGGCGCTCATCGAGGTGCGCGCAACCAGGAAAAAATCAGGGCCGGGGGACAGCAGGGCAAGAAAATGCGCTGCCGCCACGATCAGAAACTGCTCCATGAATGACGGACTTCTTCAGCGAGAGGGGGGCTGATTGTCGGTGCCGTGCGAGGGGCCTGTATTGAACGAAATTGCGTGTTCAGCCGCGGTACAGCCCAGGTGTTACACCGGTGTGGGCCTTGAACACGCGCTGGAAGTGGCTCTGGTCGGCAAAGCCCAGGCGATAGGCGATGTCAGCCATGTCCTGGCCCTTGCGCAACCACTGGCGCGCGCGGTTGATGCGCAGGTTCAATTGCCAGGCATGAGGGGTAAGGCCGGTCGCGGCACGGAACGCCCGGATCAGTTGGTATCGGCCCATGCCGACGCTGTCCGCCAGTTCGCCCAGCGACACGCTGCGGGCGTCTTCCTGGGCAAGCCGTTGGAGCAACGCTTCAAGGTTGTGCTCAAGGCGTTGCGGTGGCGGCGACAAGATCTGGGTTGGCGGGCTGTAGTGATCGCCAATGAACGCGATCAAAGCGGCTTCTTTCTCATGGGCACTGGCCGCAGAGAACAACAGATCGTTGAGCCGGGTAAAACGGGCGTAGGTCGACCGGTTGCACGTGACGTGCGCCGGCGTTCCCTCTACCTGCGCCGCCAGTGCCGACTCCAGGCGCAAGGTCTGCAGCCAGGCGGCGTCCAGATGGATCATCTGGTAACTCCAGCTCAGCCCGGGTTCGGGGTTGCAGGCATGCACGCAGTGCGCCGGAACGAACACCAGCGTGCCAGGGTGAAGGCGTGTTTGCGCTTTGTTCGCGCCGCTAAACACACTGCTGCCCTGATCGACCGCGCCAATGGAGAACGTTGGATGACTGTGCGCCTTGTAGCAGGCACGGCTGTCGCAGGCGCGGCGGCTTTCGATATAGGGCAAGGCCGGGTCGCGCCAGAACGCTGTACGGGCGGCGTCAGTTGGCTGGGGCATGTGCAGGAGCCGATGAAAACGTGGCCAGAAGTCTATCACTGCATGGCCCGCCAGGGGCTGCACAGTTTTGCCGTCCAGCTGTACCTTGACGCGGGTACAGCGGCGAGCGGAACCTTGTGTTCTTTGCCACCGGAGCGCCCCCATGGACCTGACCACCCTGGCCCTGTTCATCCCGGCCTGCTTTGCCCTGAACATGGCCCCTGGGCCGAACAACCTGTTGTCGCTGAACAATGCCAGCCGGTATGGCCTGCGAACGGCCTGTGTGGCGGGGATTGGCCGGTTGTTCGCCTTTGCCGGGATGATCGTGCTGGCGGCCATGGGCCTGGCGGTGGTGCTGCATACCAGCGAGTACCTGTTCCTGGCCATCAAGGTGCTGGGCGCTGCGTACCTGTTCTACATCGCCTGGCAGTTATGGCGGGCACCTGTGGGCGAGGCGGCGCTGGTCAGCGAACGCCGCCGCGGTACGTTGCGCCTGGCGCGCCAGGAGTTCTGGGTGGCGGCCGGCAACCCCAAGGCGATTCTGATCTTCACTGCCTTTTTGCCGCAGTTCATCAGCGTCGGCAGCCCGCTGCCGGTGGCCGAACAGTTCACCTGGCTGGGCGGTATGTTCCTGCTGCTGGAGTGGCTGGCCATCGCCATCTACGCCTGGCTGGGCGCCTACCTGCAGCGCTGGTTCAACCAGCCCGGGCCGCGGCGGCTGTTCAATCGGGTCAGTGCCACGCTGCTCAGCTGCGCCGGGATCGGCTTGCTGGCAGCGCGGCGGGCTTAGAAACTGAAGCGCACACCGGCGTTAGCGCCAGTGCCTTCCAGTTGCGAGCTATCGAGGTTGCGACGATGGTTGAGGCTGAACTGAACCGCGAAATTACTGGTCAGTTGGGCGACGAGACCAGCTTCGATTTCCAGTGAAGTGCCTTTGAAATCGGTCTCGATCTTGTCGCTATCATCAAAGGTCACAGTGTCCTGGCCACCGTCAACGTGCCAGATGTTGGCTTGCAGGAAAGGACGCCAGTCTGCGGTTTGCGCCTTGAAGTCACCCTCCAGGCGCAGCCCGAGGCGACCGGTCAGCTCGGTATCACTGTCAAAGTCAACCTTGGATACCTGATCACGTTGGCCTTTGAGTGACACTTTCTGGGCAATCAACTGTGCCTGGGGCTCCAGTGTCCAGGCCGTCGACAGCAGGAAGGGGTAGCCGAATTCGAGCGAGCCGGTCCAGGCATCGCCGTCCAGGTCGAGCTTATCGCCTCGATCGGTGCGGGCGCGGCCATCAAGGTCGGTGTATTGCACCACTGCATCAACATACCACTGCAGGGGAGCGATCAGGGTCCAGTAGGCACCGACACTGTCGCCGTCCAGCTTCAGGTCGCCAACCGAGCGGTCCTGGATGCCCTGGGCATAGCCCTTGACGTCGCCGTCCAGGCGGCTGTGGCTGACGTAAAAGCCGATATGCTGGCGGTAGCCGCTTTCGCTGACCTGCGCGTAGAGGTCCTGCCCGACCTTGAAGCCGTAGAGATTGCCATCCAGGCTCGGGCTTACCGTGCCGGACCAGCGCTGGTGAAAGTTATAGCCATATGCCTGGCCCCAACTGGCTGAGAAAGCACCTTGCTCCCGGAGCGACGTCTGGTCGCCGTGGCGCTGGTGGAAGGTGCCCAGGTTGAATCGCGATACCAGCGCGGCGGCCCGCGGCGCGACAGCATATACCGGTACTGCCGGGCGGTAGATCACCAGGCTCTGGCCAGCCGGAGGAATGGACAGGACGGGTTGATTGGGTGCGGGAGCCAATACCGGCGGGGTAACTGCCGGTGGCACTACCGGTGGCGGCTGGTCGACCGGAGGAGGTTGATCCACCGGCGGCGCGGGCGGGGCGGTGATACTCGAGACCAGAAACCAGCTCTGCTCACTACCGGCAGTGGAGCCGCCCTTGACCAGGCGATAATCGAAGGCACCAGCTGACAGTACCTGGGTCTGAACAAATGCTCCATTGGTACTGGTAGCGCCATTGGCGGCGATCACCACGGGAATACCGTTGACGTTAGTGGCGGCCCCGGTACCTCCAAAGTTATTGATCAGCAGATTGGTCGAGCCGGAAATCAGCCCACCGTTTACCACCAGGTGATCGGAAGGCGCGTCATCGCCGGCCAGCACCGTGTTGAGTGCAAGCGTGCCGCCGTTGCCGGTGTAGTTGCCGTTGATAGTCAGGCTGCCTTGGGCATTGCCGCCACTGCTGAGGTCGATCAGCCCGGCGTTGGTCACGGTGACAGGCTGTCCGTTGGTGAACGGGCTGATAACACCCGTTTGCGATACCAGGCTGCTGCTGGCATCGATGTTCACCACGCCGCTAGCACTGGCGGCGTCGCCAAGGGCCAGGGTGTCATTGAGGGTGAAGGCACTGCCGTTGTTGAGGTTGAACGTTTCCCAGTTGGTATAGAGGGCGCCACCGACAGGCTTGCTGTTGTCGAAGGTCAGGGTGTCCTGGCCGGCGCCACCGTTGACCGTGATGTTCAGGACGCTGGCCTCCAGGCCGCTCAACGTGGCCTGGTCGTTATCACCGCCCATGTCCACCGTGCCATGTATAACCCCGCCACCTTGCCAGGTAAGCACGTCGTTGCCGACACTGGCCAGCAGGTTGCCCAGCAGCTCGCCGCCGGTGATGGTGAACGTGTCGGTGCCGCCACTGGTGCTGATGTTGCCGCCGATGGTGCCGCCGCTAAGAATGATGGTGTCGTTGCCAAAGCCAGTGACCAGGTTACCGTCGATGGTGCCGCCGGACATGTCGAAGGTGTTGTTATCCAGCTTCATGTTGACGCGGCCAATACGTCCGCCCGTGAAGATTGCAAAGTCACCGTCTTCGAAGAAATTGATGATCCATCCCTGAGACATGAAAAAGGTATCAAGACCGTCGCCTTGAGCCAGCGACTGGATAGTCCCGCCGGTCATGCGAAAGTCATCGATTCCCGATGTCTGGATCTGGGCGCCTAGAGTCTGGCCTTGGCCGACAACAAGGTTTTGTGCCAAGGCAGTCAAAGGCAGGGCGCTAAGTACCACGATAAGCGAGGCTCGCATCAGGCAGGCTCCATTTCCATACAGGGCGCTGACCACTGCAGATCCAGCTTCCCTGTGAGCGCTGGACGGGGTCTGCGTTGATGTATAGAGCAAACAGAAATATCGACAACTGGCAAAAATGCTAGGTGGCGAATGGCCGCTACTGCCCCGCAGCCGGCAAAAGCCCTAGGTGCTTATAGTGAAAGGGTCTGATTCGATTGGGAAATATGACCTAGTCTTGCAGCTGGACCGGGCAACACGGAACCGCTGTCCGCCACCTGCCAAGGAGACGTACCGATGCTCTCGACCCTGGAGTTGCGCAACATCATAGAAAGCAGTTTTTTACCCACCCGCTGCCAGTGCACCCTGGCCGCCGACCGTTCACTGACCGTGCGGGTGTTCGACCGCAGCTGCGAGCGGGTCGACCTGTTGGTCACCGGCATCAGTGCCGAGCAACTGACCAGCAGCCGGGCGATTTCCAACCTGATCGTCGGCCTGCGTAATGACCTTGAAGATCAGCGTAATCAACGCTCGCAGCGGCGCCGCGACAGCCTTTAATCGCGGTAGAACACCTGCACCAGGTGATAGCCGAACTTGCTCTTGATCGGGCCGTGCACGGTACGCAGCGGTTTCTTGAAAATGACCTGGTCGATGGCGCCGACCATCTGCCCCGGCCGCACTTCGCCCAGGTCGCCGCCGCGCTTGCCTGACGGGCACGTGGAGTACTTCTTGGCCAGCACATCGAATGCCTCGCCCTTGGCGATGCGTTGCTTGAGCTGTTCGGCCTCTTCAGCGGTCTTGACCAGAATATGCCGGGCCTGTGCTTTCATCTCAACCTACCTTCGCAAAGGGTAAAAACCGCGCATTATGCCTGATCGCGCAATTCTTCGCGGTCACGAAATTGCCCCAGGGCCTCGGGGTTGGCCAGGGCATCGGTGTTCTTCACCGGCTCGCCGTGCACCACGTTGCGTATCGCCAGTTCAACGATCTTGCCGCTGATAGTACGGGGGATGTCCGTCACGGCCGCGATCACTGCCGGCACATGGCGCGGCGTGGTGTTGCTGCGAATCACCTGACGGATGCGTGCCTGCAAGGCGTCATCCAGTTGCAGGCCGTCGCGCAGGCGCACGAACAGTACCACGCGCACATCGTTATGCCAGCGCTGGCCGATGGCGACGCTTTCGACCACCTCATGGATCTTCTCGACCTGGCGGTAGATTTCCGCCGTGCCGATGCGCACGCCGCCTGGATTCAACACCGCGTCCGAGCGGCCATGGATCAACATGCCGCCATCGGCCAGCTCCTCGGCATAATCGCCCTGGGCCCAGACCCCGGGGAACTGGCTGAAGTAAGCGGCATGGAAGCGTTCGCCTTGCGGGTCATTCCAGAAACCCAGGGGGATGGCCGGGAAGTGCCGGGTGCAGACCAGTTCGCCTTTTTCACCAATCAGCGCATGACCCGCGTCATCCCAGACCTCAACCGCCATGCCCAGGCTCTTGCACTGGATCTGGCCGCGGCGCACCGGCAACAGCGGGTTGCCGATAACGAAGCAAGAGACAATATCGGTACCGCCCGACATCGACGCCAGGCACAGGTCGCGCTTGAATTCGCGGTAGACGTAGTCGTAGCTTTCCGGCGACAACGGCGAGCCGGTCGACAGCAGCAACTTCAGCGAGTCCAGGCGATGACTCAGGCGTGGCTGCAGGCCGGCTTGTTCCAGGGCCGCCAGGTACTTGGCGCTGGTGCCGAATGCGCTGATGCGCTCGCTGTCGATCAGGTCGAGCAGGCGTTCGGGGCCCGGATGAAAAGGCGAGCCGTCGTACAGCACCAGGGTTGCCCCCACGGCCAGGCCGCTGACCAGCCAGTTCCACATCATCCAGCCGCAGGTGGTGTAGTAGAACAGCACGTCATCATCGCCCAGGTCGTTGTGCAGGCCGTGCTCCTTGAGGTGCTGCAGCAACACGCCGCCGGCGCTGTGGACAATGCACTTGGGCACGCCGGTGGTGCCGCTGGAATAGAGGATGTACAGCGGGTGATTGAACGGTAGCGGGGTGAACTGGGGTTCGCCGCCGGATTGGTAGAAGTCGTCCCAGAGGCTGACCCGGGCCTGACTGTTGAACTCATCGGTGCGGGTGTGCGCGCGGGTGTAGGGCACCACCAGCAGGTGTTGCAGGGTCGGCAGTTGTGCCAGTACCTGGTTGATCTTGTCGACTTGATCGATCTGTTTGCCGGCGTATTGGTAACCGGCGCAGATCATCAGCAGCTTTGGCTCGATCTGGCCGAAGCGGTCGATGATGCCGTGGGTGCCGAACTCGGGCGACGAGCACGACCAGATCGCCCCAAGGCTGGTGCAGGCCAGCATTGCCACCAGGGTTTGCCAGGTGTTCGGCATGCAGGCGGCAACCCGGTCGCCAACGCCGATGCCTGCAGCCTTGAAACTGCGTTGCAGGCCGGCCACCTGTGCGGCCAGCTCGGCATGGCTGATGACCCGTTGCTCACCGTCTTCACGCACGACGATCAATGCCGGATGAGTATCGCGACGGCGCAGCAGGTGTTCGGCAAAGTTCAGAGTGGCGCCGGGGAACCAGCGCGCATCGGGCATCTGCGGGCCTTCGTCGAGCACCTGGGTGGCCGGCTGCTGCCAGCGCACCTGGAAGTAGTCGGCAAGGGTTTGCCAGAACGCGGGACGCTGTTCGATGCTCCAGCGGTGCAGGTCGGCGTAGTTGCTGAGCGCAAGGCCAAACTGCTGATTGACCTGCCGGCGAAAGGCATCCATCCGACTGGCCTGAATACGCGCCTTGCTCGGGCGCCAGAGCACTTCGTTCATGGGCGTTCCTTTTTGCGGTTGGCCAGGGCTGCTCGCACCCCATCGCCGGCAACGCCGGCTTGTGTCTTGAGGTAGGAATAGAATCAGAAGTGA
>NZ_JBGOGX010000042.1:0-19237 GCF_054788455.1 Pseudomonas sp. ZL2 | reverse complement strand
CGACCGCTGCGCGCTCGATCGCCGGCAAGTCCGGCTCCCACAGGATTGGCTGTGCGCTCAGGTCTGGTGTTTACCAGGTCAGCACTGCCCCCACGGCAAAGGTATCGGTGTCTTCATTCTGCGCATCGCCCTCATGCCCGTCGATCTCGAACTGGTTGTACTCGGCCACCAGCTTGAGGTTGTCGTTGATGTCATGAAACAACGCAATACCACGGGTTTCGTAGTCGGCGCCGGTGTTCACCGCGCCATTGCCGTCATCCTTGGTCTTGCCATACGACAGCGCCAGGCGGTTCTTGCCGACCTTGTACGAGCCCTGCAGCAGGTAACCCTTGCTGTCCACTTCGCGCAAGGTCGCCTCGCCGGCATTGTTGGTGAAGAACGGGTTGATGCCCTTGGCGGTAAAACCCGAACCGGTCAGCGAGAACCCGCCCATCTTTGCCTGCACGCCATAGCCGAGACCTTTGGAGGTGACCGAGTCGACACTGCTGTCGGTATTGTCCGAAGTCTGGTAGGTGCCGTTGAGCCAGCTGTAGACCTGCGCCCCGCCCAGGTCGAACTGGTAGGTGATCTCGCTCTCGGTGCGCGGGTTTTCCTGATAGGCCTTGCCCACCGCGCTGTCGTCGTTGGTGTCGACCGGGTCCATGATCCCCACGGCGATGCGCAGGCCTTCCATTAGCGGTGTGCGGTAGGTGATCTGCGAGGTCGGGAACGGGTACGGGTAGCCACTGCCGATATTGCCGAACGACACGCCGCCGCCATCCACCAGGCCCAGGGTGTCACTGACCTGGCCATAGCCTGCGAGCAGCTCGTCGAGGAGGATGTTGGAGCGGGCGAACAGGCCGAAGTCCTTGCCGATCAGCACCTCGCCCCACTCCGGGTTGGCGACGGTGCCGTAGAACTGCCGCACGTCGATGGCGGTGTCGGTGCCGTTGGTTTCGCTGTCGTTGATGGTCACCCAGAACGAGGCGCGGCCACCGAGCTTGAGGTCATCCACCTGGCGGGTCATGTTGAAGCCCAGGTAGTTGGGCAGAAAGCCCATCTTCACCCGCGACTGGCGACGATCGTACTGCTCCCCTGCCCGATCGACGTCGCTGTTGACGTAGAAGGCGTTGATGTAGCCGTCGGTGGAAAAGGTCGTCTGCTCCTTGTCGTAAAGCATGATTTCGGCATCGGCCAAGGGACTCAGGCCCAGGGCCACGAGGCTGGTCAGCAAAGGCAGGAAACGGCGATTGGCGTTTTTATTGTTGTGCATGGCGCTCTCCGCAAACGGGGGGACGAATGTCGGAGGGGATTATCGAAATGCGCGCCAGGCAGCCATACGCTGCCTTGGAACGTACAGAGTGCTGCTTTGGCGCCGCGGGCCTGGCTCCCCGCAGGCGGAACTAATACCTTGTTCGCCGGTGTCACAAGGCTAAAGTGGCAAGTCCCGGTGCGTTAGGCGCGCCTACCCATGCAAAAATGCAGATTCAGCCTGCAGATTTACGGATTGTATTGGGCAAATTTGCACTGATACGATCCTTCGATCCTCTAGCGCCTATCCAGACCGTGTTAAAACACGTGGAAAATCAATAACAAAGCAGGGAGACAGCGATGACCGCGCACGCTCAAGCGCCAACCGAAGCCCATGTACTGGCCGAGGTTCGCAATCATATCGGTCACTTGACCCTCAACCGCCCCGCCGGCCTCAACGCCCTGACCCTGGACATGGTCCGCAGCCTGCAGCACCAACTGGACGCCTGGGCCGCCGATACCCAGGTGCACGCCGTGGTGCTGCGTGGCGAAGGCCCGAAAGGCTTCTGCGCCGGCGGCGACATCCGTTCGCTGTACGACAGCTACAAGGCCGGCGACAGCCTGCACCGGGATTTCTTCGTCGAGGAATACGCCCTCGACCTGTGCATCCACCATTACCCCAAGCCGATCCTCGCCCTGATGGACGGCTTCACCCTCGGCGGCGGCATGGGCCTGGCCCAGGGCGTCGACCTGCGGGTGGTCACCGAGCGCAGCCGCCTGGCCATGCCGGAAACCGCCATCGGCTACTTCCCTGATGTGGGCGGCAGCTATTTTCTCTCGCGCATTCCCGGCGAGCTGGGCACCTACCTGGGGGTCAGCGGCGTGCAGGTGCAGGCGGCCGATGCGCTGTACTGCGGCCTGGCCGACTGGTACCTGGACAGCAGCAAGCTCGCCAGCCTCGATGAACGCCTGAACACCCTGAGCTTTGGTGAACACCCGCTCAAGGACCTGCAAGGGGCGCTGGCCAAACTCGGCACCCAGGTGCTCGAAGACGCGCCGCTGGCCAAGCTGCGTCCGGCCATCGATCACTTCTTCGCCCTGCCCGATGTTGGCAGTATCGTGGAGCAGTTGCGGGCAGTCACCGTGGCCGACAGCCACGACTGGGCGGTGAAAACCGCCGACCTGCTGGACAGCCGCTCGCCGCTGGCCGTGGCCGTGACCCTGGAGATGCTCCGCCGTGGCCGCCACCTGAGCCTGGAAGACTGCTTTGCCATGGAGCTGCACCTGGACCGCCAGTGGTTCGAGCATGGCGACCTGATCGAAGGCGTGCGTGCGCTGATCATCGACAAGGACAAGCAGCCACGCTGGAACCCCGCCACCCTCGCCGGCCTCAGCCGCCAGCGCGTGGATCAATTCTTCGAAGGCCTCTGAGGCCTGGAGTACGCAGATGCAAGACCTGGAACTGACTGAAGAACAGATCATGATCCGCGACATGGCCCGGGATTTCGCCCGCGGCGAAATCGCCCCCCATGCCCAGGCCTGGGAAAAGGCCGGCTGGATCGATGACGGCGTGGTGCAGAAGATGGGCGAGCTGGGCCTGCTCGGCATGGTCGTGCCCGAGCAATGGGGCGGCAGCTACACCGACTATGTCGCCTATGCCCTGGCGGTCGAGGAGATCGCCGCCGGCGATGGCGCCACCGGCGCACTGATGAGCATCCACAATTCGGTGGGCTGCGGCCCCCTGCTCGCCTATGGCAACGCCGAGCAGCAACAGACCTGGCTCGAACGCCTGGCCAGCGGGCAAGTGATTGGCTGCTTCTGCCTGACCGAGCCGCAGGCCGGCTCCGAAGCCCACAACCTGCGCACCCGCGCCGAGCTGCAGGGCGAGCACTGGGTGATCAACGGCGCCAAGCAGTTCGTCAGCAATGCCCGGCGTGCCGGGCTGGCCATCGTCTTCGCCGTCACCGACCCGGAGCTGGGCAAAAAAGGCATCTCGGCCTTTCTGGTACCCACCGATAACGAAGGCTTCGTGGTCGATCGCAGCGAACACAAGATGGGCATCCGCGCCTCCGACACCTGCGCGGTGACCCTGAACAATTGCCGCATCCCCGCCGCCAACATGCTCGGCGAACGCGGCAAGGGCCTGGCCATTGCCCTGTCCAACCTCGAAGGCGGGCGTATCGGCATCGCCGCCCAGGCCCTGGGCATTGCCCGCGCGGCGTTCGAGGCGGCGCTGGTGTATTCGCGTGACCGCATCCAGTTCGGCAAGCCGATCAACGAGCACCAGAGCATCGCCAACCTGCTGGCCGACATGCAGGTGCAGATCAACGCCGCACGGCTGTTGATCCTCCACGCCGCGCGCCTGCGTAGCGCCGGCAAGCCATGCCTGAGTGAAGCCTCACAGGCCAAGCTGTTCGCCTCGGAAATGGCCGAGCGGGTGTGCTCCAAGGCGATTCAGGTGCATGGCGGTTATGGGTATCTGGAGGACTACCCGGTCGAGCGCTACTACCGGGATGCGCGCATTACCCAGATCTACGAAGGCTCCAGCGAGATCCAGCGCATGCTGATTGCCCGGGAGTTGAAGCACTACACCTTGTAAACACGGCCTACTGTAGGAGCGGGCTTGCCCCGCGATAGCGATTCAACCGTGATATCGCATCGCGGGACAAGCCCGCTCCTACAGTCACTCCTCGACGTGCACGCTGTCGAGGTAGCTGCGCACTGCCCATAACGCCTCCTGGCTGAGGTAGTCGGCCATCTTCGGCATGTACACCCGGCCATCGCGTACCGCGCCATTGCGCACCCGCTCAACGAACCATTCATCACCGGCGGCGCCTTCATCGAGCAGGCGCAGGTCCGGCGCGATGCCACCGGACTTGGCCTCCAGGCCGTGGCAGGCGGCGCAGTTCTGGTTATAGGCCGAAGCGCCGATCGACACCGCCTCGTCGTGGTCCTTGCTGTTGCGGTAAGGGTTTTCTGCGCGCCACTGATCACCGAGCTTTTCCAGGTTGCCGGTATTGACCGCGGTCGGCGTGACGTTGCCATGGGCGAAAGCCCCGGCGCTGCTCATCAGGCCGACACCGACGATCAGGCTCAACCAGGCGTGTTTTGCTGTTTTCATTGTTCTGCCCTCGACTGCTGTTTGCACGCAAGAACCTCTCGGCTGAAAGGTTGTGCCGGCATCTTAGGAAGGCCCTGGCAAGGGCCCCATGCTGCTTTGGTGGTCGCAGCCTCCTCCCTTGGTAGTAGCGCTTGTGGGGCAGTGCCAAATCATGTCCGGCTTGGGAAATTCTCCCGTGAAAGCCGGGAGATTTTCCGTATCGATCCCACCCTTGGCGTTCCAGGCTATGCAGGCCAAAACCTTCATTGGGAACTCCAACCATGACAATAAGATCGTTACCCGCCGCCCTTTCTCCGCTGTCTGCCGCCGTGCACACCGTCCTCCTGCTCGGCAGCCTGGCCCTGGCCCCGCATGCCCTGGCAAAACCGGTGAGCTGGGAAGACATCGCCGACGACCACAAGAGCACCGGCAACGTGCTGCAGTACGGCATGGGCACCAATGCCCAGCGCTGGAGCCCGCTGGCCCAGGTCAACGACCAGAACGTGTTCAAGCTGACCCCGGCCTGGTCGTACTCCTTTGGTGATGAGAAGCAGCGCGGCCAGGAGTCCCAGGCCATCGTCAATGACGGGGTGATCTACGTCACCGGCTCCTACTCGCGGGTATTTGCCCTCGACGCCAAGACCGGCAAGCGCCTGTGGACCTACAACCATCGCCTGCCGGACAACATTCGCCCGTGCTGCGACGTGGTCAACCGCGGCGCCGCCATCTATGGCGACAAGATCTACTTCGGCACCCTCGATGCCCAGGTCATTGCCCTGAACAAGGACACCGGCAAGGTGGTGTGGAAGAAGAAGTTCGGCGACCACAGCGCTGGCTACACCATGACCGGCGCCCCGACCCTGATCAAGGACCAGAAGAGTGGCAAGGTGCTGCTGATTCACGGCAGCTCCGGCGATGAGTTCGGCGTGGTCGGCCAGTTGTATGCCCGCGACCCGGAGACCGGTGACGAGGTATGGATGCGGCCCTTCGTCGAAGGCCATATGGGCCGCCTGAACGGCAAGGACAGTACCCCCACCGGCGACGTCAAGGCGCCATCCTGGCCCAACGACCCGACCACCGAGACCGGCAAGGTCGAGGCCTGGAGCCATGGCGGCGGTGCCCCGTGGCAAAGCGCAAGTTTCGATGCCGAGACCAACACCATCATCGTCGGCGCCGGCAACCCAGGCCCCTGGAACACCTGGGCGCGCACGTCCAAAGACGGCAACCCGCACGACTACGACAGCCTTTACACCTCCGGCCAGGTCGGTGTCGACCCGAGCACCGGCGAGGTCAAGTGGTTCTACCAGCACACCCCCAATGACGCCTGGGACTTCTCCGGCAACAACGAGTTGGTGCTGTTCGACTACAAGGACAAGGACGGCAAGCAGTACAAGGCCACCGCCCATGCCGACCGCAACGGCTTCTTCTACGTCGTCGACCGCACCGACGGCAAGCTGAAGAACGCCTTCCCGTTCGCCGACAACATCACCTGGGCCAGCCATATCGACCTCAAGACCGGCCGCCCGGTAGAAAACCCCGGCCAGCGCCCGGCCAAGCCCGAGCCAGGGCAGACCAAGGGCAAGCCAGTGGAAGTGTCGCCGCCGTTCCTCGGTGGCAAGAACTGGAACCCCATGGCCTACAGCCAGGACACCGGCCTGTTCTACGTGCCGTCGAACCAGTGGAAAGAGGAATACTGGACCGAAGAGGTCAACTACAAGAAAGGTTCGGCCTACCTGGGCATGGGTTTTCGCATCAAGCGCATGTACGAGGATCACGTCGGCTCGCTGCGGGCCATGGACCCGACCACCGGCAAGATGGTCTGGGAGCACAAGGAGCGCCTGCCACTGTGGGCCGGGGTGCTGGCGACCAAGGGCAACCTGGTGTTCACCGGCACCGGTGACGGCTACTTCAAGGCCTTCAACGCCAAGACGGGCGAAGAGCTGTGGAAATTCCAGACCGGCAGCGGCATCGTCTCGCCGCCGATCACCTGGGAACAGGACGGTGAGCAGTACATCGGCGTGACGGTCGGCTATGGCGGCGCGGTACCGCTGTGGGGTGGCGACATGGCCGAGCTGACCAAGCCGGTGGCTCAGGGTGGCTCGTTCTGGGTGTTCAAGATCCCGGCCTGGGACACCAAGACAGCCCAGCGCTGATTTGACGCCCTCTCGCCGGCAAGGCCGGCTCCCACAGTGGATCGGTGCATACCAAATCCTGTGGGAGCTGGCTTGCCAGCGATTGCTATCGCCCAGCCCCAGGAGATCCCCATGAAATACCTCCCGCTACTGCTCACCCTGGCCTGCACCCCCGCCCTCGCCGATGACGACACTCCCTTGACCATCAACGGCTGCACCATCGCCCAGGAAAGCCAGTGCCCCAACGCCAACCTGCGCAACGCCGACCTGAGCAACCAGGACCTGCGCAAGATGAACCTGGTCGGTGCCGACCTGCGCGGGGCGAATTTGCGTCATGCGCGCCTGGACCTGGCCAACCTGGAAAAGGCCCAGCTGCAAGGCGCCAACCTCACCCGTGCCAGCCTGCAGCAAAGCAACCTGCGCCTGGCCGACCTGCGTGACGCCAAGCTGGTTGCCGTACAAGCCTGGGGCATGTTCGCCCAGGGCGCCAACTTCGAGAACGCCGACTTGAGCGCCGCCTACCTGGAGTTCGCCCGCCTCTCCGGGGCCAAACTGCACAACAGCAAATTGCAGGCCGCCGACCTGGAAATGACCTGGTTGAGCAAGGCCGACCTCAAGGGCGCCAACCTTGCCGACGCCAACCTGCAGGAAGCCAAGTTCGGCGAAAGCAACCTGGAACAGGCCGACCTGCGCGGCAGCCGTCAGCACTACGCCAACTTTCAGGACAGCAACATGGAAGGCTGCCAGGGTTGCCCGAAAACCTGGGATTAAGCGGCAATGCGCAACAGGCCCGCCTCGATCGCCAGGTGCACCATCTCGGCCTGGGAGGCGACCTGCAGTTTGCTCTTGAGCAGGGTCAGGCAGTTGGACACAGTCTTGGCGCTGATGCACAACTGCTCGGCGATCAGCCGGGTCGGCGTACCCTTGGCCAGCATCAGGAAGATTTCGGTTTCGCGCGGGGTCAGGCCTTGCACGCGGGTATGACGCCCTTGGCAGGCCAGGTCGGTGGCCAATGCCTGTTCGATGTAGGCATGCCCGGACAGCACCCGGCGCACGGCTTCCAGCAACACCGCAGGCCCCGCTGCCTTGGACAGAAAGCCACAGGCGCCCGCCTCCATGGCCTGGCGCACCAGGCCCAGGTCAGTGTGCTCGCTGAAAAACAGCACACGCAGTTGCGGCAGGCGCTGGCGCAGGCGCCGGGTGGTTTCCAGGCCGCTGATCCCGGGCAGGTCGAAGTCCATGATCACCAGCCCCGGCAACTGCTC
The DNA here is from genome assembly GCF_054788455.1 of Pseudomonas sp. ZL2. NCBI lineage: Bacteria > Pseudomonadati > Pseudomonadota > Gammaproteobacteria > Pseudomonadales > Pseudomonadaceae > Pseudomonas > Pseudomonas sp. ZL2. Next base: position 11,510 of record NZ_JBGOGX010000042.1, on the reverse strand, counting down.
GCCGACCTTGTGCAGGGCCTCTTCGCCGCTGGCCGCCTCAATGATCGCCATGCCCTCCAGGCCCTGTTGCAGCGCAGCGGCCAGGCCCAGACGCAGCATGGGGTGATCATCGACCAGTAAAATGGCCATCTCAACGTGCTCCTGCGGGGTTTCCCCATGCTAGATCGCCCATCTGGGCGCCCGACTACTACTTTGGTACTGTTTTGCTTGTCGATGGTCGCATTCCCAAAGCGTTGCACCTGGCCTGTAATACAGGGGTGCAGCACAACCACAACAATAAGGTGCAAAGCCATGTACAAGATCCTGATCGCCGACGACCACCCGTTGTTTCGCGAGGCCATCCACAATGTCATCAGCGACGGCTTTCCCGGCAGCGAGGTGATGGAAACCGCCGACCTCGACAGCGCCCTGGCGATCACCGGCGATCACGATGACCTCGACCTGATCCTGCTCGACCTGAACATGCCCGGCATGCACGGCCTGGGCGGGCTGATCAACCTGCGCAACGAGGCGCCGACCATCCCGGTGGTGATCGTTTCGGCCGAACAGGACAAGCAGGTGGTACTGCAGGCCATCACTTACGGCGCCGTCGGCTTTATCACCAAGTCCTCGCCGCGCTCGCAGATGACCGAGGCCATCGAGCAGATCCTCAACGGCAACGTCTACCTGCCACCGGACATCATCCGCACCCAGAAAAGTAGCAGCCGGCGCAGCCATGGCGAACACCAGGGCTTTGCCCCGGAACTGCTGCAAGCCCTGACCCGCAAGCAATTGCTGGTGCTCGAACGCATGACCAAGGGTGAATCGAACAAGCAGATCGCCTACAACCTCGACATCGCCGAAACCACGGTCAAGGCTCACGTGTCGGCGATTCTGCGCAAGCTCAATGTGCACAACCGCGTGCAGGCGATCCTCAGTGCCGGCGACATCGACTTCACCGCCTACCTGCGGCGATAGCCCTGGCATATCGCATTCATGCAAATTAGCCATTGAAACCTTGGCAAGGCCTGAAGTAAGCTCGGGAACATCAACTGGAGAGTCATATGTCGCACACACCCCTCACTCACGCTTGCAGCACCGGTCGCCTGTCGCGCCCTGTGGCGGCTGTCGAGTGCGCGACCGCCTCCCCGGCAGCGTTTTATTTTGGGTATTGGTTTAGCCACAGGCGCCGCTGATACCCACACCGGCGCCCACTTTCAAGGGGCCGCCGAACACGAGAATACTCAACCCCCGGTCGGCCCCCCGACCGGGGGTTTTGCGTTTCAAGGCCCCGGCAATTACCGAATTACATTGAGGAACAGAACATGAACTACGCCACCTACCACCGTTACCAACGCTTCAGCTTCTGGCGATTTAGCCAATCCCGTTCGGGCCAGCCTGCCGCCTCCGATCGGTCACTTGTTGGTGGCACGCACACACATGACGTCAATCCGGCCAACTGTCGAACACCTCGATAGGGCCGACAGCGCGGGCCAGACCCCGCCAGCCGCCCAGGAATCCAGAACATGCAATCGTCCACCCTCGCTCTGCCACTGTCCGAACCTTGCGCTGCCAACAGCGCTGTCAGCCAACGTCTGCCGAGCCCGTTGCTGCTCAAGCAGCAAATGCCGCTGTCCCCCGCCCTCGCCGCCCAGGTCGAAGCCCATCGCCAGGCCGTACGCGCCATTCTCGACGGCAAAGATAAGCGCCTGCTGCTGATCGTCGGCCCTTGCTCGCTGCACGATCCCCGCTCGGCCCGCGAATACGCCCAGCGTCTGGCGCGCCTGGCTGCTGAGGTCAGTGACAAGATGCTCCTGGTGATGCGCGCCTACGTGGAAAAACCGCGCACCACCGTCGGCTGGAAAGGCCTGGCCTACGATCCGCACCTGGATGGCAGCGACGACATGCACGGCGGCATCGCGCTGTCCCGCGGGCTGATGCTGGCCATGCTCGAATGCGGCCTGCCGGTAGCCACCGAGCTGCTGCAGCCGATGGCGGCCGGCTACTTCGATGACCTGCTGAGCTGGGCGGCGATTGGTGCGCGCACCACCGAATCGCAGATTCACCGCGAGATGGTCAGCGGCCTGGGCCTGCCGGTCGGTTTCAAGAACGGCACCGACGGCGGCGTTGGCATCGCCTGCGACGCGATCCGCAGCGCCGCCCACAGTCATCGGCATTTCGGCATGGACGTGCAAGGCTACCCGGCGATTGTCGAAACCCTGGGCAACGCCGACACCCACCTGGTGCTGCGCGGCGGCAACAAGGGGCCGAACTACGACCCGCAAAGTATCGCCCTGGCTCGCCAGGGCCTGGCCAAGGCCGGGGTCGCGGCGCGCATCATGGTCGATTGCAGCCACGCCAACAGCGGCAAGGACCCATTGCGCCAACCGGCGGTGTTCAACGACGTGCTCGAGCAGCGCCTGCAGGGCGACACCTCGCTGGTCGGCATGATGCTTGAGAGCCACCTGTTCGACGGCTGCCAGGCGCTGGGCGCGCAGCCGCTGAAATACGGTGTGTCGATTACCGATGGTTGCCTGGGCTGGGATTCGACCGAACGTTTGCTGCGTGAGGCGGCTGAGCGGTTGTGAGCCTTATCGCGGGGCAAGTCGGGTCGCCGCACCGCCCCTCCCACTTGCCCCGCGATTACTATCAGCCAACCCTCATTTGCGTTAGGCTTGGGGTTTTACCCCAAGGAGCCACTCCCATGGCCAAAGCCACTGCCCGTCACATCCTGGTTGCCACTGAAGACAAGTGCAATGAACTGAAAGCCCAGATCGAAGCTGGCGCCGATTTCGCCGAAATCGCCAAGGCCAACTCCACCTGCCCATCGAGCCGCCAGGGCGGCGACCTGGGCTCGTTCGGCCCGGGCCAGATGGTCAAAGAGTTCGATACCGTGGTGTTCAGCGCACCGGTCAACACCGTGCAAGGCCCGGTGAAAACCCAGTTCGGTTATCACCTGCTGGAAGTGACCAGCCGTCAGGATTGATCGCTGGCTGACAAGCCGGCCCTCAGGGCCGGTTTGTTCACCCGAGTGACCTGCTAAGCTTCAGCCACAGTCGTGGTTCAGGTGGTCAGGCGCTTGCGAATTGCTCCCTTCCCCTTCCTGTTGTTCGTCTTCGGCCTGGCACTTGCCTGGTCATGCGCCGCCACGTCAGCACCCGTTCACGCCCTGACCGTCTACGGTGAAGCGCCGCGTTACCCGGCCGGCTTCCAGCACTTCACTTACGCCAATCCCAACGCGTCGAAAGGCGGAACGTTGCGCCGCTCGGCCATCGAGATCGGCCAGTTCGACCACCTCATTCCCTATATCGACAAGGGCATCGGCGTTGCCGAGGTCGATGGCTGGCTGTACTCACCGCTGGCCGTGCGCTCGCAGGACGAGCCCTACACGGTGTATGGGCTGGTGGCGCAAAAGCTTGAACGCGATCCCGACGGGCACTGGCTGCGCTTCTATCTTGACCCTCGAGCACGCTTTGCCGATGGCCAGCCGATCCGCGCCGAGGATGTGCGCTACACCTTCGAGCTGTTCATGCGTGCGGGCAATCTCAGGTACCGCACTCAATTCGCCGATGTTGATGAGGTCACGGTAGAGAACCCGCGGCAGATCATCTTCCACTTCAAAAGCAACCAGAACCGCACGCTGCCCCTGGACCTGGCGACCTTGCCGGTACTGCCCGAGCACTGGTGGAAGGACCGCGACTTTGCCAATGGTGCCGGCTTCGAAGCACCGCTGGGCAGCGGCCCGTACAAGGTCGGCCGGGTCGACAACGGCCGCAGCATCACTTTCGAGCGCGACAAAAGCTGGTGGGGCCGCGACCTGCCGGTCAACCGTGGCCGCTACAACTTCGACCAATTGCGCATCGAATACTTCGGCGACACCGAAGTGGCGCGCCAGGTGCTGCGCGGCGGCGGCTTCGACTACAACCGCGAGTTCTCCGCCACCGCCTATACCCTCGGCTATGCCAGCCCGGCCCTGGACGATGGCCGCCTGCAACGCGCGCACCTGGCCAAGGATGCGCCGCAGACCGCCCAGGGATTTGTCTTCAACCTGCAGCGCCCGGTGTTCAAGGACCGCCGGGTACGCCAGGCGCTGGCGCTGTTGTGGGACTTCGAGTGGAGCAACCGGCAGATGATGCGCAACCTGTACATTCGCCAGCAGAGCTTTTTCGCCAACAGTGACCTGGCGGCGCGCAGCGTGCCCGATGTGCAGGAGCTCAAGTTGCTCGAACCGTTGCGCGGGCAGGTGCCCGACGAGGTCTTCAACCAGGTGTTCGAAGCGCCGCGCACCGACGGTTCGGGGCTGATTCGCGACAAGCAACTGCAAGCGCTGGCACTGCTCGAGGCGGCTGGCTGGAAACCCCGGGGCGATCAGTTGGTCAACGCCCAGGGGGAACCGCTGACGTTCACCTTCCTCAATGGCCAGGCCGGCTTCGAACGCCTGCTGCTGCCGTGGAAGCGCAACCTGGCGCAGATCGGCATCACCCTGGAGATCCGCCGCATCGACGCCTCGCAGTACGTCAACCGGCTGATGGCCCGCGACTATGACCTGATCGTCACCGGCTACCCGGTGTCGCCGTCGCCGGGGCTTGAGCTGTACAACTATTTTGGCTCGGCGGCAGCCAACGACCCCGGCTCGAACAACTACATGGTGCTGCAGGACCCGGCGGTGGACCGCCTGCTCGACGGCCTGGTCAAGGCGGCGAGCAAGGCCGACATGCTCCACCATGCCCATGCCCTGGACCGGGTGCTGAGCTGGAACTACTACTGGATCCCCAACTATTACCCGCCTGGCTCATCCACCGTCTGGTGGAACCGCTTCGGCCTGCCCAAGGTGCAGCCGAGCTACGACGAAGGCCTGGACAGTTGGTGGGAAGTCAGCCCGACGCCGCTGACCAACGCGCAGATGGCCGAGCGCCTGGGGAGCCCGCCATGATCGGCTACATCCTGCGCCGTCTGCTGCTGATCATCCCGACCTTGTTGATCATCCTGTTGGTCAATTTCGTCATCGTCCAGGCCGCGCCGGGCGGCCCGGTCGAGCAGGCGGTTGCGCGCCTGCAGGGCATTGGCGGCGGTGCGCCCGGGGCCAGCGCCGAAACCCTGCACGCCAGCTCGCGCGCCAGCCGCGGCCTGGACCCCAAGTTGCTGGAAGACATCAAGCGCCAGTACGGCTTCGACAAGTCCGCGCCCGAACGCCTGTGGCTGATGCTCAGCCAATATGCCCGGCTGGACTTCGGTTCCAGCTTCTTTCGCGGCGCCAAGGTTACCGACCTGATCCTGGAGAAGATGCCGGTGACCCTGTCGCTCGGCTTCTGGGCCACGTTGATCACCTACCTGGTGTCGATTCCTTTGGGGATCCGCAAGGCGGTGCGCCACGGCACGGCGTTCGATGCCTGGAGCAGCAGCCTGATCGTCATTGGCTATGCCCTGCCTTCGTTCCTGTTCGCCCTGCTGCTGATCGTGTTGTTTGCTGGCGGTACCTCGCTGAACTGGTTTCCGGTGCGCGGGCTGGTTTCGGAAGACTTCGGCCAGCTCAGCCTGCTGGGCAAGATCGCCGACTACTTCTGGCACCTGGTGCTACCGGTGGGTGCGCTGGTGATCGGCGGTTTTGCCACGCTGACCCTGCTGACCAAAAACGCCTTTCTCAACGAGATCACCCGCCAGTACGTGATCACCGCCCGGGCCAAGGGGCTGAGCGAGCAGCGGGTGCTGTATGGGCATGTGTTTCGCAATGCCATCCTGCTGGTGGTGGCCGGCATTCCCCAGGCGCTGATCAGCGTGTTCTTCGCCGGCTCCCTGCTGATCGAGGTGATTTTCTCCCTCGACGGCCTGGGGCGCATGAGCTACGAGGCGGCAGTGTCGCGGGATTATCCGGTGGTGTTCGGCTCGCTGTTCATCTTCACCCTGTTCGGCCTGCTGGTGAGGCTGATCGGTGACCTGTGCTACACCCTGGTCGACCCGCGCATCGACTTTGCCACGAGGGCGCACTGATGTTCAGCCTGTCGCCGGTTTCGCGCAGGCGCCTGCAGCGCTTTCGGCGCAATCGCCGGGGCTGGGTTTCGCTGTGGCTGTTTGCCTTGTTGCTGCTGGTGAGCCTGGGCGCGGAACTGGTGGCCAACGACAAGCCGTTGCTGCTGGGCTATCAGGGCCAGCTGTATCTCCCTGCATTCAAGCGCTACAGCGAACAGCAATTCGGCGGCCAGCTACCGTTTCAGCCGGACTATCGCAGCCAGTACGTACGCCAGCTAATCGAGGGTCAGGGCGGCTGGATGCTGTTTGCACCGGTGCCCTTCAGCGCCGATACGCCGAATTACGATTTGTTGGTACCCGCACCCAGCCCGCCGTCTGCGGTCAACTGGCTGGGCACCGACGACCAGGCCCGGGATGTGCTGGCGCGGGTACTGTATGGCACCCGGGTATCGATTCTGTTTGCCCTGGCGCTGACGGCGATCAGCACACTGATCGGCATCGCCGCCGGCGCCTTGCAGGGCTACCACGGCGGTTGGGTCGATCTGATCGGGCAGCGTCTGCTGGAAGTCTGGTCGGGCCTGCCGGTGTTGTATCTGCTGATCATCCTCAGCGGCTTTGTCGAGCCGAATTTCTGGTGGCTGCTGGGGATCATGGCGCTGTTTTCCTGGCTGGCGCTGGTGGATGTGGTGCGCGCCGAGTTCCTCCGTGGACGCAACCTCGAGTACGTGCTGGCCGCCCGCGCCCTGGGCCTGCCGGACCGTTGGGTGATCCTGCGGCACATCCTGCCCAACGCCATGAACGCCACCCTGACCTACCTGCCGTTCATCCTTACCGGCGCGATCACCACCCTCACCGCCCTGGATTTTCTCGGCTTCGGCATGCCGGCCGGCAGCGCGTCGCTGGGTGAGCTGGTGACCCAGGGCAAGCAGCATTTGCAGGCTCCGTGGCTGGGCTTTACCGCGTTCTTTGCCCTGGCATTGATATTGTCGCTGTTGGTGTTCATAGGCGATGCCTTGCGCGAAGCCTTCGATCCACGGGCATAATCGCAGCCTTTACTCCGGCGGAGCGGCCCATGCAGGACAGTGACAGCCTCAAGGACTATCAGCAGGTGCGCCTGCTGGCGATTCGTTCGCTGTTCGAGATCATCGAGCAGTCCAGCGAAGGCACGATCATCGTCGACCGTGATGCGCGCATCGTCTGGATGAACGAGCGCTATGCCCGGCGCTTTGGCCTTGAAGACGCCAGCAGCGCCATCGGCCAACCGTGCGAAAGTGTCATCCCCGGCAGCCTGATGCGCGACGTGGTGAACAACGGCCGACCGATCCTGTTGGACATGCTCGACACCCCCAAGGAGCCGCTGGTAGTGATGCGCCTGCCGGTGCACGACGCTGCCGGCAAGCTGATCGGCGCCATCGGTTTTGCCCTGTTCGACGAGCTGCGCAGCCTCTCGCCGCTGCTCAAGCGCTACGCCAGCATGCAGCAGGAACTGGCCTCGACCCGCTCGTTGCTGCGCGCCCGCCAGGCCAAATACAGCTTTGCCCAGTTCATCGGCACCAGCGCCGCCAGCCTTGAGGTCAAGCGCCGCGCCCGGCGTGGCGCCAGCAGTGATTCCCCGGTGTTGCTGCTGGGCGAGACCGGCACCGGCAAGGAGCTGCTGGCCCACGCCATCCATGCTGCCTCGCCGCGGGCGCACAAGGCGTTTGTCAGCATCAACAGTGCGGCGATTCCCGAAACCCTGCTCGAAGCCGAGTTCTTCGGTACCGCCCCGGGTGCCTTTACCGGTGCCGAGCGCAAGGGCCGCCCGGGCAAATTGCAGATTGCCGAGGGCGGTACCTTGTTCCTCGATGAGATCGGCGACATGCCCTTGCCCCTGCAAAGCAAGTTGCTGCGGGTGCTGCAGGAAAAGGAATACGAGCCGGTGGGTTCCAACCAGATGATCCAGAGCGATGTGCGGATCATCGCCGCGACCTCCACCGACCTGCAGGCGGCCATGGCCCGTGGCGAGTTCCGTGCCGACCTGTACTACCGGCTCAATGTGCTGCCGATCCAGGTGCCGCCGTTGCGTGAGCGGCTGGACGATTTGCCGGCACTGAGCGAAGCCATTCTTGAAGAGCTGGGCAGCCAGCACGAGCTGGAAGATGAAGCCCAGGCGCTGCTGGCCCGGCATGCCTGGCCGGGCAATATCCGTGAGCTGCGCAATGTGCTGGAACGAACGACCTTGCTGACGGATCAATTGCGTTTGGGGGTGCGGGATGTGCAGGCGGCGCTGGGCAACCTGGCGCCGCTGCAGGTCCAGGCGCCGCAAGTGAACTATAAACAGGCCTGTGCCGAGTTTGAGCGGCAGTTACTCGAAAACACCCTGGCGCGCTGTGCCGGGAATGTACCGGAAGCGGCGCGGCAGCTGGGGTTGGGGCGGTCGACGCTGTACAAGAAACTGGTGGCGCTGGGAATCAAGTCCCAATAACTGGAATCAAGTCTCTTATTAGAGACTTATGCCTATCCCTGTGGGAGCCGGCCTTGCCGGCGATGCAAGGCGCAGCCTTGCCAGGCTTTGGGCTGCGTTGCAGCCCATCGCCGGCAAGGCCGGCTCCCACAGGGCTTGTCTCAACATAGAGACAAATTCAATTGAATCCATTAAAGAATTCACTTTTTACCTTTAAATTCAATAGCTTATAAACATGGCACGATTCCCGCTATCTCCTCCTAACCAACAAAAACAAGATGCACCCAAGGAGACACTCGATGAGTGTGATCATCGCCCTGGCAGCCCTGGCGCTGTTGATGCTGGCTGCCTACCGTGGTTATAGCGTTATCCTCTTCGCCCCCATTGCCGCCCTTGGCGCGGTGCTGTTGACTGACCCTTCCGCGGTCGCCCCGGCCTTTACCGGGGTGTTCATGGAAAAGATGGTCGGCTTCATCAAGCTGTACTTTCCGGTGTTCCTGCTCGGCGCCGTGTTCGGCAAGCTGATCGAGCTATCGGGCTTCTCGCGCTCGATCGTCGCCGCCGCCATCCGCCTGCTCGGCACCCGTCAGGCGATGCTGGTGATCGTGCTGGTCTGCGCCCTGCTCACCTACGGCGGTGTGTCGCTGTTCGTGGTGGTGTTTGCGGTGTACCCGTTTGCCGCCGAGATGTTCCGCCAGAGCAATATCCCCAAGCGCCTGATCCCGGCCACCATCGCCCTGGGGGCGTTTTCCTTCACCATGGATGCGCTGCCCGGCACCCCGCAGATCCAGAACATCATCCCCAGCACCTTCTTCAACACCACCGCCTGGGCCGCGCCCTGGCTGGGCCTGATCGGCACCCTGTTCGTGTTCTGCACCGGCATGCTCTACCTGCAGCGCCAGCGCAACAAGGCCCAGCGCGCCGGTGAAGGCTATGGCAGCGAGCTGCGCAACGAGCCGGAAACCGCCGCCGACCTCACCCTGCCCAACCCGCTGCTGGCGTTGTCGCCGCTGCTGCTGGTGGGGGTGATGAACCTCCTGTTCACCCACTGGATTCCGGCCTGGTACGGCAAGACCCATAGCCTCAGCCTGCCGGGCATGAGCACGCCGGTGCAGACCGATATCGCCAAGCTCACGGCGATCTGGGCGGTGGAAGCGGCGTTGCTGCTGGGCATCCTGCTGGTGCTGGTGGCAGGCTTCGGCGCGATCAAGAACCGCCTGGCCGAGGGCAGCAAAAGCGCGGTGAGCGGCGCCTTGCTGGCAGCGATGAACACGGCCTCCGAATATGGCTTTGGCGCGGTGATCGCCTCGCTGCCGGGGTTTCTGGTGCTGGCCGATGCACTGCGGGCCATCCCTAACCCGCTGGTCAACGAAGCGATTACCGTGACCTTGCTGGCCGGTATCACCGGCTCCGCTTCCGGCGGCATGAGCATCGCCCTGGCGGCGATGTCCGACAGTTTTATTGCCGCCGCCAACGCCGCCAACATTCCCCTTGAAGTGCTGCACCGGGTCGCAGCCATGGCCAGCGGCGGCATGGACACCCTGCCGCACAACGGCGCGGTGATCACCCTGCTGGCGGTCACCGGCCTGACCCACCGCGAGGCCTACAAGGATATTTTCGGCATTACCCTGATCAAGACCCTGGCGGTGTTCGTGGTGATTGCTACGTTCTATGCCACCGGTATCGTTTAAGGAGCACCCTATGAGTCTCATCGGCAAGACAGCAGTCGTCACCGGCTCTACCAGCGGCATCGGCCTGGGCATCGCCCAGGTATTGGCCAAGGCCGGCGCCAACCTGATCCTCAATGGCTTTGGCGATGCCAGCGCGGCGATTGCCGAAGTCGCCCGCCACGGTACCCGGGTCGGCCATCACCCGGCGGACCTCAGCGACGTGGCGCAAATCCAGGACCTGTTCACCTACGCGATGCGCGAGTTCGGCGGCGTCGACATTCTCGTCAACAATGCCGGCATCCAGCATGTGGCGGCGGTCGAAGACTTCCCGGTGGAGCGCTGGGATTCGATCATCGCCGTCAACCTGTCGGCCGTGTTCCATGGTACCCGCCTGGTGCTACCGGGCATGCGCGCGCGCAACTGGGGGCGGATCGTCAACATCGCGTCGGTGCACGGCCAGGTCGGCTCCACCGGCAAGGCTGCGTATGTGGCGGCCAAGCACGGGGTGGTGGGCCTGACCAAGGTGGTCGGGCTGGAAACCGCCACCAGCAACATTACCTGCAACGCGATTTGCCCGGGTTGGGTGCTGACGCCGCTGGTGCAGAAACAGATCGATGACCGTGCCGCCAACGGTGTCGATCCGCAGCAGGCCCAGCACGATCTGCTGGCCGAGAAGCAGCCGTCTTTGGCCTTCGTCACTCCCGAACACCTGGGTGAGCTGGTATTGTTCCTCTGTAGCGAGGCTGGCAGTCAGGTTCGTGGCGCTGCCTGGAACATCGATGGCGGCTGGCTGGCCCAGTGACGGGCAGCCTGGCAACCTGGCTGCGGCATCGTGTTTTTTGACCTGCAAGGAGGCCTTATGCGCCCACTCTCCCTCACCGCGTTGTTCACCCTGACCCTGGCAGTCGGTACTTCGGTACAGGCCGCCAGCCTCAAGGACGTGGCGCCCTACCCCGAGGCCGAAAAAGGCTTTACCCGCCAGGTGATCCACCTGCCAAAGCAGGCTGACGAGTCGGCCTACAAACTCGAAGTGCTGGCTGGCAAGCAACTGGAAGTCGACTGCAACCGCCAGCACCTGGGCGGCAACCTCGAAGAGCAGACCCTGCAAGGTTGGGGTTACAACTACTACCGTCTGGAAAAAGTCATGGGCCCGGCCTCGACCTTGATGGCCTGCCCGGACGGCAAGAAAAAACAGGCATTCGTGCCGGTGGTCGGCGAAGGTTTTATGCTGCGTTACAACAGCAAGTTGCCGGTGGTGGTGTACGTGCCGGAAGGCGTTGAAGTACGTTACCGCGTCTGGTCGGCCTCGAACAAAGTGAAAAAAGCTACAGTGGAATAAAGCACTGCTGATCGCTGGCAATGCCAGCTCCCACAGGAATCGAGTGAACCCAGATCTTGTGGGAGCAACTGTCTTGATCAGGCTGTTTGCACTCGCCAAGGGGTATTGTCCC